>JAIENU010000117.1 GCA_019751125.1 Burkholderiales bacterium | reverse complement strand
GAGGCGATCTATGGCCTGGTGGTGCTGGGGCTGGTGCATCCGGACCGCGTCAAGCGCAACGACCGCGCGCAGGCCGGTGACGTGCTGATCCTCGGCAAGGGGCTGGGTGTGGGCATCATGAGTGCGGCGCTGAAAAAAGGCGAGCTGCGCGACAAGGCTTACCAGCAGATGATCGATTCCACCACCAAGCTCAATACGCCGGGCGCGCAGCTGGCCGAAATGCCGGAGGTGCACGCGCTGACCGACGTCACCGGCTTCGGCCTGCTCGGGCACCTGCTCGAAATCTGCCGCGGCTCGAAACTTTCCGCGCAACTCGATTCGGCAAAACTGCCGGTGCTTTCCGCGGCGAAATATCTGGTGGAGCAGGGTTTTGTTACCGGCGCTTCGGATCGCAACTGGCAGAGCTATGGCCACGATGTGCGGATGCCTGCTGGCGAGCACATGAACCTGCGCAAGCTGCTCACCGATCCGCAGACCAGCGGCGGCCTGCTGGTGGCCTGCGCACCGCAGGCGGCTGAAGCGGTGTTGAACCGTTTCCGTGCCGAAGGTTTTGCCGATGCTGCGGTGATCGGCCGGATGGAGGCGGGTGCTGCCGTGGTGAATGTGAATTAGGCTGATATCGGTGATTTAATGTAAGCCATTGTTTTTATTGAATTTTTAGTTCTTTCCCCAGCACCTTCCACACCGTATCCAGGATCAGCGGCTGTGCCGCGGCAACGGGATGCAGTTGATCCGGCTGGAACAGCTCGCGTTTCTCGGCGAATCCCTCGAGCAGGAAAGGCACCAGCGGCACACGCTTGGCGCGCGCGATCTCGCCGAAACTGCGGCGGAACTTTTCGGTGTATTGCGGGCCGTAGTTGGGCGGTATCTGCATGCCCACCAGCAACACCCGTGAATTGGCGCGGCGCGCGGCATCGATGATGCGCTCAAGATTGGTGCGCATTGCTTCGACACTGGCGCCACGCAGTCCGTCGTTGGCGCCCAGCGCGACGATGGTCAGCGAGGGGCGGTGTTCACGCAGGGCCTGTTCGATGCGGTTAACACCGCCGAGCGTGGTCTCGCCGCTGATGCTGGCGTTGGCGACTTTATAATCGGTCTTGCGTTCAAGCAGCCGCTGCTGCAGCAGCGCCGGCCAGTCGGCGCCGCGGGCAAGGCCGTAACCGGCGGACAGGCTGTCACCGTAGACGAGTATCGTCGCCGCCGAAGCGGGTAGCGCACAGAGCAGTCCCAGCAGCCAGCCGGACATTTTCAGAAAAAAACGGAATCGCATGAACAAAGAATCCAGGGTGATGGTGCGGGTGGCGAATCTCGGCAAGCAGGTTACCACCGGCGATTCTGCATTGACCATTCTCGACGGCGTGAGTTTCGACGTGCAGGCAGGCGAAGCGGTTGCCGTGGTCGGCGCTTCGGGCTCCGGCAAGTCAACCTTGCTCGGCCTGCTCGCCGGCCTCGACACGCCAACCTCGGGCAGCGTGCAGATCAGCGGCGAAGACCTGTTTGTACTCGACGAAGACGGCCGCGCCGCGCTGCGTGCAAGGCTGCTCGGCTTTGTGTTCCAGTCCTTCAACCTGCTGCCGGCGATGACCGCGCTCGAAAACGTGATGCTGCCGCTGGAACTCGCCGGTGAACGTGGTGCCGCCACCGAGGCGAAAGCGCTGCTTGAACGTGTCGGCCTTGCCGGGCGGCTGGGCCATTATCCGAAACAGCTTTCCGGCGGCGAACAGCAGCGTGTGGCGATTGCACGCGCCTTTGCCACCAAGCCTTCATTGTTATTGGCGGATGAACCCACCGGCAACCTCGATGCCGCCACCGGTGCCGCAATCATCGACCTGATGTTCGAGCTGAACCGCGAACGCGGCACCACGCTGGTGCTGGTGACCCACGATCTTGAACTGTCGCGGCGCTGCGGCCGGGCGCTGCGGCTGGCCGGTGGAGTGCTGCAGGCATGAGCTCATTGGCGAGATTATCTGCGGATCTCGCACTGGCACTGCGCCTGCTCGCGCGTGACTGGCGCGCCGGTGAACTGACGCTGGTCGCTGTGGCGGTGGTAGTTGCGGTGGCGAGTGTGACCACGGTGGGCTTTTTTGCCGATCGTGTGCAGCAGGCGCTGACGCGCCAGGCCAACCAGTTGCTCGGCGCAGATTTGGTGATTTCCGGTGACCGGGCGCTGGATCGCGACTATGCTGACGAGGCCACGAAGCGTGGCCTGACCGTGGCGCGCATGCTGCGTTTTCCGAGCATGGCCAGCGGCGGCGGGCAGAACGTGCTCGCCGAAATCAAGGTGGTCACCGCCGGTTATCCGCTGCGTGGTGACCTGCGTATTGCCGATCAACTGCATGGCGCCGACCGCAAGGCTGAAGAAATCCCGAAGCCGGGAACGGTTTGGGTGGATGAACGCCTGCTGTCGCGGCTGGGGGTTGCGGTGGGCGACACCATCACCATCGGTGTCAGCCGCCTGCCGATTGCGCAGGTGATCACCCAGGAGCCCGACAGCGCGATCGGCTTCATCAACGCCGGGCCGCGGGTGCTGCTCAATGACGCCGACATCGCCGCCACCGGACTGATCCAGATCGGCAGCCGGGTGCGCTACCGCGTGCTGGTCGCCGGTGCGCCGCGCGAGATTGCCGATTACCGTGCCTGGGTGACGCAGAAGCTCGGGGCAGGGCAGCGTGTCGAGAGCATCGAGGATGCACGACCCGAAATCCGCTCCGCGCTGGAACGTGCCGAAAAATTCCTCAGCCTTGCCGCGCTGCTCTCCGTGGTGCTGGCCGCAGTGGCGATTGCACTCGCCGCGCGGCGCTTCCTGCAGCGCCACCTTGATGCCTGCGCGATCATGCGCTGCCACGGCGCCAGCCAGCGCCGGCTGGTGACCTTGTATCTGACCCAGTTCGTCGTGCTCGGCGGCGTGGCCAGCCTCGCCGGTTGTATCGCCGGTTTTCTGGCACAGCATGCGCTGGCCCTGTGGCTGGGTACGCTGGTCACCGTGGAACTGCCCGAGCCGGGGCTGATGCCGGCGCTGCATGGCATGGTGGCTGGCTTGTCGCTGCTGCTCGGCTTCGCGCTACCGCCGGTGGTGGCGCTGGCCAAGGTGCCTACGTTGCGCGTGCTGCGCCGGGACATCGGCGCGCCGAGCGGCATGGGCTGGCTTGGCTACGGCCTTGGCATTGCGGTGATCGCCGCGCTGATTTTGTGGAAGGCGGGCGACCCCAAACTCGGCGGCTTGGTGTTCGCCGGTTTTGCCGGTGCGATGCTGCTGGCCGGTGCGGTGGCCTGGCTGGTGATTGCGCTGCTGTCGCGGCTGGGTGGTTCCGGCGTGTCCTGGCGCTTTGGCATTGCCAACCTGCGCCGGCGGCGGCTGGCCAGCGTGCTGCAGGTGGTGGCGCTGGGTGTCGGCGTGATGGCGCTGCTGACGCTGACCATCATCCGCAGTGAACTGCTCGATCTGTGGCAGCGCAGCCTGCCGCCGGATGCGCCCAACCGTTTCATCGTCAACATCCAGCCCGACCAGATTCCGGCGCTGCAGAAATTTTTTGCCGCGCGCGGCATGACCATGCCCGAACTGCATCCGATGGTGCGGGCGCGGCTGACCAACATCAACGACCGCGCAGTGGCCCCCACTGATTACGCCGACGACCGTGCGCGGCGGCTGGTGGACCGCGAGTTCAACCTGTCCTGGGCGACGAAGATGCAGAAGGACAACCGCCTCGTCGCCGGCACGTGGTGGTCCGCAGATACGAAGCAGCGTGAGCAGTTTTCGATGGAAGACGGCATCGCGAAGACGCTAGGCGTGAAAATCGGCGACCGCCTGACCTTTGATGCGGCGGGTAGCAGCTTCAGTGCCGAAGTCACCAGCCTGCGCAAGGTCGATTGGGATTCCTTCAACGTCAATTTCTTTGTGGTCTCGCCGCCGGGCCTGATCGAGCGTTATCCGGCGAGTTTTGTCAGCAGCTTCCATCTGCCGCCGGGCAATATCGAACTGCTGAATGCCCTGGTGAAGACTTTTCCGAACCTGCTGCTGATCGACGTGGCGCAGGTGCTGACCCAGGTGCAGACGATGATCACCCAGGTGTCGCGTGCGGTGCAGTTTGTGTTCCTCTTTACGCTGATGGCGGGGCTGGTGGTGCTGTATGCGGCGATTGCCAGCACCCAGGATGAACGTCTGTATCAGGCCACCATCATGCGCACGCTGGGCGCCTCGCGCGGCCAGCTCGCCCGTGCCAACCTCGCCGAGTTCGCGATGATCGGCGTGCTCGCCGGGCTGATTGCCGCGGCCGGCGCCAATGCGCTGGGTTATGTGCTGGCGAGCCGCATCATCAATGTCGATTACGCCTTCAGTCTCGCGCTGTGGGGCATCGGCATCGGCTGCAGCCTTGCCGGTGTGATCGTCGCCGGACACCTCGGCACGCGCTGGGTGCTGCGGGTGGCGCCGCTGCGGGTGCTGCGCATGTTGTCCTGAAGCCGCAGAGATGAAGCCGCTGACTGCATGCGGCGGGCTATACTGCGCGGGTCTCCAGCAAAACCCGAAGAGCACCCTGTGAGTGAAGCGCAGATCATCACTATCTTATTGATTTTATTGGTTATTTTTTCAGTGGCCGTGGTGGCGCTGGTGCTGCGCAGCCGCGGCTCGGCGCGTGACCTGCAGGCGCTGCAGCAGTCGCTGGAACAGTCACTCGAAACCAAGCACCGCGCGATGCTCGGCGATCTGCATGACGGGCTGACCAAGCAGGGCGACCGTCTCGGCACCCAGGTCACCGAAGCCAATGAACGCCAGCGCACCTCCACCGCCGACGAACTGAAGCAGACGCGCGAAGTGCTGCATGCGCTGCAACTGCGCCTGTCGCAGGAACTGGGCGGCCAGCGTGAAGCGCTGCTTGAACGCCTGGCGGCCACCACCGAAAGCCTCAACACCAAGATCGACGCGCGGCTCGGCGAAATCGCCGGCAAGGTCAATGAGCGCCTCGACGAAGGTTTCAAGAAAACCAACGAAACCTTCATGAGCGTGATGACACGCCTCGCCACCATCGACGAAGCGCAGAAAAAAATCGAAAGCCTGACCGGCAGCGTGGTCAGCCTGCAGGAACTGCTGGGCGATAAACGGGCCAGGGGTGCGTTCGGGGAAGTGCAGCTTGAAGGCCTGGTGCGCAATGTGTTGCCGCCGAATGCCTACGAGATGCAGTTCACGCTGTCCAACGGCACCCGCGCCGACTGCGTGCTGCGCCTGCCGGCGCCGACTGGCATGGTGGCGGTGGATTCCAAATTCCCGCTGGAGAACTACCACCGCATGTTCGAGTCCGGCGTCAATGACGTGGACCGCGCGCTGGCGCAGAAGCAGTTCCGCGCCGACATCCGCAAACACGTGGATGACATTTCGCGCAAATACATCATCGCCAATGAAACCTCCGACGGCGCGGTGATGTTTGTGCCGGCCGAGGCGGTGTTCGCTGAAATCCACGCCCACCACGCCGAGACCGTGGAATACGCCAGCGCCAAACGCGTCTGGATCGTCTCGCCGACCACGCTGATGGCGGTGCTCAACACCGCGCGCGCGGTGCTGAAGGATGTCGAGACACGCAAGCAGATCCACGTGATCAAGGATTCGCTGGCGCGGCTGGCGGTGGAGTTCGGCCGCTTCGACGACCGCATGAAAGACCTTGCCAAGCATATCCGCCAGGCCTACGAGGACGTGGAGAAGGTGCAGGTCACCAGCGGCAAGATTTCGCAGCGTTTTGCGCAGATCGAAGGCGTCGATCTCGACGAAGAGGCCGAGCGCGCGAAGGTGCTGCAGCTGCGCAACGACAACAACTGATGGCCCTGCTGGACTGGTTCTCCCGCTGGCGCCGCGCCCGTGCCGCCGGCCGCATCACCATCAACGACGACATCTGGGCCGGCGTGATCGAACGCCTGTCCTTCCTGCGCGTTCTGCCTGCCGTTGACCGGCAGCGGCTGCGTGAACTGGTCGCCGCCTTCCTCTCTGAAAAATCCCTGCACGGCGCAGGCGGGCTGGAGCTGACGGAAACCATGCGGCTGATGATCGCCGCCCAGGCCTGTCTGCCGGTGCTGAACCTCGGCCTCGACTGGTACGACGACTGGGTCGAGATCATCGTCTATCCCGACGAATTCATCGTCGAACATGAATACACCGATGAACACGGCATCGTGCATCGCGTGCGCGAGCCGCGCAGCGGCGAAGCCTGGGAGCAGGGCCCGGTAATCCTGTCCTGGGTCGATGCCGAGGCGGCCGACGGCGGCGACGGCTACAACGTGGTGATCCACGAATTCGCACACAAGCTCGACATGCGCAATGGCACCGCCAACGGCTTCCCGCCGCTGCATGCCGGCATGGACCGCAAGGCCTGGACCGAGGCCTTCAGCAGCGCTTTTGCTGATCTCGAACGCCGCATTGAGCAGTGGGAAGACGGCTTGATCGACGAATATGCCGCCGAAGACCCCGGTGAATTCTTTGCGGTGCTGAGCGAAGTGTTTTTCGAGCGCCCCGACGCGCTGCACCACGACTACCCCGAAGCCTACCGCCAGCTCGTGCAGTTCTACCGCCAAGATCCGCTGGCGCGAATGCAGGCGGCCGGGGCGGTGGTTTCGGCATAATGCGTTTCGATCAATCCCCTTCAGTACATCAGACAATAACTAAAAACACATGACCCAGAACCTGATCCTCGCCGCCGACATCGGCGGCACCCATGCCAACTTCGCACTGGCCGAAGCCGCTGCCGGCGAACTGAAAATCCTCGTTCAGCAGGAATACCCCAGCCGCGAATTCCAGAACTTCGCGCCCATGCTGCAGCGTTTTTTCGAGCTGCCCGAAGTCGCGCCCCGGCGTGCCGCCATCAACGCCTCCTGCATCGCCGTCGCCGGCCCGGTGAAGGAGGGGGCCTCGGTGCTGACCAACCTTGGCTGGCAGGTCGAAGCCGCGGCGGTGGCCGAGCAGTTCGCACTGAAGCAGGTGAGCCTGATCAACGACTTTTATGCGGCCGGCATCGGCGTTGGTGAGCTGCAGGATGCGGATTTCTTCGAGCTGCAGGCAGCCGAAGCCGATCCCGATGCCGCCTCGGTGATCGTCGGCGCCGGCACCGGTCTGGGTGTCGGCATCATCTCCCGCGATGGTGGTCGCCTGCGGGTGCTGTCCTCTGAAGCCGGGCACGGCGACTTCGCGCCCACCGACGAATTGCAGGACCGGCTGCTGGTGTACCTGCGCCGCAACTACGGCCGCGTGTCCTGGGAGCGCGTGATCTCGGGGCCGGGCCTGATGCGCATTTTTTCATTCCTGCAGGAAAGCGGCTTCGGCGCGCCGTCCAAACAACTGCTCGCTGCGACCAAACGCCCCGGTGTTGATCCCGCGGCCGTCATCACCGAATACGGCATGGGCAAACTTGACCCGCTTGCCGTGCGTGCGCTCGACCTGTTCATTGCCGCCTACGGTGCCTTCGCCGGTAACATGGCGTTGAATTCATTGGCACGCGGCGGCGTCTATGTCGCCGGCGGCATCGCGCCGCGCATCGTGCAGCGCCTGAAAGACGGCAACTTCATGCGCGGCTTCACCGGCAAGGGTGCGTTTACACCGCTGCTGTCGGGGATACCGGTCAGGGTGGTGATGGAGGCCAAGGTGGGGTTGCGGGGGGCGTTGCGGGTGGCGGCGCAGAGTCAATAAAATAGTTAATTAAAACAATGGCTTATAATAGATCGGCAATCTCGGACGGAAAACGATGAGCGCCACTTTCGCCGCCATACGCAAGCTGATCGAACTTCGCGACCTGCGGATATCGGAGCACGGCTACGACGAGCTGGCGGAAGACGGATTGACGGTGACCGAAGTTCTCGGTGGCATCACCGACGCGCAAGTGATTGAAGACTATCCCGACTACCCGAAGGGGCCTTCAGTTTTGGTGCTACAGTTTGATCAAGAGGGACGGCCGATTCATTCGGTGTGGGGCATCCCCAAAGGCCATACCCGGCCCGCAGTTCTGGTGACGGCTTACCGTCCCGATCCCGCCCGATGGAATGCAGCGTTTACGGAGCGACGCAAATGACAAGCAAACGCAAAACCAAATTCATCCACGAAAGCCGCTATGTGGCCGAGGTCGAGGTCGAAGTGATCGAGGACGATACTTCCTGGTCACCGTATCTGTCGCTGGAAGATGCGCAGCGTCTGGATCAGGTGCGTGAGGCGCTCAGGAGTGGCGATGTAAAAGCGGCGGCGCGCTTGGGGCGTGTTTATACCTTGAATCCTGTGGCGATTGCTTGAACGAAGCAATACTTGGCCTCGCTTCTTTCCGCATTCGTTCCATCTACTGAGGGGATCAGATGAAAGGCGCTGGTTATAAATTCGGACTCTGCACTTTGATGGGCAGCGTTTTGCTCACACCCCTGTGGGCATCAGCCCAAGGCACTACCCCCGCTTATCCAACCCGCCCCATCCGCGCCATCGTGCCGTTTCCCGCCGGCGGCGGCATCGATACCGTGATCCGCATCCTCGGACCGAAGATGTCGGAATCGCTCGGGCAGCAACTGATCATCGACAACCGCGCCGGGGCCAGCGGCACGCTGGGCACCGAGGTGGTGGCCAAGTCGGCGCCTGACGGTTACACGCTGCTCGGCACCTTCTCCAGCCATTCGCAGAACCAGATTCTCTACCGCAGCCTGCCTTTTGATACGGTGCGTGACTTTGCATCGATCACCGTGTTCGGCACGGTGCCCAACATCCTGGTCTCCAATCCTTCGCTGCCGGTGAAGTCGGTGAAGGAACTGGTGGCGCTGGCCAAACGCCGCCCCGGTGACATCCTCTATGCGTCGATCGGGCCGGCTTCGCCCTCGCACCTGACGGCCGAACTGTTCAACTCGATGGCTGGCGTCAAAACCACCCATGTGCCATACAAGGGCGCGGCGCCATCGCTGGTGGCGCTGGTCTCTGGGGAAACCCAGATCACCTTCACCACGGTGCTGGTGGCGGTGCCTTACCTGAAGGCCAACCGCCTGCGCGCGCTGGCGGTGACCTCGCTGAAGCGTTCCTCCGCACTGCCGGAGGTGCCGACCCTGGACGAAGCCGGCATTCCCGGTTTCGATTCAACAGCGTGGTGGGGCCTGCTCGCCCCGGCGAAGACGCCGAAGCCGATCATTGACAGGCTCTACAACGTCACCACGGCCACGATGAAGCTGCCGGAAATCCGCGCGCGGCTGGATCAACTGGGTGCTGAACCGGCCGGCCACACGCCGGAGGCTTTTGATCAATTGATCCGTGATGACATCGCCAAGTGGGGCAAGGTGGTGAAGGCGCTGGGGATTACGGCGGATTGAGGCGTCGTTTAAGGATCAAAGGAGCTTGATCGTTTTGAGGGCGCTGAAGTTAAATTTTTTTACATTGCTTCGTGCAATATCTGAAGGGAGATGGAGATTTTCTGGCCATGTAGTTACTGCATTGATTATTTCCGGGTTAATCGCATTTGTGGTGTCATTCGCCGGACCAGAGGCTGTTTTTCGTGACAACATTTTGTATTGCATTCCGATCTGGTTTGGGATCGCAATGCTGAGTGCTTTTGTTTTTGGCCAAGTTGTCGGTCTAGGACCAGCTTTATGTTTTGATGCAAAGCCGGAAAACTATGTCGGTCGGCTATTCGTTACAGCAATTTGGAGTGGGTGTTATGTTTACGGCATGTATAAGGTGTTTGGGAGTATTCAATACTTTTGAAATGGCTGTTAAAAGCGCAGCACGTAGGGCGCATTAGCGGAGCGTAATGCGCCGCATGGATGTGCTTGTTTGCGTGATGAACTGCAGCGGCGGATAACGGCGCTGTGCGCCTCATCCGCCCTACGGGGTATCTAACCGCCGCTGTTCGCAGCCAGCTCTTCCCGCGTATTGATATTGCGGAACGCCGCTTCATCCGCAAACTGCACTTCCACCACTTTCAGCTGCGAATACCACAGGTCGATCTTGCGGCCACCGCTTTCGAGAAAGGCGGTCAGGCTCGGCAGCACGGTTGTCCTGCACAGGCTGAACACCGGATGCGGCTGGTCGCCGGTTTTGGCGACGGCGAGTTCAGCGTTGTTCGCATCCATCGCGGCCTTGAGTTGCGCGACCAGATCCAGCGGCAGGAACGGGGAGTCGCAGGGCGCGGTGACCACCAGCGGGTGCGCGGCTTCGCTCAGGCCCCGGTGCAGGCCGGCGAGCGGGCCGGCGAAGCCGCCGATGGTGTCGGGGATGACCCTGTACCCAAGTGCTTGATATTGTTCAATATTTTGATTGGCGTTGATCAGCAGTTCATCGACCTGCGGGGCGAAGCGGTCGATGACGTGCTGCGCCATGGCCTTGCCACGCAGCAGCTGCAGCCCTTTGTCGACGCCGCCCATGCGCCGGCCCTGGCCGCCGGCGAGTAATACGCCGGTGATTCCGGCTGTCGTCCCCGTCATGGTCATGCGATCAGCGTGCGCGTCACCGGCTTCACAAAACGCTCGCGGCCGGTGAACAGCAGATAGTGCTTGTTGACGGCGCGGCCGATCATGGTGATGCCGGTGCGCATCGCGACATCGTGGCCCATCTGCGTGAGGCCGGAGCGCGACACCAGAAAGGGAATGCGCATCTGCGCGGCCTTGATCACCATTTCCGAGGTCAGGCGGCCGGTGGTGTAGAAGACCTTGTCCGAGCCGTCGATGTCTTCCAGCCACATCAGGCCGGCGATGGCATCCACCGCGTTGTGGCGACCGACGTCTTCAACGAAGTGCAGGATTTCAGCGGTATCACCGTTGACCGCGGCCAGTGCGCAGCCATGCACGGCGCCGGCGCTTTTGTAGATGGTTTCGTGGCGGCGCACGGCGTCGAGCAGGGCGTGCAGGCCGGCCTCTGAAAGCTGCACGTCATCGCGCAGTTTGATGCTGTCGATTTCTTCCATCAGGTCGCCAAATACCGTGCCCTGGCCGCAGCCGGTGGTGACGGTGCGCTTGCTCATTTTCTGCGTCAGGTTTTTTACGCGCTTGCGCGTGGTGACTGCGGCGGAATCGGTTTCCCAGTCGACCTGCACCGCGGCAATGTGGTCCACCGAGGGCACCAGACGCTGGTTGCGCAGATAGCCCAGCACCAGCGCTTCGGGGTTCTGGCCCAGCGTCATCAGCGTGACGATCTCGCGCTTGTCGAGGTAGATCGTCAGCGGGTGTTCGCCGGCGATGGGTGTCGATTCGGCTTCGCCGTGCTCGTTGATCGATTCGACTTCGATGGTGAGCGGGCGGGTGGCGCGGGTGATTTCGGGTTTTGGCATTGGATTTTTACCACCCCCATCCTGGCCTTCCCCCTGAGGGGGAAGGAATCCAGATGGAAGTACGCTGTTCTTCAATCAAGCGCTGCGATCAACCGCCGATGTAGGACATCTCGATTTTTTTCAGCGGCACGGTGTTGAGGCCGCGGATTTCGGAATAGCGGTCTTCGCGCGCGGACCACACGCTGCCGATGCGTTCGAGGATTTCGTCATCGTTGGCGCCGCCGCGGATCAGGCCGCGCAGGTCGTGGCCGCTGGTGGCGAAGAGGCAGGTGTAGAGCTGGCCCTCGGTGGAGATACGGGCGCGGGTGCAGTCGCGGCAGAAAGCCTGGGTGACCGAGGCGATGACGCCGATTTCGCCGCCGCCATCCTTGTAGCGCCAGCGTTCGGCGACTTCGCCGCTGTAGTTGGCGACGGCGGGCTCCAGCGGCATTTCGCGGCTGATGATGTCGACGATTTCGCGCGCGCTGACCACGTCATCCATGCGCCAGCCGTTGGTGGCGCCGACGTCCATGTATTCGATGAAGCGCAGGATGTGGCCGCGCTCGCGGAAAAAGCGCGCCATCGGCAGGATGCTGTGTTCGTTGAGGCCGCGCTTGACGACCATGTTCACCTTGATCGGCGCGAAGCCGGCTGCGGCTGCGGCATCGATGCCTTCGATGACTTTCGCCACCGGGAAATCGACGTCGTTCATCGCCTTGAACACCGCGTCGTCCAGTGAATCGAGGCTGACGGTGATGCGTTTCAGGCCGGCAGCGTGCAGGGCTTCGGCTTTTTTGGCGAGCAGCGAGCCGTTGGTGGTCAGCGTCAGGTCGAGGCCGGGGATCAGCGCGAGCTGTTCGATCAGCTGTTCGAGATTACGGCGCACCAGCGGCTCGCCGCCGGTGAGGCGGATTTTTTCGACACCGAGGCGGGTGAACAGCCGCGCGATGCGGGTGATTTCCTCGAAGGACAGCAGTGCCGAGCGTTCGAGGAACTGGTAGTCCTTGCCGAAGATTTCCTTGGGCATGCAGTAGACGCAGCGGAAGTTGCAGCGGTCGGTGACCGAAATGCGCAGGTCGCGCAGCGGCCGGCCGAGGCGGTCGCGTTGTGCCACGGAGGGGGCGGGGGCTGCGGTGAGCGGTGCGTTCATTGCGGGTGTGTGCATGCTGAGCGCCCGATTATGGCAGTTCGCATTCCGCCGGTGCAACCAAGCCCCGGGAAGACAACACTTGCAAATCAGGTATTTAGCGCAATGCCTTGTTGAACCTGCGGAAGCGCTGGCGCAGAATGCAGCCATGTCGAATGCTGCCGAACCGAATGCCGTGCCACTTTCCACGCGCTGGGCCGCCGCCGTGATCATGGAGCGCGTGCCGCTGGAGAACCGCTGGGCCAGCGAGCGCTGGGAGGCGAAAGGCGTGGTGCCCGACATCAAGCCCGGTGCCGCGCCGCAGGTGATTGTCGATACGCCGGAACGCCGCCAGGTGCTGCACAGCGGATTGCAGGTGACGCTGCAGCGCGACGAGGCCGAGGGTTATTACATGAACATCACTTCGCCGCAGCCCAAGGTGTTTGTGATGTGGCGGATGGAAGAAGAACAGGCTGTGCCGGCCGGATTGACGGTGAGTTATCACGAGGGCTCGCGCTGGCTCGACAGCGGCGAGTCGGTGGATGGCGTGCCGTTGCCGGTGGAGCTGGTGCCGTGGCTGGCCGCGTATTGCGAGCAGCATTACAAACCTGAACCCCGGAAAAAACCGAAATACGCGACCAATAAAGACAAAGGCCGCATGGGCAACTGGCGTCCTGACTGACGCCGAGGAGAACCGGTGATGACCAAGCCACCGGATAGCAAGGACCGCAAGGAAAACGCCGAGGAATTCCTGTCGCGCTGGTCGCGGCGCAAGAGCGAGGCGCGCGCAGAGCCACCCGCAGCGGCCCCGGCACGCCCGGCGGCGGCTGATGCACCGCCGGTGCTGCCGCCGCTGGAGTCATTGACCAAGGATTCGGATTTCACCGCTTTCCTGCACCCGAAGGTGGACGAGGGCCTGCGCCGGGCTGCACTGAAAAAGCTGTTCAGCGATCCGCACTTCAATGTGATGGACGGGCTGGACATCTATATTGATGACTATTCGAAGGATGACCCGATTCCCGAGGCGATGATGAAGGAGCTGCGCCATGCGCAGGATATCCTCAGGGCCTCGCGCGAGCGGCGTGAAGAAGAAGCGCGACGGGAAACTGAGCGTGAAGCGCAGCGATTGCGTGAGGCCGGATTGCCGCCGGAAGACGGGGAGACTGCGCAGGCCGATGCGCTGCCGGTTGATTCTCCGGAAGAACCACCTCCAGTGCTGACTGAAGCGGTACCCGATGCCGGTGTGCCTTTGCCGGCTGAGTCAGAACCCGAAACCAATCCTGTAAAACGCGCCTGAACCGCGCAGCCATCCGAAACGGAAAGCCCATGCGCCACAAGACCCTGCTCTGCAACTGCAACCGTACGATGAGTGTCGACGGCAAGGCCATTGCCGCCGCGCTGGGCGAAGGGGGCGCGCCGCCGAAAGTGCAGGATGCGCTGTGCCGCCAGCATCTCGCCGCCTTTGAAGCGGCGGTGAAGACTGGTGATGACCTGCTGGTGGCCTGTACCCAGGAGGCGCCGCTGTTTGGCGTGCTGCATGAGGAGTTGGGCGGCAAGGGCACGATCCGCTTCGCCAACATCCGTGAAAACGCCGGCTGGTCGGCGCAGGGCAAGCAGGCCGCGCCGAAAATGGCGGCCCTGCTGGCGGCGGCCGACCTGCCTGATCCGGAGCCGGTGCCGACGGTGGATTACGAGGCGGGCTCGGAGCTGCTGATCGTCGGCCCCGGTGCGGCGGCGCTGCCCTGGGCCGAGCGCCTTGCGGCGACGCTGTCGGTGACGGTGCTGCTCACCGACGAGGCTCGTGGTGCCGAACTTCCGGTCGATCGCCGTTATGCAGTGATGTCCGGCGCGGTGGAAAAACTCGACGGCCACCTCGGTGCCTTCGAGGTGAACTGGACCCAGCGCAATCCGATCGATCTCGAAGCCTGCACACGCTGCGGCGCCTGTGTGCGCGCCTGTCCGGAGCAGGCAATCACCGCGGCGCTGCAGATTGACATGACGCGCTGCAAGTCGCACCGCAGTTGCGTTGCCGCCTGCGGTGAGGTGAAGGCCATCGATTTCAACCGCGGCGATGCGACACGCCACGAGCGTTTTGATCTGGTGTTTGATCTGTCCGATCCGCCGCTGATCCGCCGCTCGCAGCCGCCCCAGGGTTATCTGGCGCCGGGGCGCGATCCGCTGGAGCAGGCGCTGGCCGCGGCGAAGCTGCCCCAGCTCACCGGCAGCTTCGAAAAGCCGAAATTCTTCAACTACAAGGAAAGCCTCTGCGCCCATGCGCGCTCGGGCATCACCGGCTGCACGCGCTGCATCGATGTCTGTTCCACCGGCGCGATCAGCAGCATGCTGAAGGAAAACCGCGTGGTGGTTGATCCGCATCTGTGCATGGGCTGCGGCGGCTGCGCCACGGTCTGTCCCTCAGGCGCGATGACCTATGCCTATCCGCGGGTGGCCGATGTCGGCCTGCGCATCAAGGCGATGCTCAAGGCCTATGCCGCGGCCGGCGGCAAAAATCCGCGGCTGCTGTTCCATAACGGCGAGGACGGGCGGGCACTGATCGCAAACATGGCGCGCAGCGGCAAAGGACTGCCGGCGGACCTGATTCCGGTGGAGGTGCTGCATGTCGCGGCGGTCGGGCTCGACCTGATGCTCGGTGCGGTGGCGCTGGGCGCGGCACAGGTGGTGGTGCTGGCTGCAGGTTCCGAGGCTGACGAATACGCTGCGGCGCTGACGGCGCAGATGGCATTGGGCGAGGAGATCCTCGCGGGCTTCGGCCTGGGGGCGGGGCGTTTGCATTTGCTGGCCGCGGATGACGCGGCCACAGCGGCGGCGCGCATTGCGGCACTGCCGGCCGTGAACGCGCTGAAGGCGGCGGGTTTCAACCTCGGCAACGAGAAACGCACGACGCTGGATTTTGTGTTCGACCATTTCGCGGAGATCTCGGTCGCGAAACCTGCGGCGATTGCGCTGAAGGGCGGGGCGCCGTTCGGCGGGCTGGCTATTAACAAGGACAAGTGCACCTTGTGCCTGGCCTGCGTTGGCAGCTGCCCGGAAGGGGCGCTGCTCGATTCCAAGGAATCACCGGCGCTGCGCTTCATCGAGCGCAACTGCGTGCAGTGCGGCTTATGTGCCAGTACTTGTCCAGAACAGGCGATTTCACTGTTGCCGCGGCTTACGCCGGGGGCGGCGGCCAAGCAGCCGATAACCCTTAACGAGACTGTGCCTTTTGCCTGCATCAAATGCGGAAAACCCTTTGGAACCAAACAGATGGTTGATGGAATGATCAGCAAGCTGGGGCAGCATTCGATGTTCTCCCAGCCCGGTGCGCTGGACCGCATCAAGATGTGTGCGGACTGCAGGGTGGTCGATCTGCTGCAGAACTCGCAGCACGGCAACATCCTGGATACGTAAGGATGTCGTCAGTATTTGACCGGCCCGTTTCAGATGAGAATTACTATCGTTTAGGGAAAGTTTTCTTGTGGAAATTTGCTTGAAGCGGTCATAAGATAGGTAGGATTTCACATGATGACGGCAACCACAGAAACTGTCAGGAGCGCAGCTCCGCAGACAGGCAGCCCGGAGGAGAACGGCGCAAGAGCCGGGCTCTATGCCGTCTTGTCCCATCTGTTTCATGCACGTCCCGATGTGCAATTGCTGCGGCAACTGGCGGCAGCCGAATCGCTGATCGAAGACGAAGCCGGTACGCTGGGTGTGGCCTGGCGCGCACTGTGCGCCGCCGCTCGCAGCACGGACGCCCAGGCTGCCGCGGCCCAGTTTGATGCGCTGTTTGTCAGCCCGGGCCAGCCTGCGGTGTCGCTGTATGCCTCGAGCTACATGTCGGGCCGCCGCCGCGGCCAGCTGCTGGCCGAACTGCGCGATGACCTCACTTCGCTGGGTTATGCCCGCGCTGCAGAAAGCACTGAATACGAAGATCATCTGGCCGCGCTGTTTGACGTGATGCGCGGGCTGATTGCCGACGAGGCGCAGGATCCTGAAGCCTTCGCCCGGCAACGTGAATTTTTTCTGGCCTATGTCGCGCCGTGGACATCGCGCCTGTTCGAGAAAGTGGCCGCAGCTTCCGCTGATGCGGAGCTGTATCGCTGCGCCGCCGGTTTTGCCGACGCATTCATTACCCACGAAACGCAGTATTTCGATCTCGCCTGAGGAGGACGTCATGAACAGCAAAATGAACCGCCGCAAGTTTCTTGCCGCTGTCGGTGTTGGGGGCGCAGCTGCTGCCGCCGCAGTGACCCAGGTCGGGGGCGAGCGCGAACGCAGCGCCGAAGCCGGGCAGAAAGTGCGTGACGGGCGGGGCTACCAGGTGACCGAACACGTGCGCCGCTACTACGAAACCACCAAGGTCTGAGGAGAACATCATGTTGCTCACTCGCAAATCCACGCAGTCCGGCGCAACCGCAGGCCAGCAGCGCATGGTGCGCAATGCCTCGGCCTTTCTCGGCAACACCATCGACCGCCGCACTTTCCTCAAGCGCAGCGGCATGGCCGCCGGCGGCGCCGCGGCGCTGTCGCAGCTGCCGTTCCCGGTGATGAAAAAGGCCGAGGCCGCCGACAAGGCCGCTGACGGCAAGATCGAAGTCAAACGCACGATCTGCACCCACTGTTCGGTGGGCTGCGCGATCGATGCGGTGGTGCAGAACGGCGTGTGGATCCGTCAGGAGCCGGTGTTCGATTCGCCGATCAACCTCGGCGCGCACTGCGCGAAGGGGGCTTCGATCCGCGAGCACGGCATGCACGAAATTTCGCACCGCCTGCGCACGCCGATGAAGCTGAAGGACGGCAAGTGGGAGAAGATTTCCTGGGATGTCGCCCTCAACGAGGTCAGCGAGCGGCTGCTCAAAATCCGCAAGGAGTCAGGTCCTGATGCCACCTTCTGGATCGGTTCCAGCAAGCACAACAACGAGCAGTCCTACCTGCTGCGCAAGTTCGTGTCGTTCTTCGGCACCAACAACATGGATCACCAGGCGCGCATTTGCCACTCGACCACGGTAGCGGGTGTGGCGAATACCTGGGGTTATGGCGCGATGACCAACTCGTACAACGATGAACAGAATTCAAAGTGCATCCTGTTCTTCGGTTCCAATGCGGCCGAGGCGCATCCGGTGTCGATGCTGCACACCCTGCACGCCAAGGAAAACGGCGCCAAGGTGATCGTGGTGGATCCGCGCTTCACGCGCACCGCGGCCAAGGCCGACACCTTCTACCGCATCCGCTCGGGAACCGACGTGGCCTTCCTGATGGGCATGCTGCACCACATCTTCAAGAACGGCTGGGAAGACAAGGACTACATCAAGGCCCGTGTCTACGGCATGGACAAGGTCAAGGAGGAGGCGGCCAAGTGGACGCCCGAGGAGGTCGAGAAGGTCACCGGCATGAAGGAAGCGGAAGTCCGCGACGTTGCCGAAAAGATGGCCAAGAACCGGCCCAGCACCATCGTCTGGGCGATGGGCCAGACCCAGCACACCAACGGCAACGCCATCGTGCGCGCGTCCTGCATCCTGCAGCTCGCGCTTGGCAATGTCGGGGTGTCGGGCGGCGGCACCAACATCTACCGCGGGCATGACAACGTGCAGGGTGCGACCGACGTCGGCCCTAATCCGGACTCGCTGCCGGGTTACTACGGCATCGCCGAAGGTTCGTGGAAGCACTTCGCGAACGTCTGGGGCGTTGATTTCGAGTGGATCAAGAAACAATTCGCACCGGGCATGATGTCCAAGCCCGGCATCACGGTGTCGCGCTGGATCGACGCGGTGATGGAAAAGAACGAACTGATCGATCAGGACAGCAACCTGAAGGCGGTGGTGTTCTGGGGCCATGCGCCGAACAGCCAGAACCGCGGCAAGGAAATGATCGAGGCGATCAAGAAACTTGACACGCTGGTCGTCATTGATCCGTACCCCTCGGCCACTGCGGCGATGGCGGCAATGGCGCGCAAGGACGGCGTCTACCTGCTGCCTGCAGCCACCCAGCTCGAATGCGCGGGTTCCTGCACGGCATCGAACCGTTCCATCCAGTGGCGCGAGAAAGTGATCGATCCGATGTTCGAGTCGCGCACTGATCACATGATCATGTATCAGCTGGCGCAGAAATTCGGCTTCGCCAAGGAGTTCACCGCCAAGATCAAGCTCGCCAAGGGCAAGGGCGGCATGGACGAGCCGGACATGGAGGACACGCTGCGCGAGATCAACCGGGGCGTGTGGACCATCGGTTACACCGGCCAGTCGCCGGAGCGCCTGCAGGCCCACATGCGCAACATGCATGTCTTCGACGTGAAGACGCTGCGCGCCAAGGGCGGCAAGGACGCAAAGACCGGATACGACCTCGACGGTGATTATTTCGGCCTGCCGTGGCCCTGCTACGGCAATGCTTCGCTGAAGCATCCGGGTTCGCCGAACCTCTACCAGACCGATCGCCACATCATGGATGGTGGCGGCAACTTCCGCGCCAACTTTGGTGTCGAGAAGGATGGCGTCAATCTGCTGGCGGAAGACGGCTCGCACTCGAAGGGCGCCGACCTGACCACGGGTTATCCGGAACTCGACCATGTGCTGCTGAAAAAACTCGGCTGGTGGGATGAACTCACCGAGGACGAGAAGAAGGCGGCCGAGGGCAAGAACTGGAAAACCGATCCTTCGGGCGGCATGATCCGCGTGTTCATGAAGGAGCATGGTTGCCATCCCTTCGGCAACGCCAAGGCGCGCGCAATGGTGTGGAATTTCCCGGACCCGGTGCCGCTGCACCGCGAGCCGCTGTACAGCCCGCGCCCGGACCTGATCGAGAAATATCCGACCCACGCCGACCAGAAGAACCGCTGGCGCCTGCCGGTGCTGTTCAAGACGGTGCAGGACGCGAACAAGGATGCCGGCAAGCAGTTCCCGCTGATCATGACCAGCGGCCGCCTGGTGGAATACGAGGGCGGCGGCGACGAGACGCGGTCGAATCCGTGGCTTGCCGAGCTGCAGCAGGAAATGTTCGTCGAGATCAATCCGAAGGACGCCAACGACCGCGGCGTGCGCAACAACGAATATGTGTGGGTCACCACGCCGGCGCCGAGCAAGCCGAAGCTGAAGGTGAAGACGCTGGTCACCGAGCGGGTTGCTCCCGGCACGGTGTTCCTGCCCTTCCACTTCGCGGGCTGGTTTGAGGGCGAGGACATGAAGAAGCAATACCCGGACGGTGCTGCCCCGGTGGTGCGCGGCGAAGCGGTCAATACGGCAACCACTTATGGCTACGACATCGTGACCATGATGCAGGAAACCAAGACCACGCTGTGCCAGGTCGCCAAGGCATAACGACGAGAAAACCAGGAGAACAACATGGCCAGAATGAAATTCCTGTGTGACGCCGAGCGCTGCATCGAGTGCAACGGCTGCGTGACCGCGTGCAAGAACGAGCACGAGGTGCCCTGGGGTGTTAACCGCCGCCGCGTGGTGACGCTGAACGACGGTCTGCCGGGCGAGAAGTCGATCTCGGTCGCCTGCATGCACTGCTCGGACGCGCCGTGTATGGCGGTGTGCCCGGTGGACTGCTTCTACAAGACCTCCGAAGGCGTGGTGCTCCACGACAAGGACCTGTGCATCGGCTGCGGCTACTGCTTCTATGCCTGTCCCTTCGGCGCGCCGCAGTTTCCGCAGGACGGCGCCTTCGGCCTGCGCGGCAAGATGGACAAGTGCACGTTCTGTGCCGGTGGCCCGGAGCAGGACCAGTCGGCCGCCGAGTTCAAGAAATACGGCCGCAACCGCCTGTCCGAAGGCAAGCTGCCGGCCTGCGCCGAGATGTGCTCGACCAAGGCGCTGCTTGGCGGTGATGCCGATGTCATCGCTGACATTTACCGGACGCGGGTGCTCAAGCGCGGCAAGGGTTCCGAGGTCTGGGGCTGGGGCACGGCTTACGGCAAGCCTGAAAAAGGCGCGACACCGCCGGCGGGAGCAAAATCTTGAGCAAACTGCCCATGAACAAGCTGCTTGTTGCGGCTGCCGCAGTTGCAGTGGCGGTGCTGGCTGCCGGCTGCGGCGAGAAGCAACCGGTGACCGTTTACAAACAGGGCCAGTATCAGGGCAAGCCCGACGCCCGGCCCTGGGAGAACGCCCAGTTCAAGAATGATCAGGTGGCCTGGGAAAAAGCGATCAAGGCGCGCAACGGCGGCCAGAACGAATACGCCAAGTCGGCGCAGTAAGCATTTTCCCGGGATCATATTCGCGGAACTGGCGAAACAAGTAATAAAGGAGGAGGCCATGCGGTTCGGCTTGAAGCAGTGGCTTGGGGCAGGGCTGGCGGCATTGGTGCTGGGACTCACTGCACCGGTGATCGCCGCCGATACGTCGTCGGCACAGGAACAGGCGGCGCGGCAGCAGGCGCAGCCCGGCAACAATTCGCCGGTGTGGCGTGACGTGCGCGGCGGAGACAACCCGTACCAGACCACACAGGTGCGCGGTGTCGAGACCGCTGTGCTGGTGCAGACCGAGGGGGAAACCTGGCGGCAGCTGCGCAACCGCGTGGTGACCGTCTATGGCGGCTGGCTGCTGGTGCTGATGGCTCTGGTGATCGGTGCCTTCTATTACTGGAAGGGGCCGATCAAGCTGCACGAGCAACCGACCGGCCGCAAGCTGCTGCGTTTCGCCTACTGGGAGCGCACGGTGCACTGGGGCGCGGCAATCAGCTTTGTGCTGCTCGCGATCACCGGTGTGATCATCATGTTCGGCAAGCATGTGCTGTTGCCGATCATCGGTTACACGCTGTTCAGCCTGATCGCTCAGTTGTCGAAGCTGGTCCATAACTTCGTAGGTCCGGTGTTTGCGGTGTGCACGGTGCTGATGTTCCTGACTTACGTGAAGGACAATCTGCCCAAGGCGCACGACCTGCAGTGGCTGGCCAAAGGCGGCGGACTGCTGTCCGGCAGCCACGTGCCTTCAGGCCGTTTTAATGCCGGCGAGAAAGCCTGGTTCTGGATGGGAGTGACCGGCCTCGGCGTGGTGGTCAGCATCACCGGCTTTGTGCTCAACTTCCCCAATTTCGAGCAGGGCCGTGAACTGATGCAGCAGGCCAACGTGATCCATGCGATTGCAGCGCTGCTGTTCGTGACCATGTCGCTGGGCCATATCTACATGGGTACTGTCGGTGTCGAGGGGGCCTATGACTCTATGCGCACCGGCTATGTCGATGAGATCTGGGCCAAAGAACACCACGAATACTGGTACCGCGACGCCGTTGCGGGTGACAACAAGAGCGGTGGCGGCGCGGCGAACCCTGCTGCGGCCTCGGCGATGAAGGAGGGGTGGAAACAATGAAGCTGCGTGATCTGGCGAAGTGGGGCTCGGCCTTGGTGCTGGGTTTTGCGATTGGTGCGGCTTCGGCGAAACTGCCGCCGCCTTCAGAGGAGGCCAAGGCCAAGGCCGCTGAAGCCAAGGCCAAGGCGGATGAAGCCGCGAAAAAGGATGCTGAAAGTCTCGCCAAGTCCCAGGACCGGGTGGCCGACCGTTACAAGAAACAGCAGAAATCCAAACCGGCTACGGTGGCTTCGAGCAAAAAGTAATTCGTTCCCCCGGCTTCGGCTGGACAACAAAAAACCCGGTTTTCGCCGGGTTTTTTGTGACTGTGGAATTATAAAAATATCAATAAAAACAATGACTTATAATTTATTCGTTGATCAGGTCAATACACCCAGTCGGTCCTCGAGCAGGCGCCAGGCCATGTCTCCGGTGATCTCGCGCCAGCGGCGGTAGAAGCCGGCTTCACGCAGGCGCCCGCGGAATTCGTCGCGGTTGACCGTGCTGGCCTGCATGCCCCAGCTGCCGATCCTGCCTTCAAGTGCGCGATTCAGTGCATCGGTATGCGCGCGCTGACGCGCGACATGCTTGCGTGCGACACGCTCGATGATCTGCCGGATGTCTTCCGGCAGCGAGTTCCAGAACTTCAGGCCGATCATCATGTTGAAGCCCGACCACATGTGCGAGGTCAGAGCGACATGGCGTGTCACTTCGTGCAGCTTCAGTGCCTCGGTGATCGACAGCGGATTTTCCTGGGCATCGATCTCGTTGTGTTTCAGTGCATCGTAGAGCTTCAGCACATTGACTTCGACCGGCACTGCACCGAGGCTGTGGAAGGCATCGGCAAACATGCGGCCTTCGGGGATGCGGATGCGCAGGCCCTCGAGGTCGGCAACGCCGCGGATTGGCCGCGTGGTGGTGGAGATGTGGCGGAAGCCGTTCTCGAGCAGGCCGCCGGGCAGGGCGTGGATGCCCTTGGCTCTGAGTTCCGCCTGCAGGTAGTCGCCCAGCGGGCCGTCGAGCACCTCATGCACCTGGGCGTGGTCGCGGAAGGCGAAGGGCAGGCCCTGGATCTCCAGGCTGGGCACCTTGCCGCCGAGGATGCCGCCCATCAGCACATAGGCCTCGATCTCGCCGGCAACCATCAGGTCGACGATGGCCAGATGCGAGCCGGGCAGTCCCTGGTTGCTGGCGGTGACTGTGGCAGCGACGCGGCCGGCGGTGGCCTCTTCAACCTCGCGCCAGAGGTCGACCAGGAAGGGATGAACGTGGCTGTTTTCGGAAAGGTAGTGGTATTGGCGGATCTTGTACGGGCGGGAACCCGACTGCGGCGCGCTCATGCCGGCAGCGCCGAGGCCATCAGCTCCGGTGTGACGCCTTTGGCTTCGGCATTGGAGAAATTGAGCTCGATCTTGACGCCATTGGGATCCAACAGGAAGAGCTGGAACAGGCCCTGATCGTCGACCATGCGCTTGCGGAACTCGACCTTGCTGCGACTCAGGCGCTCCATCATCTCGGTGAGGCCAGTGCAGCGGAAGGCGATGTGATCGACAACACCGCTGCCGGTGGTGGCCTCCGACTGCTGGCCGAGATAGGCCTTGCGGTTTTCGCTGACGTTTTTGCCACCCTGGGTCAGGTGCACGACATCGGTGTCCCCAAGATAGAGCCAGACCACCGGGAACTTGAAATCCGGGTGCGGGCCTTCGCGGAAACCCAGCACCTGCACGTACCAGTCGCGTGTGGCTTCGAGGTCGGTGGTCTGGATCAGGAAATGTTCAATGTGGCTGATCGGCATGTGTCGGATTCCGTGCTTGGTAGGTGGTATCAGTTTGCCGTGATGCCCGCGGTCTTGGCGAGTTTGGCGAAGTCCTCGACGTGGCGGCGCAGGTAGGCGTTGAATTCGTCCAGCGAGTTGCTGGCGATCAGCGGGATGCCGATCTTGTCGAAGCGTTCCTTCAGCGCCGGTACAGCAACGGCTTTGGCGGTTTCGGCGCGGATTTTTTCAGGGATGTCGCGGGGCGTGCCGGCCGGAGCGACGATGCCGTTGAAGGTGCTGTCCTCGAAACCCTTGACGCCGGCTTCGTCGATGGTCGGCACGTCAGGGAACACCGGCGAGCGTTTTTTGGTGGTGACCGCAATGGCACGCAGGCGTCCTGCCTGCACATAGTTTGCCGAAGTGCTGACCTGGTCGAACATCAGCATGATCTGGCCGCCCACCAGGTCGGTGGTCGCGGGGGCATTGCCCTTGTACGGCACATGCATCAGCTTGATGCCGGCCTGCTGGCTGAACATCTCGCCGGCGACATGTCCGGTGCCGCCGCTGCCGGCGGTGCCGTAGGTGAGTTCGCCGGGCCGTCGTTTTGCGAGCGCGATGAACTCCTTGAGGTTTTTCACCGGCAGCGCCGGGTTGACCACCAGCACCATCGGAATGTCGCAGGTCTGCGAAACCCCGGTGAAATCCTTCAGCGGGTCGTAGCCGGGCTCCTTGATTATCGCCGGCACGCGGGCAAAGGTGTTGGCGATGGCGAGAAAGGTGTAGCCATCTGCGGGCTGGCCCTTGACGTAGCGGGTGCCGACCAGGGCGCTGGCACCGGGCCGGTTTTCCACCAGCACCTGCTGGCCCAGCGATTTGCTCATCTGTTCGGCCACGCCGCGGGCAACGATATCGACATTACCGCCGGCAGCCAGCGGATTGATGATGCGCACCGGCTTGGCCGGGTAGTTCTGGGCTGTAGCCGTAAAACTGGATGCTACGAGCATGACGCTGACGGCGAGGGCGGTGCGGGACATGGTGCTCCTCCGGAACGTGTTGTTATTCGTTATGGCTATGCGTTGAAGATTGTGCAGGGTGCCGCCTGCGGCTGCAAGCCGGCCGGTCAGGGGCTTACAGTGACGATTCGCCGTTCGTCGATGGCGGCAAGCACGGCATTGGTCACCGCTACCGTATATGCCGCATCCTCGCCATCAGGCAGCAGGCTGCGCTCGCCGCGGACGTCGGCCTCGAAAGCCGTCACCTGCAGGTCGTAGGCGGGGCTGACTGCAAAGCTCTCCTGCTCGACGCCACCCTTGGCATCGCGGATGGTGATGACATGTTCCTTGGCAAAACGCAGCGGCGAGGTGACCAGCGTGGCGTCTGCGCCCTCGACGATCAGGTTGTTTTCGGCATTGCCGACCTCGCGCGTGGCACGGGCCAGCGCATGGCAGTCGCCTTCGAGCCGGCCGAGCACGGTCATCGTGTCATCAGGCTTGCCGGCGCGGCGGTCGGGATGGGTGAATGCGGAGACTTCAACGAAACGCTGCCCGGTCACGTACTGGATCAGGTCGAGCAGGTGCACGCCGACGTCATACATCACGCCGCTTTGCGCAAAGTCGTTGCGCCAGGACAGCCGCGAGCCTAGCCCCGAGGCGCGTTCCAGTGAGACTTCGGCGAGCCGTCCGAGACGGCCCGAGCGCACGATTTCACGCGCCCGCACCACCGCCGCATCGAGGCGGATCTGGTGCGCGATACGCAGCACTACGCCGGCCTTGTTGCAGGCCTCAACCATCTCGCGCGCTTCGGCCGTCTTCATCGCGAAGGGTTTCTCGCAGAGGATGTGTTTGCCGGCACGCGCGGCGGCGAGCACCGCGGCATGGTGCATGGCATTGGGCAGCGCGATATAGACGGCATCCACTTCGGGATTGGCGAGCAGGCCGGCAAGATCGTCATGGGCATGCGGGGCCTTGAATTTTTCGGCGAAGGCCCGCGATTTTTCCGGCGAGCTGCCGAGGCAGGCGGTGAGTCGCGAACCAGGGCTCTTGATGATGCCGGGTGTGACGTAATCGCTGGCGACCCAGCCGGTGCCGATGATGCCCCAGCGGAGGGGTTTTCCGATGCTGCTCAAGTTATGTTTCCTCCAAATGGTGGTGATGTGCTCACCTGGCCATTGATCTTGCAGTTCTTTTTAGACAACACCTTCCATTACCTGCACCTCCACCATCATGCCCGGCGTGACGTTGCCCTGTTCGGTGGGCAGGATAATGAAGCAGTTGGCTTCGGACATCGAGCGCAGTATCCCCGAACCCTGTTCGCCGGTGACCCGCACGGTCAGTGTGCCCGCAGCATCGCGGCTGAGGATGCCGCGCTGGAATTCGGTGCGCCCCGGCGCCTTTTTCAGCGTGGAGGTGCAGGGCACCTTGAAGGTCGGCAGTTCTTCGACCGGATCACGGCCGGACAGCTTGAGCAGCGCATCGCGCACAAACTGGTAGAAGGTCACCATCACCGATACCGGATTGCCGGGCAGGCCGAAGAAATGCGCGTTGCCGATCTTGCCGTAGGCCAGCGGCCGGCCGGGTTTCATCGCGATTTTCCAGAACACCACTTCGCCCAGCTTGTTCAGCAGCACCTTGACGAAATCGGCTTCACCCACCGACACGCCGCCGCTGGTGATCACCACATCGGCGACCGCGGCGGCTTCACGGAACGCCGCCTCGAGCAGTTGCGGGTCGTCGCGCACCACGCCCATGTCGATGACGTCGCAGCCCATGCGGGTGAGCATGCCGTGGATGGTGTAGCGGTTGCTGTCATAGATCTGGCCTTCGCCCAGCGGTGAGCCGATCGACACCAGTTCGTCGCCGGTGGAAAAGAAGGCCACGCGCAGCCTGCGGTACACCGAAACCTCGGCGATGCCCAGCGAAGCGATCAGGCCGATCTCGGCACTGCGCAGCGGCTGGCCTCGGCGCAGCGCAGGCTGGCCCTGCTGCAGGTCTTCACCGGCCTTGCGCAGGTTCTGGCCTTTTTTGTGGCCGCCGCCGATGGTCACCGTGCCGTCGCCGGATTCGGTGTGCTCCTGCATGACGATGGTGTCCGCACCTTCCGGCACCACGCCGCCGGTCATGATGCGCACCGCCTCGCCGGCTCCGACCTTGCCCTTGAACGGCACGCCGGCAAAGGAACTGCCGGTGACTTTCAATGTGACTTTGGTATCGGTTTTGAGGTCGCCGATGCGCAGCGCATAACCATCCATCGCCGAGTTGTCATGCGAAGGCACATCCAGCGGCGATATCACATCGGCGGCAAGCACGCGGCCCAGCGCGGCGCGTACCGCCACGCGCTCGTGGGTGCCCACCGGCGTCAGGTAACGCGCGATCACTTCACGCGCTTTCGGCACCGGCATCGAATTCGGATCGTAGTCGTCCGCGCAGGACAATTCGCGCAGCATGCTCGGTGTGGAATTGGCTTCAGTCATCGCGGCATCCTCAAGGTGGGGCGATGATTTTATCAGGGGCTTTCAGCACTACCGGATGATCTGTGCCGCGGGCTGCCATTGCAGGGCGGCAGTGGAGCGATAGCCGGCCAGGCTGTTGACCAGACGGCGGAAGGCACGGCTGTCGAGGTGGGCGAGCAGGGCGCGAACGCCGGGCCGCGCCAGCGAGGCCGGGCGTGCGGCCAGGTAATAGTGTTCATTGACCACCGGCACAAAATCCAGCGCATGTTCGCGTGCCGCGGCCTCGATGCCGAAGGCCGCATCGGCCATGCCGCTGGCCACGGCGGCGGCGACCGCGGCGTGGGTGAATTCCTCATGGGTGTAGCCGTGGATGTCGGCCGGCGAGACACCTTGCTGCGAGAGCAGGAAATCCAGGCACAGCCGCGTGCCCGATCCCGGCTGGCGGTTGACGAAACGTACGCCGGATTTCGCGAGATCGGCCAGGCGCTGCAGCTGTTTGGGATTGCCGGCGCGCACCATCAGGCCCTGGGTGCGGTCGAGCAAATGGGTGGCCTGCCAGCCCCTGAGGCCGAGATAGGGCAGGAACTGCGCGGCCAGCGTGCGCGTGCCCGGTATCGCCGGCAGATGAAAACCCGCCAGATCGCATTGCTTGCGGCGCAAGGCGGCGAGGCAGTCAAGGCTGCCGTGGAACTGCAGTTCGAGGCCGATGCCGGTGGCTCGCGCGAACACCCCGCGCATCTGCGCCAGCGCCAGATCGTGGCTGGCATGCAGCACCACACCAGTCGAGGCCACCGGCGTGGCAGGTGCCTCGGCGATATGGGCCGCCATCCGGGCCTCACCTTCGCGCAGTGCGGCGGCAAGCGAGCCGTTTACATCAACCATGCCCTCCAGCAGCTTGGTACCCAGCGGTGACAGCGCGGTGCCGCGGCCCTGGTGGCGGATTACCAGCTGGTCACCGAGGGAGTTGCCGGCGGCCTCGAGCAGGCCCCAGGCATGGCGGTAGGACAGGCCGGCGCTTTTGGCGGCAGCCTGCAGGTTGCCGTTGCGGGCCACCGATTCGAGCAGGGCCACCAGCCGGGGTTCGATTTCCAGGGGGCCGAGGGTCCAGCGGATCTGGGCACTGATGCGCGGGGAAAGGGGCATGGTTGGGGTGGTTTAAGAGGGAGTTATGGGGGGGTTAAGGGGCTATATCGGCAAATAATTGCATATTAAGGCTGCCCCGATTATGCGGGAATATCCGGGCAAATAATTGATGCCGGATATTTCATGAGCGGATTGGGGGAGGCTTTTGCCGCAGCGTGGGCGCTGATCGCCGGCGTCGAACCGGGATTGGTCAGTATCGTCCTGCTCAGCCTGCAGGTCAGCCTGTCGGCGGTGCTGATCGCCAGCGCAATCGCGCTACCGCTGGGTGCAGCCATTGCGGTCGGCCGTTTTCCCGGCCGCCAGTTGCTGATCGTGCTGCTCAACGCGCTGATGGGCCTGCCGCCGGTGGTGGTTGGCCTGCTGGTCTATCTGCTGCTGTCGCGTGCCGGCCCCCTCGGCAGCCTCGGCATCCTGTTCACCCCCTCGGCGATGGTGGTGGCGCAGACCGTGCTGGTGGTGCCGATCATTGCCGCGCTGTCGCGGCAGGTGATCGAGGATGCCTGGCGTGAATACGACGAACAGCTGCGTTCGCTGGGCGCCAGCAGACCGTCCGCGGCGCTGACGCTGATCTGGGATACCCGCTTTTCGCTGGTCACCATCGTGCTTGCCGGTTTCGGCCGGGCCGCCGCCGAGGTCGGCGCGGTGATGATCGTCGGCGGCAACATCGATGGCGTGACGCGGGTGATGACCACTGCGATCGCACTCGAAACCAGCAAGGGCGATCTGCCTCTGGCGCTGGGCTTGGGGCTGGTGCTGCTGGCACTGGTGCTGCTGCTCAACGCGCTGGCGGCGCTAATCCGCGAGCTGGCGACGCGGAGGTACGGCTGATCATGCTGCCGCTGGAACTGCACAACCTGAGGTTTTCCGCCGGCGGTCATCCGATCATCCGCGGCATCTCGGCGCGGCTCGAGGCCGGGCCGCGCAGCATCATCCTCGGCCCCAATGGCGCCGGCAAAAGCGTGCTGATGCGGCTGTGCCACGGCCTGCTCGTGCCTTCCGGCGGCGAAGTCATCTGGCATGGTGCCAAAGGCGGTGATCCGCGCCGCCGCCAAGCCATGGTGTTCCAGCGTCCGGTGATGCTGCGCCGTTCGGCACTGGCCAACGTGATCTACGGCCTGAAGCTTGCCGGCAAGTCGCCGCGCGAGTGCGAGTTGCGCGCACAGGATGTGCTCGAGGTGGTCGGGCTGGCGCAGCAGGCTTCGCGGCCGGCGCGGGTGCTGTCCGGGGGCGAGCAGCAGCGGCTGGCGCTGGCAAGGGCCTGGGCGCTGGGGCCGGATGTGCTGTTCCTCGACGAACCGACGGCCAATCTCGACCCCGCGGCAACGCAGGAGATCGAGTCGCTGATCAACATGATCCATGCCGCCGGCACCAAGATCGTCATGACCACACACAACCTCGGCCAGGCGCGGCGCCTCGGTGACGAGGTGTTGTTCATCGACCGCGGGCTGCTCAAGGAGCAGACGCCGATTGAACGTTTTTTCAGCAAACCCGCTTCAAGCGAGGCGGAGACTTTCATCCGAGGGGAACTGCCGTGAACCGATTCCGCAGATTGTTGCTGTCACTGGTGCTTGTGTTGTCCGTCACCGGCGTGCAGGCCCAGCAGAATTTCATCACGGTGGCTTCGACCACATCGACCGAGCAGTCCGGGTTGTTCAGGCACCTGCTGCCGGTGTTCGAGAAAAAGACCGGCATCCAGGTGCGGGTGGTGGCACTGGGCACCGGCCAGGCACTGGACATGGCACGCCGCGGCGACGCCGACGTGGTGTTTGTGCATGACCCGGCGGCGGAGGAGAAGTTTGTCGCCGAGGGTTTCGGCTTGCGCCGCCGGGAAGTGATGTACAACGACTTCGTGCTGGTCGGCCCGAAATCCGATCCGGCCAAAGTCCTCGGCAGCCGCGACATCGTTGATGCCTGTAAAAAGATTGCCGCGGCCGGTGCTCCCTTTGCCTCGCGTGGCGACAAGAGTGGCACCCATGCCGCCGAGCTGCGCCTGTGGAAAACCGCGGGTGTCGATCCGCAAGGCGGCAAGGGCAGCTGGTATCGCGAAACCGGTTCCGGCATGGGCCCGACGCTGAACACCGCCTCGGCGATGAACGCCTACGCCTTCACCGACCGCGGCACCTGGCTGTCGTTCAGGAACCGCGGCGACCTGGTGATTGTGGTCGAGGGCGACCAGCGCCTGTTCAACCAGTATGGCGTGATGCTGGTCAATCCGGCGAAACATCCCCACGTCAAACGTGAGCAGGGCCAGGCTTTTGTCGACTGGGTGGTGTCGCCTGAAGGCCAGGCGACGATTGCGTCGTACAAGATAGGCGCCGATCAACTGTTCTTTCCCAACGCCAAACGCTGAGCAGGCCGGCTGCGGTATGCTTGCGCGCTTTCAGAGCGCGGAAACTCCCGGTGTCATTTTCAGAAGCCAGTCGCGGCCGCATTTCCCTGCTTGTCGGACTCGGCGTCATCACAGTGGCGCTGCTGTCTGCGCTGGCTTTTGCCGCCGGGCGTTACCCGGTGGCGGCCGGCGACGTGCTGCGCGTGTTGTGGTCCTGGCTGGGCGGCGCGCCGCACGGGCTGGATCCCGCGGTCGAAACCGTGGTGCTGCAGATCCGCGGACCGCGTGTGTTGTCGGCGCTGCTGGTTGGCGCGGCCTTGGCCGCGGCCGGCGCGGCCTACCAGAACCTGTTCCGCAATCCGCTGGTATCGCCGGACATCCTCGGTGTATCCGCCGGCGCCGCGGTGGGCGCGGTGCTTGGTATTTTCCTGTCGCTGGGCGTGGTGCTGATCCAGGGCATGGCCTTCGCCGGCGGACTGCTCGCGGTGGCTCTGGTGTATGTCACCGCGTGTGCGGTGCGCGGCCACGATCCGCTGCTGGTGCTGGTACTCGCCGGCGTGGTGCTCGGTTCGCTGCTGGGCGCCTGCGTGGCGCTGCTGAAATACCTAGCCGATCCCTATAACCAGTTGCCGGCGATCACTTTCTGGCTGCTCGGCAGCCTGGCTTCGGTGAACCCGGCCGACCTGCGTCTGGCCGCGCCGCTGATCATCATCGGCCTGATTCCGTTGTGGTTGCTGCGCTGGCGCATCAACGTGCTGGCGCTGGATGACGAAGAGGCGCGGGCGCTGGGGGTTGCCACCGGCCGCGTCCGCCTTGCGGTGATTGTCTGCGCGACGCTGATGACTTCGGCGGCGGTGGCGATTGCCGGGGTGGTGGGCTGGATCGGGCTGGTGATCCCGCATTTTGCGCGGCTGCTGAGTGGTCCCGATTTCTCGCGCCTGCTGCCGCTGTCGGTGCTGCTCGGCGCCGGTTTCCTGGTGGCGGTGGACACGCTGGCGCGGGTGCTCGCCGATGTCGAGATTCCGCTCGGTGTGTTGACGGCCTTTGTCGGCACGCCGCTGTTCCTGTGGCAGCTCGCCACGGCAAGAAGAGTCTGGCAATAGGTTCCTGACCATGACCCTCACTGCCGAAGCCCTCGATTTTGGTTATCCCGGCCGCAGCGTCGGTCGCGGCGTCTCGCTGCAACTGGCCGCGGGCGAGGTTCTGGCCCTGCTCGGACCCAATGGCAGTGGCAAGACCACGCTGTTCAAGACCCTGCTCGGCCTGCTGCCGAAGCAGGGTGGCCGCCTGCTGCTTGATGGCATCGAGCTCGAGACATTGCCGCGCGAAGTGGTGGCGCAGCGTGTCAGTTATGTGCCGCAGGCCCATGGCACTTTTTTCCCGTACAGCGTGCGTGAGGTGGTACTGATGGGACGCACCGCGCACCTCGGCCTGTTCGCGATGCCGTCGCGGCATGACCGCGAACTGGCCGATGAGGCCATCGCGCGTATGGGTCTCACGCAACTTGCCGATGCCGCCTATACGCGGATTTCCGGTGGCGAACGCCAGCTGGTGCTGATTGCACGCGCGCTGGCGCAGGCAGCGACGCTGATGGTGATGGATGAGCCGACAGCGAATCTCGACTTCGGCAACCAGTTGCGCGTGCTTGAGCGTATCCGTGCCCTGGCTGCGGACGGGATTGGCGTGTTGTTGTCCACCCACGATCCCGACCAGGTTTTTCTTTGCGCCAGCCGTGTGGCATTGCTGCGCGGCGGAAAGCTGCTGGCCTGTGGTACGCCGCGCGAGGTGATGTCGGATGCCAGCCTGCGCGAACTGTATGGCGTGGATGTGGCGGTGGCCACGGTGATGGCGGGGCATGGTGAGCGCCAGGTCTGCCTGCCGTTGTTTGGCGAAGGACACTGAACATGGCACGTTATCCCGGACTGATGCTGCGCGTGCTGGCGAGCGACCATCCGGCGATCGGGCCGGGCAAGGCGCAGCTGGTGGCACTGATCGATTCCACGGGTTCAATCTCGGCGGCCGCGCGTGAAATGGGCATGTCCTACCGCCGCGCCTGGCAACTGGTCGAAGCGCTGAATGCGAGCTTTATCGAACCGGTGGTGATGACCGCGGTCGGCGGCAAGCGCGGCGGCGGTGCGGTGGTCACCGAATTCGGCCGCACGCTGGTGGCGCAGTTTCGCGCGATGGAGGACAAGGCCTCGGCGGCCATAGCCGCCGACCTCGAACATCTGCAACGGCAGATGCGCAAGCCGCCACGTTCAACCCGGCGCAAATAATGAGCGGACTTTCGATTGCCGGGGTCGTGGCGCTTCGTTATATTCCATTGAACATAACGAGTGGATGTCGCGATGTATTCATATAAGCAATTGTTTTTATTGATTATTTTTTTAATTGCGCCGCCAGCATCGGCACAGCCCGAAGCGCCGGCGATTGCCGCGGCGTCGGATCTGAAGTTCGCAGTGGAGGAAGTTGCCGCCCGTTTCCGGGCTGAGCTGAAACAGGAGGTGCGTCTCTCCTTCGGCTCTTCGGGTAATTATTACCAGCAGATCTCGCAGGGCGCGCCATTCCAGGTGTTTATGTCGGCTGACGAGGATTTTGTGCACAGGCTGCATGCGGCGGGCAGGACCGAGGACCAGGGACGGCTGTACGCCACGGGGCGTATTGTGCTGTTCGCGCCTCATGATTCGCCGCTGCAGGTCGATGCGCAGATGGCCGGATTGAAATCGGCGATGAATGCCGGACAAATCCGCCGTTTTGCGATCGCCAATCCCGAGCACGCCCCCTATGGCCGTGCCGCGGAACAGGCCCTGCGCAAGCTCGGGCTTTGGCAAGGTTTGCGGGACCGGATGGTTCTCGGCGAGAACGTATCCCAGGCCGCGCAGTTTGCTGCCAGCGGTTCGACCCAGGGCGGAATTTTTGCCTACTCGCTGGCGCTGGCGCCCCAGGTTTCCAAACTCGGCCGCTACGTGCTGCTGCCGGAAGAACTGCATCAGCCGCTGCGGCAGCGCATGGTATTGCTGAAAGGTGCCGGCGAAACGGCGCGGGCGTTTTACGCCTATCTGCAGCAGCCGGCAGCACGCGCGGTGTTCGAGCGTTACGGGTTTGTTCTTCCACAATTTCCATCCCGTATCCAGTAAACGACCATGGATTGGCCTGCACTCAAGCTCTCGCTGGAACTGGCGGCATGGACCGTGCTGATCCTGCTGCCGGTCGGTATCGCAGCAGGGCGGGTGCTCGCCTACCGGCAATTCGGCGGCAAGGCCTGGGTCGAGGCCCTGCTTGCGCTGCCTCTGGTGCTGCCGCCCACGGTGCTCGGCTATTACCTGCTGGTGGTGATGGGCGGTGCTTCACCGGTCGGGCAGTTTTATGAATCGCTGACCGGCAGGCCGCTGGTGTTCAACTTCGAGGGTTTGCTGGTGGCCTCGGTCATTTTCAACCTGCCGTTTGCCATCCAGCCGGTCCAGCGCGGCTTCGAAGCCATCGCGCCCGAAGTGCGTGATGCCGCAGCCTGCTGCGGATTGTCGTTCTGGCGCACCTTGTGGCGCATCGAGCTGCCTCTCGCCTGGCCGGGACTGCTTTCGGCGATGGTGTTGACCTTTGCGCACACGCTGGGCGAATTCGGCGTGGTGCTGATGGTCGGCGGCAGTATTCCGGGTGAAACCAAGACCATTGCCATCGCGATTTATGACCGTGTCCAGGCGTTTGACAATGCCGGCGCGGGGGTCATGTCGGCCGCGCTGCTGCTGATCTCGCTGCTTGCGATCGGCGCCGCCTATTACACCAGCGCAAGGCTGCGTCCGCGACGCCATGGATGATGGTCATGACTGAGGGCATTCGCATCCGGCTCAGGCAGGCGGGCCCGATACCGCTAGATGCCACCCTGGACTGCGCGCCGGGTGAGGTGCTGGCCTTGGTCGGTCCTTCGGGCAGCGGCAAGACCACCATCCTTCGCGCCATCGCCGGACTGCTGCAGGTTGCCGGGGGCGAGATCGCCTGCAACGGCGAATGCTGGTTCGATGCCGCGCGCCGGCTGTTTGTCCCGGCCAGGCAGCGCCGCGTTGGCTATGTGTTCCAGAATTACGCATTGTTTCCGCATCTTTCGGCCCTGCATAACGTGATGGAGGCCATGCTCGAGTTGCCGCCCGCGGAGCGTGAGGCGAAAGCGCGTGACTGGCTGGCGCGGGTGCGGCTGACGGGGCTGGAGGAGCGCCTGCCGGCCGCATTGTCCGGTGGCCAGCAACAGCGCGTGGCCGTTGCCCGCGCACTGGCGCGCGAACCCAAAGTACTGCTGCTCGATGAGCCGTTTTCGGCGGTTGACCGCGCCACCCGCCAGCGCCTGTATCGCGAACTGGCCGAACTGCGCCGGGAACTGGCGATGCCGGTGATCCTGGTCACCCACGACCTTGATGAGGCGCTGATGCTGGCCGACCGCCTGTGCGTGTTGCATCAGGGGCGCAGCCTGCAGGCCGGCGAACCCTATGCAGTCATGACCCGCCCGGACAGTGTTGAAGTCGCGCAGCTGGTCGGCTTGCGCAACGTGTTTCGTGCCGGCGTGATTGGTCATGACCTTGAGCAGGGCATCACGCGTATTGAATGGCGCGGCCATCGCCTGGAGGCGCGGCTGCAGACAGCCCATGCGCCGGGCGAGCAGGTCAACTGGGTGATTCCCCAGGGGCATGTCGTGCTGCATCGCCGCGACCGGCCTTCACGTGGTGAGCGCGAGAATCCGCTGCGGGGGCCGGTGGTGGAATGCCTCGTTCTCGGAGAGCAGGTGGCGTTGACCGTGGCCATCAATGGCTCGCAGCGGCCACCGCTGTTCCTCAGCGTGCCGACCCATGTTGCAAGACGCAATGACATCACCACCGGCGTGGAGATTGGTGTCTCACTGCTGGCTGAAGGCATACATCTGATGCCCCGCGACGAAACGCGCACCCCGCCGCGACCGCGCGGGCAGGGGGCTGCCGCTGGTAAACTTGCGACACTTTAACCATGGTCCAGGCATGAAAATTTTCGGATTCGCCGGCTATTCCGGCAGCGGCAAGACCACGCTGATCGAGCAGCTGATTCCGTTGTTCACTGCGCGCGGCCTGACCGTGTCCCTGATCAAGCATGCCCACCATGCTTTCGATATCGATCAGCCGGGCAAGGACTCGTACCGCCACCGCCATGCCGGTTGCACCGAGGTGCTGGTGACTTCGTCGCGGCGCTGGGCGCTGATGCACGAGCTGCGCGGTGCTGCGGAGCCTGACCTGAAGGAGCAGATCGGACGCCTGTCGCCCTGCGACCTGCTGCTGGTCGAGGGTTTCAAGCGCGAGGCTATTCCCAAGCTGGAGGTCTGGCGCGCCGAAACGGGTGAGGCCCTGATCCATCCCCATGATCCGAATGTCGTTGCGGTGGCCAGTGATGCGCCGGTTGATACCAGGCTGCCGCGCCTCGACCTCAATGCGCCGGCGCCGATTGCCGATTTCATCCTGCGCCATCTGGGGCTCGCATGAGTGCTGCCAGCATCACCCTGCTGTATTTTGCGCGGCTGCGCGAGTCCCTCGGCAGCGCGCGTGAAGAACTGGTTCTGCCCGCCGGTGTGAATACGCTGGCAACACTGCGCAACCATCTTGCAGCGCGCGGCGGTGCCTGGGCGGAGGAAATGGCGACCGGCCGCAAGTTGCGTGCGGCCGTGAATCAGACGCTGGTGCAGGGTGACGCGCCACTGAAGGCCGGTGACGAAGTGGCCTTTTTCCCGCCGGTCACCGGAGGCTGAGCTATGGACGCAACCAGCAAGGTGCGCGTGCAGGATGCCGATTTCGACATCGGCGCGGAAATCGCCGCAATGCGCCGCGGCAATCCGAAAATCGGTGCCATCGCCAGCTTTGTTGGCGTGGTGCGCGACATCAACGACGGCGATGCGGTGTCGACGATGACGCTGGAGCATTATCCGGGCATGACCGAGAAATCGATCGGCGCGATCATCGACCAGGCGCGCGGGCGCTGGGAGGTTCTTGACGTGCAGGTGATCCATCGCGTCGGCACGCTGAAACCGACCGACCAGATCGTGCTGGTGATCGTTGCCAGCGGCCATCGCGGTGACGCCTTCGACGCCTGCGAATTCATCATGGACTACCTGAAGACCCAGGCGCCGTTCTGGAAAAAGGAAGTCACTCCCAAGGGCGCGCGCTGGGTCGATGCACGCTCCAGCGACGACTCCGCACTGGAACGCTGGCAGCAGGATCGGCGCTGATTCAGGCTGCAGCGCCGGCTCTCGTATAATCCGCCGCAGATGCGCATCCTTCAGAAATACCCGCTCCGTTGAGCCGGCTGCTCGATCAGCTGCGAGATGCCGCGCGCCAGCGTCTGGGACTTGCGAAGGAAGACGCCAATGCGGAACAGGGTTTCGGTTCCGGCAGCCTGCTCGAAGCCGCTGCAGCGCAGGCGCGGCGTAATGCCATTGCCCAAGCTGAGAAAAAATCCCTTGAAAAACAACAGCTTGAAACGGCGGCTGCCGGGTATGATGCAGAACGCGCGGCTTTGGCCCGTGCTGCTGTTGATGCGGAAGCGGTAGCCGCAGCACGTGCACATGCCGAAGCACTCGATGCGGCGCGGATGGCTGCCGTGCAGCGTGAACAGGCCGAACGGGCCGGGAGCCAGCAGGCCGCCTTGCGTATTGCCGCCGAGCGGGAAGCGATCGAACTGGCGGAGGCGCTGGCGGCTGCAGAGCAGCAGGCGGCTGCTGCTGCCCAGCACCAGGTGCGTGCACTGGCACTGCAGCGCGAAGCCGAGCAGCAGCGCCGCGAAGCGGATATTGCAGCCACCGTGGCGAGCGAGGCCCGTGCTAAAGCCGAAGCAGAGGCTGCCGCCGAAGCGGCGGCGCTGGATGCGGATCGCCGAGCGGCTGTTGATGCTGCCACCCGGCGAGCGCTTGCCGAAGCGCAGGCCGAGCAATTGGCGCTGCAGCATGCGGAACGGGCGCAGCAGGACAATGAAGCTGCGCGTGGCGCTGCGGCACAAAAAATTGCCGCCGAGCAATCCGCCATGGAGGCTGCACAGGCGCGGATGGAAGCCGAACGGGCGCTGGAGCAGGCTGCCGCCGCGCGTGACCGTGAACTTGCGCTGCAGCTCGAGGCTGAACAGCTGCGTGCCCGTGCCGAAGCCGAAGCGGAGGCTGCTGCTGGGGCACGTCTGGCTGCGGAAAATGCCGAAGACCAGCGCCGCCGCGAACTCGAACTGGCGCGTGCTGCAACCCAGTCGGCGGCACGCCGGCGCATGGCGCTGGAGGCCGAGGTGCTTGCTGAAGCCGGTCGGCAGATGCGGGAGCGGGCGGCTGCGGATGCCCTTGCTTCCGAAGAAGCGCTGCGGCTCGCCGAGCTTGAGCAACAGGCTGCGGACCTGGCCGCCGCACGTTCTGCAGCCGAGCAAGAGGCCGCCAGTGCCGCGCGCCGGCGCAGTGCAGCGGAACAGGCGCTGGAACAGGCTGCGGCGAAACGGGCTGCCGCGCTGGTGCAGCAGGCCGAAGCCGAACAGTCACGGCTGCAGCAGGAGCGGGACCTCAATGCAGCCACTCAGGCCCGCGCCAGGGCTGAAGCGGCCGAAGCCGGGCAGCGTGCTGCGCTGGAAATGATCGCCCGCGAGCAGGCAGCCGCCGTAAAGGCTGCAACTGCGGCCGCGACCCGGCCTGGAGCGCCGGGAAGAGTTGCCGGCAGCGATATGCGCCCGCCGTTTGCGGTTGTTGCAGCCGCAGCCGTGCTGCTGGCCGCGGGTTTTGGTCTGGGGCGCTGGTATTCCGCCAGCACGCCTTCACGGCCCGAAGTGGCGGCCATCAGTGTGCCGCAGACAGCACCCGCCACGCTGCAACTGCGGCTGGATGCCGATCTCGACAGTCTCGGCCGCAAACCCGGTGCGGTGCGTGACGCGCAGGCGGGACAGCGTTAGCGGGTGGTCAGCCAGGTCGCGTACTGGAAATACACAGGGATTCCGGCCAGCAGGTTGAAGGGCAGCGTGATGCCGAGGGAGGAGGTCAGGTAGATCCCCGGATTGGCCTCCGGTAGCGAGGCCCTGCACGCGGCGGGGGCATCGATGAACGAGGCGCTGGCGCAGATCGCCCCGAACACGAAGCTGCCGCCGATGCCAAGCCCTGCCCAGTGCGCAAGGGTCACTCCGATCACCCCGTTGGCGAGCGGCATCAGCATGCCGAATCCGAGCATGAAGGCGCCGGCGCTGCGGAAGGCGCCGAGCTGGCGCGCCGCGGTGATGCCCATCTCGAGCAGGAACAGCATCAGCATGCCGCGGAACAGGCCTTCGTAGAAGGGCTGGATCTGCATCCATTGCGCGTCGCTGGCGACACTGCCGATGGTCATCCCGCCAAGCAGCAGCAGTATGCCGCGGCCGCGGATCACGCCCATCACCAGCTCGCCGATCCTGGCACCGCCTTCGCGCCGGCCCATCGCGTAACGGGCGATGGCCAGCGAATAGATCACGCCGAATTCCATCAGTGCCACCATCGCCGCCATGTAGCCCTCGGCTGGTTGGTTCATCGCCCTGGCGAAGGTCATCGAGGCGAAAAAGGTGGCGGTGGACACCGAGCCGTAGTGCGCGGCGAGCGCGGCGGCATTGGCGATGTCGAAGCGGCCCAGCCGGCGCGTGATCAGGTAGACCGCGCTGGGGATGGCGAAGGTCATCAGCAGGGTGATGCCGAGCAGTGGCAGCAGGCTGTGCAAATCGGCTCGGGCCAGTTCACGGCCGCCGGTGATCCCCAGCGAAAACAGCAGGTATATCGCCAACAGTTTGATCACTGCCTCGGGCAGCTCCAGTTCGCTTTTCACCAGACCGGCGATGATGCCAAGCAGGAAAGCGAGCACGATCGGTTGCAGCAGGTTGTTCAGCAGCAGTTCGGAACCAGGCATTACAGGGCCTCCGGTGTTTTGACGGCGGCGATGTTAGGGCTCCACTGTTGTTTTATCCAATTCATTGATTAAAATAAATTGTTTTATAAAATAGAACCATCCAGCCGCCGGAGCACCACCATGGCCGAACTCAATTACCACCACCTGCGCTACTTTCTCGAGATCGCGCGCGAGCGCAGCCTGACCCGGGCCGCGCAAAAGCTGCACGTGTCGCAATCCGCGCTGTCGATACAGCTGCGGCAGCTGGAAGACCGCCTTGGCCAGCCACTGTTTGAGCGCCGCGGCCGCCAGCTGCTGCTGACCGAGGCCGGGCGCATTGCGATGGACCATGCGGAGGCCATTTTCAGCACCGGCGAGGAGCTGGTCGGCACGCTGAAGGGGCGTCCGCGCGGGCGCCAGGCGCTGCTGCGGGTGGGCGCGGCAGCGACGCTGTCGCGCAATTTCCAGCTGCAATGGCTACAGCCGCTGTTGTTACGCCGCGATCTGCAGATCCGGCTGCAGTCCGGCAGTCTGCCCGTGCTTACTGCCGCGCTGGAAAGCCATGCACTGGACGTGGTGTTGTCCAACGAACCGGCGCCGCAGGTCCGGGTCTCTGGGCTCTACAGCCGGTTGATCGACGAGCAGGCGGTGACGCTGGTTTCGCGACGGCCCCGCAGCCGTGTCCTGCGCCTGCGGTTCCCGCAGGATCTGCACGGGCTGCCGATGGTGCTGCCGGGCAACGGCAGCGCTCTGCGCACCAGCTTTGATGCCGCGCTGGACCTGGCCGGCGTGCAACCGCTGGTGGTGGCCGAAATCGACGATATGGCCATGCTGCGGCTGATGGCCCGGGAAAGCGGGGTGCTGACGCTGGTGCCTCCGGTGGTGGTTCGCGATGAACTGCGCAGCGGCCTGCTGGTGGAGCGCTGTTCGATACCGCAGATCCGTGAGCGTTTCTACGCCATCACCGGCCAGCGCCGTTTCATGCATCCGCTGATCAAGACCTTGCTCGCCGCCTGAACCATCGTCCTGTTCGGCACCGGGACAGCGCCACGTTATCCGCCAGTCACCGGTGACGTCAGTCCGCCGGAGGCTAGAATGCGCGGCACGTTACGCCTGACCGATAACCCCGTATTTCAGTTGCCGATGCCCGCCCGTTTTCTGCTGATCGACCACAATGACTACACCGCATCCGTGCTGGCGGGTGATCTCGCGCTTCGTGGCTACGCCGATGTGGTCAGGATCTCCGGTGGTGAGCGGCTGCCCGGTGATCTCGAGCGGAATCCGCCCGATGTGGTGATTTTCAACCATCACGCCGAACAGCCGGGCCAGCTTGAGGCCTGCCGTATCCTTCGCCGGCGTGCAGCGTCTGCTGCCATCGTCGCGATTGTGTCCCCCGGACCGGTGTTGAAGTCGGTGCGAGAATGGGCGCGGCAATCGGGCTGCATCGACACCATCCTTGAAAAACCGTTGTCCGGCGAGCGGTTTTTCCCGGTGATTGATCACCTGGTGAAGTCACGGGAACGCTTGCGGCAACTCGAGCGCCGTTCGAGCAGCCTGGAGCGGCTGGTCACGGAACCTGCGTTGTCCACACTCGAGTGCAGCTCAGCGAGCGGCGCACAATTGTTCGAGGCGGCAGTGCTCTTCACCGACATCCGGGGTTCGTCCCACCTGATCCGCACCAAGCCGGTGCAGAATTTTTTCCAGGACCTCAACGAGGTGCTGAGCCTGCAGTCGGCTGAAATCGTGCGCCACGAGGGCAGCGTGATCAAATACACCGGCGACGGCCTGCTCGCCGTGTATCGCGGCATGGGACGCGCCTACCTTGCCCTGCGTTGCGCGATCAGCATGGCGGGGCGAGTGGGTGATTATCCCCTGCCTTTCGGCGTCGGCGTCGCCGAGGGGCTGGTGATGGGCGGCCTGATCGGCGATTCCCGCAGCTCCGGCCAGCGCCAGCAGTACGATGTGATCGGTGCCACTGTCCATCTTGCATCGCGGCTGTGCGCAATGGCCGCCAGCGGTGAGGTGATTGCGCCGAAAAGCATGAATGTGGTGTCGCGAATGCACGATCCGGCGCCGCGCAGCATTGGCGGCGTCGAGCTTCGCGGTTTCAGCGGCAAGATTGAATGTGTGTCCTTTTTTGCGCCGCCGGGAGGTGGCGCCACGGAGAATCAGCGATGAAACAGAAATTCGAACCCGGCCAGATCAGCAAGGTGATTGACCAGGCGCTGGTCTACCAGTGTGCCTGCCCGGCCCAGGTCTGTCGCGCCATTTTTGAACTGCGGGAATTGCACGAATACCAGATGGGTTGCGCCAACGACACCGCCAACGATGTCAAGGTGCACCAGGCCATTGCCCGTGCCGCGGAGCAGGCGCACACGCTGATGGAGGATTGCCTCAGCGAGATCCTGCGCATCGAGGGCTGGAATCCGGATACCCTGGAAATGCCCGAAGCCCTGCGCAAAAAGTCCGGCAAGGTGCTGTAAGCCTGCCAGCGAGGGGCGCCAGGGTCAGGGCGTGACCGGCGCGCCGTCCGCCTTGATCGAGCGGATCACCGCGTCGAAGGATGCAATGGTGTCGACCATCTCGTTCATCGTGATCGGGTAGGGCGAAACACCGGCCACGGCGTCTGCGAAGGCGTCGATTTCCGCCAGTACTGAATCAATCTTCGGGAAATCCTTCACTTCGGTCTGGCTGCCCTTCAGCCGCACGATGACACGTGTTTCGTCCAGTGCCTCGACCGAACCTTCGTCGCCGAAGACATGCAAGCGAAAATACAGCGGCGAGGCGCGCACCGCGCCGAGGAAACCGCTGATGTTGTTGTTGAATTTAAAGAGGACGGACACCGTGTCGCGCGGGTCGCCGCCTTCGCGGTGGCTGATGAACTGCGCAGTGACTTTTTCGGCGGGTCCGGCGATGTTGGCGAAGGCGTCGAGGATGTGGATGCCGGTGCCGGTCATGCCCGCGCCCGGCGTCTCCGAGGGCAGGTCGCGCCAGGGCGCGAAAAACTTGCTCGAATGCTCGTTGGAGTAGTGGCCCTCGACATGCATGATGCGGCCCAGCGCGCCGCTGGCGACGACGCGGCGCAGCTCGGTGCACGACGGCCAGAAGCGCTTGTTCTGGCCCACGCCCAGCGGCACGCCGGCCTTTTTGCAGGCATCCACGGCGCGTTGTGCATCAGCGCGGGTCAGCGACAGCGGCTTTTCGCAGAACACGGCCTTGCCCGCGGCTGCGACCTGCTGCACCTGCCGGCAATGCAGCGAATGCGGTGTGGCCAGCACCACGGCCTGCACCTGGGGATCGGCCAGTGCTTCATCGAGTGTGGCGGAGAGGCGGAAGCCCTTGGCCTGGGCGTAGTCGCGGGTGGCGTCGAGTTCCTGCGTCACACCGTGCACAAAGCGCAGTTTTTTGCTTTTGCCCTGCACGGCGTCGGCAATGTTCTTGCCCCACCAGCCGAGACCGACTATGGCTGCATTGATCATTATTTTATCAATTAAATCAAAAGGTTATGTTATTTCTGCGCGCAGATGCGGCAGGCATACTCTTCCAGCGTGGCGCGGGTGACGCCTACAGCCCCGTGCTGTCGCCGGTTGTATTCCTCGCTTTCGAGCTCGGTGCGGAAGGAATCGTTGAGGCGGTTGATCATGTTGAACATGCCGGTGATCAGCGAGATCTCGACAATCTCGGCATCGCTGAAATGGCGCTTCAATTCGTCCCACACCGCGTTGTCGCGTTTGGCCGTGTTCAGTGTCATCGCTTCCGCCCACGCGATCACCGCCTTTTCACGTTCGCTGAACAGGGGGCTTGAGCGATAGTCACCCTGCAGCGCGTCGAACTCGGTGTCCTTCAGTCCCAGTGCTTGACCAAGCACGTAGTTGTGTTCCGTTCAATACTTGCAGCCGTTCAGCGTCGAGGTTTTCAGCACCGCGAGGTTGCGCAGGCGCACATCCGACACCGCGCCGGCATTGGGCTGGCGCACCGCGGCAATGAACGGCAGCATCCAGCGCGCGAGGTAGGGGCTGTGCGCCATGATGCGCATCAGGTTGGCGGTGCGGCCGAGCATCCGGTTCGAGGCTTCGAACAGGTCTTTCGCCGGGCCGGTGGCTTCTTCATCGCTGATACCGCGGATACGCTGGGTCATGGCTGTCCTCTCAGGTGGGATCAATCGTGCTCATTGCGGCATAACGGCCGCGGAAATAGCCCAATGCTTCGCGTTCAGTTTGGCGGTACTGCAGCACCTGGCCGATAAAAATGACATGGTCGCCGGCATAGTGGCGGGCCTCGGTGCGGCACTGGAACTGCGCCGCGGCACCATCAAGCAGGGGCAACCGTTCCAGGCCGTCGGTGCAGGCGATGCCTTCAAACTTGTTCGGGATCGGCTTCGAGAAGCGCTGCGACAGCGCGATCTGGTCGCGCGCGAGCACGTTGATCGCGAAATGCGTGGCCTGCAGGAAGTTGGGCAGGTTGGGCGAGCGCAGCGACAGGCTCCACAGCACCAGCGGCGGGGCCAGCGATACCGAGCTGAAGGAATTGGCGGTGAGGCCGATCGGATCCCCGGCGGCGGTGCGCGTGGTGACGATGGTCACACCGGTGGCAAACAGGCCCAGCGCGTTGCGGAAGTCGCGCGGATCGAAGTCCGGCGCGGCCGGTGTGTTGTGGTCGGCCATCGTATCGTCTTTTGCTACAGGGTCGGCAAATCGGCGGCAATGCCCAGCAGGTCCTTGCCGGCCATCGTCGTTGCGATGTCCCAGGCCAGGGCGTAATGGCTGTTCGCGGCATGGACATCGCGGAACGAGCGCTGGATGACCTGCTGGTTGTAGAGGAATTCACCGCCGCCGGCGCCAAACAGCAGGTCCACCGCGGTGGTGCAGAGGTGGGCGGCATAGGCGCCGTCGCGGCGCAGGCGGATCTTGTGGTCGCGCGAGGGCACGCCGTTCGCGGCCAGGGCCATGGCTTCGCGGCAGTTGCCGGTCAGGATGCGCTCGGCGGCGGAGACCGCGGCCGCGGCATGGCCCAGCCGCGACTGCGTGGTGGCGTAGTCGGCGAGCAGCGTGGTCGAGTAGGCGGTGATGCGATGGCGGATGTCCTCGCTGAAGGCTTCGAGCGCGCCCTGCGCGATGCCCAGCGCGGCGCCGGCCACCACGTACGGAAACAGGTCGAACACCGGCAGCCGGTACAGCGCCGCGGTTTCTCCGCCGGGTGCGATGCCGCCTTTCATGTCCTTCACCGCCAGCGCGCGGTGCGCCGGCACGAAGACGTTGCTGACTTCAACATCCTTGCTGCCGGTGCCGCGCAGGCCGGCGACATGCCAGGTGTCGATGATGCGGTAATCGGATTGCGGCACCAGGAACACCTGGTATTCGGGCAGTTCACCTTCGCTGCTGTGGGCGATGCCGCCGAGCATGCACCAGCCGCAGGCGTCGATGCCGCTGGAGAACTTCCAGTGGCCGGAGAGGCGGTAACCGCCCTCGCTGCGCTCGGCATGGCCGGCGGGAAACATCAGGGCCGAACCGACCAGCGTGTCGGGCGAGGGACCCCAGATTTCATCCTGCGCCCGGCGCGGCCACAGCGCGAGCATCCAGTGGTGGTTGGCAAGGTTGGCCAGCACCCAGGCGGTGGAGCCGCAGCCGCGGCCGATGATCGCGCACAGCTCGACGATGGCTTCATAGGACAGCTCGCTGCCGCCGACCCGTTTGGGTTGCAGCATGCGGAACAGGCCGCTGGCATGGAGGTCGGCCAGCGTGTCGTCGGGGATGCGGCGCAGTTCCTCCGCGCGCGGCGCGCGCTCGCGCAGCCTGGGCACCAGCGCCAGCGCGCGCTGGACCAGCTCGGCATGCGTGGGCGCGGCGACGGCCATCAGGACTCGACCGGGACGATCTGCTGCGTCGCCGCGGATTTGAAAATCGCCTCCAGCGCGGAGATGTTGGCGATCATCTGCGACTGCGGCACCGGGTACGGCGCGCGGCCTTCGGCGGCATCGGCGAAGGCTTCAAGGTTGGCCAGCACATTGGGTGCGGGTTCGTAGGCCCTGGTCTCGCGACTTTCGGGTGCGCCATTGGCACCGCGCACGACCTTGGTGAAGGTCCAGCCAGTCGGTTTTTCCGGATGGGTCTTGTCGCGCACTTCAACCCAGCCCTTGCTGCCGTACACCGCGAAGCGGCCGTCGAAAGGCGTGGCGAGGATGGCGCTGATCAGCGCATGGCCGCCGTTCCTGAACGACACCATGATCGCCAGCGTGTCGCCGTTGACCAGTTGGCTGCCGAGCTGCTTGACACTCGCCAGCACGCGTTCGGCTTCACCGAACACGCCGACGGAAAGATCGAGCAGGTGGATGCCGGTGGCGGTCATCGGGCCGGCCGGGGCTTCCTTGCCGGAGAGACGCCAGTTGTCGGCGGTCAGCGTCAGGAATTTGTCCTGGCTGAAATTGGCTTCAACCTGCAGCGGCGTGCCGATTTCGCCGGACTTCACCACCTTCATCAGGTCGATGATCGGCGGCTCGAAGCGGCGCTCGTGGCCGACGGCAAGGGCGACCTTGTTGTCGTTGACGGCCTTGATCGCGCGCAGCACGTCGGCGCGGGTCATCGACAGCGGTTTTTCGCAGAACACATGTTTGCCGGCATTGGCCACTGCGATGATCTGCTCGGTGTGCTGGGTGTGCGGCGTGCACAGCACCACGCCCTGGATCGATGGATCCTTCAGCACCTCGTCAAGGCTGGTGACGACCTTGACGCCATGCTGCCTGGCGAAATCGGCGATGCCCGCGGCATTGATTTCGACGACGGTGCTGACGGTGATTTTCTGGCTGGTCTTGAGCAGCGGGACGATGATCTTGCCCCACCAGCCCATGCCGACTACGGCGACGTTGAACACTCGGTATTCCCTTATGTTGAAAGTTTCAGGATTTGCCGAGGGCGGCGTTGACTTTCGGCATCACCTGTTCGGCCATCAGTTGCATCGAGCGCCTGGCCAGCGCCGGGTCCATCCAGTCGTGCATGGCATAGACCAGGGTGCCGAAATCACCGACCTGCTCGCGGAAGGCGAGGATCTGCTCCACCACATTGTTGACGGTGCCGGCGATGACCAGCTTGTCGGTGACGTATTCGGGCGTGATCATCGCATCCGGCATGCTCTGGTCCGACTTGAACAGGTTGCCGCGGTTGCCGAAGCCGACCAGCTTGCGCACCAGCTGCTTGAAGTAGAAGTGATAGGGGCCTTCGGCAGACTTGCCGTAGCGCTGCGCGGTGGCTTCATCATCGGCGACGAAGATGCTTTTGGCGACACGCCAGTCGGCGGTGTTGGCGACCTGGCCGATGTTCTTCTTGCCTTCGGCATAGTTGGGCCAGTGTGTCCTCACCCAGTCCGGCAGCAGGAAGTTCGCGGAGATCGGCTGCCAGCCGCGCTCGGCCATTGCGGTGACGCCCTTGGAGAACGGGGCGACCACGGTGCCGACGATCAGCGGATGCGGTTTCTGGAAGGGCTTGAGGATGATGCCCTGGCCGATTTCCGGGATCATGGTTTTTTCGGTGGTGACCTTCCAGAACTTGCCTTCGAGGTTGTACGGCGGTTCGGATTCCCAGATTTTCAGCACCATGTTGATGCCCTCGACGAACATCGCGTTGCGGTCGTTGCCGAGGTTGCCGAAGACCTCGGCGTCCGACATCAGGCCGCCGGGGCTGATGCCCATGATGAATCGGCCCTCAAGCATGTTGTCGAGCATCGCCACCTGCGCCGCGATCGCGGCGGGGTGGGAGTTCGGCACGTTGATGGTGCCGGTGCCGAGCTTGATGCGCTTGGTCACCGGCGCCAGGCTCGCCAGGAAGGTCATGCAGTGCGTGACGGTCTCCGCGACATCCGTGACATGCTCGCCGACAAAGGCTTCCTCGTAACCGAGCTGGTCGGCGAGGATGATGGCCTCGCGGTCCTCACGCAGTGATTGCGGGTAGTTTTTGCCGGGCGGGTGCAGCGGCATCATGAAGCTGGCGAGTTTCATCCTGGCGTCCTTGCTTGCTGATCGTTATGCGGGTTGGTGGAGGGTTATTCGGTCTGAATCTTGGCTTCGCGGATGACCTTGCCGAAACGCTCGGTTTCCGACTTGACGAATTTGTTGAAGTCCTCAGGCGAGGCGCTGACGATGGCCGGCACGCCGCCGTCGTTGAGCCGCTTGATGGCGCCCTGGTCCTTCATCGCCTTTTGGGTGGCTTCAAACAGCCGGTTCACCACGGGGCGGGGCGTGCCGGCGGGGACGAACACGCCCTGCCAGGAGCCGACCACCATGTCGAAGCCCTGTTCCTTCATCGTGGGTGCCTCCGGGTAGGCGGCATTACGTTCGGGCGCGATGATGCCGAGCATGCGCAGCCGGCCCTGCTTGGAGAAGTTCACCGTCGAGCTGAACGTGGCAAACATGAACTGCACCTCGTTGGCAAGCAGGCCGACGGTGGCCGGGCCGGCGCCGCCTTTGTAGGGCACTTCGGTGGCGTTGGTGCCCGTCAGCATCAGGAACATCTTGGCTTCCAGGGAGTTGGCGCTGCTCGGCGCGGGCGAGCCGAAGTTGAGCTTGCCCGGATTGGCCTTCAAGTGGCCGATGAGCTCCTTCACGTTCTTTGCCGGAACCGTGGGGTGCACGACCAGACTGCCCGGGACATCGACCACCTGCGACACCGCGACCAGATCCTTCAGCGGCCGGTACGGGAACTTGGTGTAGTAGTTCGGGTTGATCGCGATCGAACCCACGTTGCCGAGCAGGAAGGTGTAGCCATCGGGGCTTGCGCGCACCGCATACTCGACGCCGATGTTGCCGGCAGCACCCGAGCGGTTTTCGATGACCACCTGCTGGCCGAGGATTTCAACCAGCGGCGCCTGGATGATGCGGCCGACAAAGTCGGATGCGCCGCCCGGCGCAAAGGGCACGATCATCCGCACCGGCCGGTTCGGGTAGTCGGTTTTTGTCTGCGCACCTTTTGCCTGCGACCAGGCGAGAGCAGGGGCAATCAGGCTCAGGGATGCGGCAAGCAGCACTGCGGTTTTGGCGTTCATCGGTGCTTCCTCCTCGGGATGGAACGGTGAATTATTATAAGCCGTTGATTTTATTGATAATTATTGACTGTTTCTGATCGTGCGCTGCGCGTCTGGAACTAGATCTTTTCGTCACCGGGCGCGATCGGCAGCGACACCGGGCGCTTCAGTTTGGCCGACAGGTCGATGGCCTTGGTCAGCATCAGGCGATTATGGCCTTCGGCGGCGGTGGCGTGTTGTGTCGGCACGCCCAGCGATACGCGGTTCAGCCAGGAGTTGGTTTCCTCGCGCATCGGGCCGCGCAGTTCACCCAGTGCCATGTCGCCGACCGGGTAACTGGTCAGGAAATCGACGTGGCGGCGCTTGTCCGGTGCATAACCTTCGGCCTGGATCAGGTTGGTGGCCAGCACGATGTCGCGGTGGGTGTCATCGATGGTGAGCACACCCTCGGTGCCAACCGCGCCGACTTCCAGGCTGTATACCGCACCGGGCCAGATTTCGGGCAGTGCCCAGGAAATGACCCCGTGGTAGATCGCGCCGTCGTCGAAGGTGATGGTGTAGCCGGTGCCGTCAACCCCTTGCCAGGTCGGGCCCAGCGCCTTGTTCACCGAGCGCGCGTAGACTTCGACCGGCTTCTTGGCTTCCATCAGCCACATCACCACATCCAGCGCGTGGGTGCCGGAGATCACCATCGGCGTCACCTCGGCACGGTTGTCACTGCGCTTGTAGTTGTCGATCGCGACCAGGCGGTTCATGAAAGCGCGCGAGGTGACCATCGTCACGTCGCCGAGCGAGCCGGTGCGCACCTTTTCCTTGGCCACCAGCCAGCGGCGGCGGAAGCGCTGGGTGTAGCCGATCACCGCGTCGACGCCGTGTTTCTCGATCGCGGCCAGCGTCTCGGCGGATTCGCCGAGGTCGGTGGCGAGCGGCTTTTCAATCAGCATCGGCAGCTTGCGCTCGGCGGCGAAGATCACCGGGTCGACGTGCAGGTGTTCGTCGGTGCACACCGCCACCGCGTTGACTTCGGGGCGGGACAGCAGCTCGCGGAAATCGGTGGTCAGGAAATCGCCGCCGCATTTTTCGCGGACGATCTCGCCGCGCTCGGGGTTTTTCTCGGCGATGCCGATCCAGCCCACGGAAGGATGCCGGGCCGCGAGTTCAGCGCGGATCAGGCCGACACGACCGGCACCGATGATGGCAAGGCCGATTTTTTTCGGGTCTTTTTTCATTTCAAATCCAGTTTAAAAATAATTTACAGGATGGGCAGGATGTACAGGATGAAACCCGGCTGGTTTTTATCCTGACTATCCTGTCCATCCTGTTAATTCGGTTTTTTCAGCGGCCAACCGCAGCCACAGCCGGACGCGATTCGGGCAGCGGCAGCATCACCGGCTCGTTGCGCTCGGCGGAGAGGTCGGCGGCGATGTAGAGCTCCATCACCTGGCGTGCTTCCTCGCCAGTGACCAGCACCGGACGGTCGCAGCACACCGCCTCGATGAAGTGCACGGTCTCGGCATGCATCGGGCCGGCGAAGGCGTGGTCGACACGCTCGCCGGGCATCGATGACATCGGCATCTGCATGCCGCTTTTCATGGTGTTGAGCATCACGTCGCGGTGGGTGTCATCGACCATCAGCGCGCCGTCGGTGCCGATCATCTCGATCCAGGTCGAGCAGGCGTTGGGGTAGCCGGGCGGCAGGCTCCAGCCGGCGCCGATGACGAAGGACATGCCGCTGTCCATGGTCACGGTGATCCACTGCGTGTCCGGGACTTCGGCGCCGCTGTTGGCCTTCATCACGCCGAAGTTGAGCTGCGAATAGACGCGGATCGGCTTGGCCGGGGCCAGGCACCACAGGATGAAGTCGAGGTCGTGGGTGGCTTCCATCGCGGCCGGCGAGAGCTTGCTGCGGCCGGTGATCTTGGCGCCGAGGCTCCTCTGGATGTGGCGCGAAACCATCGCGCTGACCGGCTTGCCGATGGCGCCGGTATCGATGCATTTCTTGACGTAGGCGTATTTCGGATTGAAGCGCTGCGAGTAGCCGATGGTGAACTTGACGCCCTTGCGCTTGGCTATGGCGATCAGCTCGTCCGCTTCGTGCAGTTCGACCGCGATCGGTTTTTCCATGAATACATGCAGGCCGCGCTCGAGGCAGTCGCGCGCCATCGGGTAGTGCAGTTTTTCCGGGGTTGCCGAAATCATCACCGCGTCGAGGTCCTTGACCTCGAGCAGCTTGTGGTAATCATCGCTGGCCGATTTGACGTTGCACGATCTGGCGATTTCTTCGCGGCGCTCGGCGCGGGTTTCGACGATGTGCAGATCCTTGACGGCCGGGTTGATGGCGCAGGTTTCGGCGCGGATGCCGCCGCACCAGCCGGTGCCGATGATGCCCATGTTGATCGGTTTCACTGCGGTGTTCTCCTTGAAAGCGTCTCTGGTGGAGACGGCCGGACAAGCCGGATGCGAAATTTTCAGCCGTGCAATGGTAGCCAGCGGGCTGGGTGCGGACAAATACCGAAACGCAAGCCGTGACATGCCAATTTGGCATGGATAAACTGTATTGCAGGATCATTGTTTATGTGGCATCGCAGCATTTTGATGGGCTGTTTTTGCTATGAAATTCAGCATTAGCCCCCGGCCTGGAGCCGGAGTCGGGCTTCAGCCCCGGAAACATGCCGCTTTGTTATCTCAATCCTCAACACTGAACCCCAACCATGGATCTCAAAGGCATCCGGTATTTCGTGCAGATCGCCGAACTCGGCAGCATTACCCGCGCCGCGCAGCACCTGCGCGTGGCGCAGCCGGCACTGTCGCGGCACATCCACGCGCTGGAGCAGGAATTGGGCGTTTCTCTGCTGGTACGACTGCCGCGCGGCGTACGCCTGACCACGGCGGGCCGGCAATTCCTTGAACACTGCCAGCGCATCCTGCGTGAACTGAACCGCGCCCAGGACGAGCTGCGCAGTGGTGCGGCGAGCGCGCAGGGGCGGGTGATCCTCGGGGTGTCGCCGACCACCGGGCCTCTGCTGTTGCCGGGCGTGGTCGAACGCATGCGCCGGCAGTGCCCGCAGATCAGCCTGAAGGTGGTCGACGGCTTCAGCAACCAGCTCTACGACTGGCTGCAGGCGGGCCGCGCCGATGTCGCGGTGCTGACCAACCCGGTGAATTCGCGCACGGTCAAAGTGACGCCACTGATTTCGGAGCCGGTGGTGGTGTTCATGCCCGCCGATCAGCGGCCACAGCGTTTTCTGACGGTGGCGGAGCTGGCACGCACGCCGCTGGTCAGCACCGAGGCGATACGCATCATTGCCGACGAACAATTGCAGCGCCACAGAATCCGGGTGCGGGTCGAGGCCGAGATCGATGCGGTGGAGGCGATCCGCCGGCTGGTGCTGCGCGGCACCAGCCTGGCGCTGATGCCGGTATCGACTTTTCATGAGGATGTTGCAGCCGGAAGATTGCAGGCGCTGCCGATTGTCGATGCAAACATCCATCGTATACTCACGCTCGGCCAGCAGGCCGAGCGTCGGCCTTCCGCGGCGATCGATGAAGTGGCGCAGATCATGGCCGCCGAAGTGCGCGCGCTGGCGGAACAGGGTGTGTTCGGTCTGCGCGGCAGCGGCAACGACGCGGGAAATGACCGGAATAAAACCGCGGCGCCCAGGCCCCGCAGCACAAAAAACCGTAAACAGGAGAGGCAGGAAACATGAAGCGCATCGACGTCCACAACCACGTCATCCCCGAAAACCTGGTCAAGGCGATGCAGGCCGACCCGGTCTACAACACCAGGATCGAGGGCGAGGGCGCGAACCGCGTGTTCATCCGCGGCAAGGTGCGTTTTCCGTTTGCCGCCGAGTTCTACAACGTGGATGCCAAGCTCGAGTCGATGGACCGCAAGAAGATCGACATCGCTTTCATCTCGCCCGGCCCGCAGTGTTTTTTCTACAACCTGAAGGACGAGCTGGCGATCAACACCGCGCGCCTGGTCAATGACGGCATCGCGCAGATGGCCGCGGCGAAACCCGACCGCCTGCGCGGCATGGCAACGCTGCCGATGCAGCATCCGGAAGCGGCCATCGCCGAGCTGGAGCGCGTGGTCAAGGAATACGGTTTCAAGGGCGTCGAACTGGGCACCGCGATCGGCGAGGAGGAGCTGGCCGACCCGAAATTCCGCCCGGTGCTCAAGCGCATCGAGGAACTGAAGGTGATGATCTTCGCCCACCCCAACACCCAGGGTTCGGCGGGGCGGCTCGACTGCTACTACCTGACCAACCTGATCGGCAATCCGCTCGACACCACGATCATGGTCGGCAAGCTGATGTTCAGCGGCGTGCTTGACGAATTGAAGGACCTGAAGATCCTGCTCGCCCACGGCGGCGGCTTCCTGCCGTACCAGATCGGCCGCTTCGTGCACGGCCACAAGGTGCGCCCCGATACCGCGGCGGTGACCAAATCCGACCCCCACGAGATGCTCAAGCGCTTCTGGTTTGACGCGCTGACCCACAGCCCCCAGGCTGTGCGCCACCTGATCGACACCGTGGGTTCCGAGCGTGTCGTGCTCGGCACCGATGCCCCCTTCGACATGGGCGAGATGGCGCCGGTGGACCGCGTCGAGATGACGCCGGGCCTCACCCCGAAGGAACGCGAAAACATTTTCTGCAATGCCGCCACGGCACTGTTCAACGGCAAGATCTGAAGCAAATGGTGCAGGGCGTGTTCATGCCGGACCACCGCGGCCCGGCGTTTGTCGATGAGGAAGTGGTTTGCTGCGTATTCCACGGCAACCGCATTTTTGTCGCCCGCGATGGCAGTGGCCTGCCGCAGCTGCCGCGCCTGGAGGCGCGGCGCGGTGGCCTGCCGCTGAAAGACGCCCATTATCTGGGGCGGCTCGACGGCAGCCACTGCTATGGCCTGCACCTGCCGCAGGACATGGCGCCGCCGCCCGGACTGGAACTGCTGGGCATGCGCGCGCTGATCCTTGAAGGCAACGAGACGGCTTCAGCGCTGGCCGGGCAGGCTTTCCAGATCCTCGAATGGGCGCGCACCCACCGCCACTGCGGTGCCTGCGGCGCGCCGACGCAGGCGCATGCGGCGGACCGCGCGGTGGAATGCCCGGACTGCCGCATCGTCTATTACCCGCGCATCGCGCCGGTGATGATGGCGCTGGTGTACCGCGGAAACGGCGGCTCCGGTGAGCTGCTGCTGACACGCAAGGCCGGTTATGCCCCGGGGCGCTACACCGTGGTCGCCGGCTTTGTCGAAGCCGGTGAATCGGTGGAGCAGTGCCTCGCACGCGAGGTGAAGGAGGAGGTCGGCGTCGATATCCGCAATCCGCGTTATTTCGGCAGCCAGCCCTGGCCTTTCCCGAATTCCCTGGTGCTCGCGTTCAGCGCCGAGTGGACCGGCGGCGACGTGGTGCCGGATCCCGGCGAGCTGGAGGACGCGCGCTGGTTCCCGATCGACGCGCTGCCCGACCTGCCGGAGCCGGTGCACATCTCGCGGCAACTGATCGATGACACGCTGGCGCGGATGCGCCGCTGATTTCTCAGCCTGATTTTTTGCGGCTGATCCGGCTGCGGCTGCATGCTAGGATGCCCGCAGGAGGAGGTTAGGCACGTGGCGCCCGGATTTAATGCGGCGCCCGCCAGACCCCATGATCATCGTTTCATCATCCACCAGCGGGGCCACGCCATGCCATTTCATCGCTTCGAGGATTTCGAGAGCAATTACCTGACGCCGCACCTGTCCACCGGCAAGGCGCCGGTGATCGACGGGCAGTACATGTATTTCTGCCTGCTGCACAAGAATGCGGGCACCGGCTCGGAGCTGCACTACCACCCCAACGAGCTGCTGATTTTTCCGGTGCGCGGCAAGATCAACGCCATCGTCGGCAAGGACCGGCGCGTGGTGAAGCCCGGCACCTTTGTCCATGCGCCGGCCTATGCGCGGCACTCGATGAAGGCCACCGAGGACGGCAACCTGCAGTACCTCTACATCAAGGACAAGACCTGGACCGTGGTCGGGCTGGCCGAAGACGAGGCGGTGCCGGACAAGGCGATGACGGTGGCCGAGGTCAACCAGAAGTATCAGGTTGGCGACAAGGACAAGCACCAGAAAACCCAGGGCAAGTCGCAGGCGATCATCGAAGGCCTGCCGGTTTGCTTCCATCCCATTCTCGATGATCTCGAGGCGCCGCCGCGTTCCGGCCGCTGCGTAAACCAGATCGAAGGTGAACGCCTGTCGTTCGGCTTTTATGAGGTGCCGGCCGGCTACAGGGAGCCGGAGGTGGCCAGTGCCCACGAGGTGTTTGTCTATGTGCTGAGCGGCAGCCTGGATGCCCAGTCCGGCGACGAGCACAAGCGCATCGGCCCCGGCGACATTGTTCATGTGCCGCGTGGCAGCCGTTACCGCCTGCAGGTGCGCGAACACGCGCGTTACGCCACGGTGAGTTCCACGACCTGGCTGGAAGACCGCCTCGACAACATGAGTCCCGAGGAGGCCGAGCAGGCGCGTATCCACATGAAGCCGAACTGAGTCCCAGGCCGGCAGCACCCGCAGCACCCGGATTTCCGATGTCCTGTTGTTTGCAGCAAGTCATACGCCACATCCGCAAGTTTCAACCAGAAACCCCAGGAGGAGCTATGAAATACTTGTTTAAAAACAATGGTTTAATATTTATCGCGGCATGTGCCGGGGGCTTCTTCACCGCTCCGGCTGCGGCCCAGGGCTGGCAGCCGCAACAGACTGTGGCGCTGATCGTGCCATCCACTGCCGGCGGTTCGCTGGACCATGTCGGGCGCACGCTGCAGAAAATGTGGGAGACGCAGAAACTGGTGCCCACCGCCAGCACCATTCTCAACATGGGCGGGGCCGGCCACGCGATTGCCTACAACTTCCTGCATGTGCGCGCCGGCAACCCGCTGTTCATGAGCATTACCTCATCGACGCTTCACGCCAGCCACATCAACGGCCGCCATCACCTGTCGTACCGCGATTTCACGCCGCTCGCGGTGATGCTCACCGAATACATCGGCATTGCGGTGCGCGCCGATTCGCCGCTGAAGACCGGGCGTGACCTGGTCGAGGCGCTGCAGAAGGATCCGGCACGCTACAGCCTGGCGCTGTCGAGTGCGGTGGGCGGCACCCACCATATTTCCTTCGGCCTGCCGCTGCAGTCGGGCAAGGTCGACATGACCAAGGTGCGGCTGGTGGCTTTCACCTCCACCGGCGAGGGGGTGACCGCACTGCTCGGCGGCCATGTCGACGTGCTGTCCGGCGGCACGGTGCAGATCGCGCCGCATGTGGCGAGCGGCCGCATGCGCCTGCTCGCGGTGTCATCGACGAAGCGCCTGTCGGGGCCGCTGGCCGCCGCGCCGACCTGGCCGGAGCAGGGTTACAAAGGCGTGCTGGAAAACTGGCGCGGTGTCATCGGCGCGCGCGGCATCACGCCGCAGCAGATTGCCTATTGGGATGGCGTGTTTGGCAAAATTGCGGCCAGTGCCGAATTCCGCGAGCTTTCCGAGAAGAACCAGTGGGAGCCGGGCTACAAGAATTCGGCGGAGACATTGAAGTTTTTTGCCACGGAATACGCCGACCTGAAAAGCGTGATGGATTTTCTGGGGCTCTCCGGCAGCAAACCCTGAGATCAACCAACCAGCAAGGAGCGGATCATCAAAGCGCAGAACAACAAGGGGCAGTCCGTCGGCAGCATCGGCCTCGGCATCATGGGGGGCGCCTTTGCGCGCCATCTGCTGTCCGAGGGCTTTGCGGTGCAGGGTTATGACATCGACCCGGCGCGCCGCGCCGCCCTGAAAAAACTCGGTGGTCATCCGGCAGCCAGCGCCGCGGCAGTGACCCGGAACTGTCCCATTTTGGTGACATCGCTGCCCAGCCTGAAGGCAGTGGATGCCGCTTTTTTCGGCGCCGGCGGCATCGTCGCCACGGCGAAGCGCGGCACGGTGGTCATCGAAACCAGCACGCTGCCGCTGGCCAGGAAGCAGGAGATCCGCGAGCGCTGTGCGGCGAAGGGCATCACTGTGCTCGACTGTCCGGTCAGCGGCACCGGCGCACAGGCCGCCAAGCGCGACATCGCCATCTACGCCAGCGGCGAGCGCAAGGCCTATGACCGGGCGGAGGCGGTGCTTAAGGGCTTTTCGCGCAGCGTCTATTACTGCGGCGAGTATGGCAACGGCTCCAAGCTCAAGTATGTCGCCAACCTGCTGGTGACCATCCACAACCTGTCCACCGCCGAGGCGATGGTGCTGGGTCTGAAATCTGGACTCGACCTCGAGCTGGTCTACAAGGTGATCAAGGATGGTGCAGGGAATTCGCGCATGTTCGAGGTGCGCGGGCCGCTGATGATTGCCGGCGATTACAGCCAGGCGACGATGAAAGTGGACGTTTACAAGAAAGATATTGATATCATTGAACAGTTCGCGGCGGACCTGCATTGCCCGGTGCCGCTGTTCGAAGCTTCAAAACCGTTTTACGCCGCGGCCTATGCGCAGGGCCGCGCGCTGGAGGATACGGCGGCCGTCTGTGCGGTACTTGAGCAGATGGCGGGTATTGATCGTAAAAAGCAGACAAAAAAGCGGCGCAAGTAAAAGCAGTTAAAAACGCGCAGTCAAAAACGCACTTATAAATTCAACTTAAACCGAAAGAGAAAGACCCGATGAAACCGACCATGTCACCGCAGGCCCAGGCTGCACAGACCATCTCCCGCAACATGAAGCTGATTTCCCAGAATGAGCTGACCGGTTTCGGCGGCGTGGGCGAGGGCATCAACATGCAGGTGACCAAGGACGGTCGCCGCATCCTGTGGCTGGCGCACGAATCGGCACCCAAAAATTTCACCGGCGTTGACGTTACCGACGTGCGCAACCCGAAGGTGATCGTGCAGACCGACCTGCCGCACGAGCGTGTGCGTTCGAACTCGCTGGACGTGGTCGGCGACATGATGGCGGTGGCCTACCAGACCAAAAAGGTCGGCGACAAACCGGCGGGCATGGACCTCTTCGACATCAGCACCCCGGAGAAGCCGAAGCTGATTTCGCATTTCGACGCCTCAGGCCCGCACTCGCGCGGCGCGCACTGCGTGTGGTTTGTCGACGGTGAATACGTGCACCTGACCTCGGGCTCGGATGATTTCGAACCGACCCACCCGAACGACTTCCAGTTCTACCGCATCATCGACGTGCGCAACCCGTCGAAGCCGGTGGAAGTGGGCCGCTGGCACTACCCCGGCACGCACAAGGGTGACAAGGAAGCGCCGCCCCCGCGCCATCCCAAGTTCGACGGCGGCTACCGTCCGCACAACATCAACGTCTATCCCGAGCGTCCGGATCGCGCCTATGTGGCCTATCTCGACGGCGGTGCGGTGATTCTCGACATCTCGGACAAGAGCAAGCCGAAGATGGTTACCAACTGGCGCTACTCGCCCCCGTTCAACGGCTTCTGCCACACCGTGATGCCGCTGTTCGGCCGCGATCTGATGATCGTCACCGACGAGTGCACCAAGGACGACGGCATCGACTGGCCGAAACTCGGCTTCGTGGTCAACTCCAGCGTCGAAACCAACCTGGTGCCGGTGTCCACGCTGCCACTGCCGCCGGTGGAGAACTTCGCCAAGCGCGGCGGCCGTTACGGCGCGCACAACCTGCACGAAAACCTGCCGGGCCCGGCGTCGTTCCGCTCAAACACCCTGGTGTTCGGCACCTTCTTCAACGGCGGCGTGCGCATGTTCGACACCTCGAATCCGTACCAGCCGCAGGAGGTTGCCTACTTCGTGCCGGGCAAGCCCGCGATGTCGCCGAAGAGCGCGGTGCAGATCAACGACGTGTGGGTCGACGAAAACGGCCTGGTGTATGCAGTCGACCGTTTTGGTGGCGGCCTCTACGTCATCGAAACGACGGCCTGATTTGAAGCCATAAGCGGAGTCACTCTGTAATGCTGGATGCACTATCCGGGAAGTTCCCGGTCAGCGTCATCACCGGCTTCCTCGGAAGCGGCAAGACGACGCTGATCAACAAGCTGCTCAAGCGTCCGGACATGAACCGGGTCGCTGTCATCGTCAACGAGTTTGGCGAACAGGCTGTCGACAACGACCTGGTTGAAGTCTCGTCCGAGCAGATGATGCTGCTCAACAACGGCTGCCTGTGCTGCGTGCTGCGCGGTGACCTGCAGGAAACGCTGCGCGACCTTTACGTCAAGCGGCGCAACGGCGACATCATCGACTTCACTCGCGTCATCATCGAAACCACCGGCCTTGCCGATCCGGCGCCGGTGATGCAGACGCTGATGACCGACGAGCTGCTGCAGGAGAACTACCGCCTGGATTGCGTGGTGACGCTGGCCGATGCCGTCAACGGCATCGAACAGCTCGACACGATGGAAGAGCCGGTGAAGCAGGCGGCGCTGGCCGACCGCATCGTCATCACCAAGTCGGATCTGGCTGACGAAGCAACCACCGCCAAGCTCGAAGCCCGCCTGCGCATACTCAACCCGCTGGCGCCGATCAAACGCTCGATCAACGGCGAAATCGACCTCGCTTTCCTGATCGACGTCGGCCTGCGCAACGTCAAGGGCAAGCTCGAAGACATCGAACGCTGGATGGGCGAGCCCGATGAACACGGCCACCGCCACAGCCACGATTCCAAGATCAAGTCCTTCACGCTGCGCTACAGCGATCCGCTGAGCTGGCAGCTGTTTTCACAAACCATGGAAGTGCTTTCCGCGCTGCGCGGCTCCGACATGCTGCGTGTGAAAGGCCTGGTCAACGTCGAAGGCCATAAGGGGCCGATGGTGGTGCAGGGCGTGCAACACCTGTTCCATCCGCCGGTCGAGCTGCAAGCCTGGCCCAGCAACGATCATTCCACGCGCATCGTGTTCATCACCCGCGGCATTCCCAAGGAAACCGTGGCCAACCTGTTCTCGGCAATTGGGGCGGTGACGGCGGTGGCTTGAGGTTTTTTATTTTTGAATATGAACACGCCACCCTTGAGGTGGCGTTTTTATTGGTTTGGTTAATTTGTGATTAAAAATATTTAATAAAATCAAGTATTTATAGTTTGTATCCGCTATTTTGGAAATTTGGCGGATACATCCGGCGAATGGAGTTGGGGGCAGGACTGCAGTGTGCTTCGGTTGAAGTGATGCGCAAGTTTCTGTCTAAGTAGTCTTGCTACTTTGCTAGATCTGACCCTTTGGTTCGTGACGGCGGTGGCTTAGGCCGGGTTTTTCATGACTGCCGCAGCGAGAAGAAGGCCGCCGTTCAGGCGGCTTTTTTGTTGTTTGCCCAGAGGCGATGATTTAAAAATATCAATAAAAACAACTAGTTAATCGCATTTTGTATCCGTCATTTTTCAAATTTGACGGATACGGAAGCCCCCGCTAGTATCCGTCAAAAGTAAAATTTAGCGGATACGTGATGGATGGTGCTTCAATGTCAAAACATCTCTTTACTGCACACAAAGCGGCGTTGACCACGCTGTATTCCGAGCTCGACCAGTCTGCAGCTGGACTGGGCGAACTGTCGGTGGGCACGGCAGGTTCTGTGCTCGAACGGACAAACGCCACCGGCACGCGCTTTTACGCCCATCAGTACTACGACGCGGAAGGTAAAAAGCGTGAAAGGTACATTGCCGGGCCGATAGGTGATCGGGCTGCCGATCAACGTGCCGCTGATGTACGCGACAGGGTAGCTGCCAGCAAGGAGTTGGCGAAATCAGCGCGCCTGCTGGTGCGCGAAGGGTATTACCTGGCCGATTCCAGAACCTACGCCACGCTGGCCGCACTGCACAACCACGGATTGTTTGCGGCCGGCGCGGTGTTGCTTGGCTCACATGCCTACGGCGTGCTGCTGAACCATCTGGGCGTGCGTGCCGCAGTCTATGAAACCCGGGATGTGGATATCGGCCGCAATGATCCATTGGTTCTGCAATCAGAACTGAAGGAAGGCATTCTCGGTGCGCTGACCACATCGGATGTGCGTTTGGTCGAGGCGCCCAGGCTCAACGTGCGCGAACCTTCGACCTCGTTCATGAAGCCCGGCGCGCCGCCGTTTCAGGTGGATTTGCTGACGCCGGTGCGCAAAAGCCAGAAACCCTTTCTGCCGGTCAGCATTCCTGAACTGAAAGCGCACGCCACCGGCTTGCCCTATCTTGATTACCTACTCGCCGAAACCCAGTTCGCCATAGTGATTGCCCGTGAAGGAGTCTGCCGGGTGAGAGTGCCTGTGCCTGAGCGCATGGCCTGGCACAAGCTGCTGGTTTCTGTATTGCGCGCGACACAATCACCCAAGTCACGCAAGGATTTTGAGCAGGGCTGTGTATTGCTGGCGGTTGTGGGTGAACTGGATGGTGAGGCTTTGCTGGAAGCGGCTGGCAAGCTGCCTGCTGCTGCACGGGCGAAGATTTTCAAGCAGGCGGCGTTGATCGAGAAAATGCTGGAGGCACATCCGCGTGCGCTGGAAGTGTGGCAATCGCTAAAAAAGAGTGATCAGTAAAAATAATAATCCATATTACGGACACTCTAAGATGCTGATTTTATTAACTATCTGATATCAAACTTATCATTTCGGTAGATTTGACTCGCCCCTTGATTGCAGTAATGTGATCGGCAACAGCGCCAGATAAAAGGCGCCATTCGCCCAGCTGCAATGGCTGGGTCAGGCAGGGGGTAAAGATGCTTCGGTTGTTGGGTAATAACCGATGTGCACTTGGGTGCGCGGTTGAGGTTGAGCGACCTGTGTGTTGCGCGTACCTATTTCAGGCAAGTCATGCCGCACATTTCAAATCACCGCAAATCAAAAGGACCAAGTTGGGGTTTCTGCGTGATAGCCCAGAAAACCCAACTTGGTCCTTTTGATTTGCGCACATAAAAACCAAAGGAAACTTAAGCTATGGGCTTTTATTACCCGAGTCTCATCAGCCTTTCCCTTCTGCTGCTGTTCTACATCATCGGCACAGTAATTCTGGTCAGGATCTGGAGGAGGCGGCCGGACGACCAATACAGGGCGGTGAAGATGGCACCGTTCTTTCTGCTGCTTTATCTCGCGCCAATCTCGGAGGAGCTGTGGATTGCGTGGAACTTCGGGCAGTTATGCAGGAAGGATGCGGGGATATTTGTGAACAAGACGGTGAAGGTGGATGGGTTTTATGACTCAACCATGCGTTCAGCCTACGAGATCACCAAAGAGGGTCGCTATCTGTTTGTTGAGCAACCGACAGAGGATCGCAAGGGGATCGAGCGCGTGCGGCTTGCGAGCAACGAAGAGCGAGCGCGGGCGTTGGCGTGGTATGCCGAGGAGAATCCTGGGAAAGAGCGTCCAAAAGACCGCTCAATTTTCTATCCAATTAATGACAAAGAAACACTGGCAGTACTACCAAATGGGGTAGACGCTTGGCTTGTAACTAGGCTCGAGAGGCCGACGGCGAGGTATCACTATCGACGACCAGATACTAACGCTTCGCTGGGGCATAAATTAACGAAATTCGAGCGCGTTGTGACGGATAGCCAAACCGGGGAATTACTTGGACGTGAGACCAAGTATGGCAGGGAGGCGCCATGGCTCCACATCGGGTTGGGCCGCCCCATTTTGCAATGTCCCGCGCCTGGTGAGTCCCCGCTTGAGAAGCATGGATCAGTCTTTAATCTGGCTTTAATCCCGTACCGGAATCCATAGGAGAGGCGTATGGCCACAATGGTTGATTACTACAAGTACGCCACCCTTTCGACTGCTGCTTATGTGCGCATGGCGAACGAGCCGTTGTCTGGTCAGCGATTTGCAGAGGTGGCGGCATCGGAAACGCAGGCTCGCCTCCCGCTTAAACTTGGCGAGAAGTTATTTATTGGAGGGGCTGAGAACCTTGATGCTTGGACTATCCTGAACTACTACCGCAACGATAGAACTGGCGACGCTATAGCCAGCGCGGACAAGAGCGGCCTGGGCGCAATCCTATTCACGCGCGGCAGTGGCGAAAATGCGGAAACAGTGCTGGCGATTACTGGCACCGAGAGCACTAATTTCAAGGAAATTACTTCCGATTTAGTCAGCTCCGATCTTGGACAAATTGGGCTTTTGGGGATTGCATTGACGCAGGCCATTGCAGCCGTAAACCTGATCGAGCGTATGCGGGCAATCAGCAGTGCTGATGTTCAGCAGATACGTTTCCAAACTAGTCTCACTCGTCCAGCCACTGGGGAGTATCTAAACAACATTTGGGGTCAGGTCTTTCATTATCACATCGTACCCAACTGCTCAGCCTCGTAATTCTTGACCAACCGGCTCACCGTCGTGTAATGCACCCCGAAATGATCCGCGATCGCAGCCATCGTGTGCTGGCCGGACAAATAGGCCAGGGCAATGGCCTTGTTGCGCGGGTAGGCCTTGGCATACTCGGTCAGCGCCCGCGTCAGTGCACGGCGTTGCGCGCGGGGGATTTCCATGAGTGCGGGTTTTTTATCCACCAGCGCCTGCATTTTTTTGACGAACGTTTCCGGACCGAGATAGACCTGCCCCTGTAACTGGCCCCAGACACTGGGCAGCCTCTTGCCCTCATGCACAAAAGCCACGTATTTGGCGATGGCCCGCGCCCGCTGCGCGGAGAACTGCGACAACACAAAATCCACCTGCAGCCAGTCAGGGCAGCCGGCCTGGCCGCAGGTGGCGAGGTAGCTGCTCCAGGGCCACTGCTCCAGCCGTTGCACCATCCTGGCACGCAAGGGGTTGAGCACCACGTAGCGGGCCAATTCCAGCAGGTAGCTGTCCTTGTCCACCAGAATGGCCTTGAACCGCCCCTGGAATACATGACCGACACGGTCATGCGCACGGTTGAAGCGCTGGGTGTAAACGCCGTTCAACTGGCGCATGCCCTCGGACAGATTCGCCTCTGGGGTTTCGATGACCATATGGTAGTGGTTGGTCATCTGGCAATAGGCATGGCAGACCCAGTTAAAGCGCCGGCAGACTTCCTTCAGCACCTCAAGCCATGCCAGGCGATCTTCGTCCGAGCGATAGATGTCATCGCGACCATCTCCGCGGGAGGTGACGTGATACAGCGCGCCGGCGAGTTCAAGTCTCAGGGGTCTGGCCATGAGGGCTCAAATCGTAACAGTATCAATGTGATAATGAAAGACCTGACCCCATGTCGTGTCTGACCCCATGTCGTGTCGTGACCCCATGTCGTGTCGTGTCGTGTCGTGACCTGACCCCATGTCGTGACCCCATGTCGCACTGCGGCATTCCCAAGGAAACCGTGGCCAACCTGTTTTCGGCGATTGGGGCGGTGACGGCGATGGCTTGAGGTTTTTTTATTTTTGAATATGAATACGCCACCCTTGAGGTGGCGTTTTTTATTGGCTTGGTTAATTTTGTGACTAAAAATACTTAATAAAATCAAGTATTTATATTTGTATCCGCTATTTTTGAAATTTGGCGGATACATCCGGCAATTGGAGTTGGGGGGCAGGACTGGAGTGTGCCTCGGTTGAAGTGGTGTGCAAGTTTCTGTCTAAGCAGTCTTGCTACTTTGCTAGACTGACCCTTTGATTCGCGTGCCCCTTTGGTTCGACGCTGGCGGCGTCAACGGCGTACGAGGACGCCGGGGAAATCTACTACGGTACTTTTAGCTTAGTATGACTCGATCTTCTGAACGAAGAAATCGATGAGATGATCACCCTTGAACTTTGCCTTGATCGTGATCGTGACGTCAAAATAATCCTGTTTCTCCTGTGGCCAATTGGCGCGCAGCTTGTTCAATTCCTCTGGTGTTGCAAGCCTTTTGTTTACGGCCTCATAGGTAAATTCTAAACCACGGCGCTTGAATTCGATGGGAACAGTGCTCCTGAAATCCTGGAGCGTCTGTTTCAAGCGGATTCCGTTTCGAGTCTCCAGTGTCCCGATATCGACCTTTGTTGATACGCAATTCTTGGCTGGACGAATGGTGGAAATTCTGAAGCCCGTGATGGTTGAAAATTCTCCCATCACGCCGGACTCAAAAGCCAGATAGTAGCTGCCCCTCGTGGAGGCGGAATGTGCATAGCATATTCTTACATTGGCACCGTCTTCTCGACCAACCCTATAAGCCTTAGCTTTGCCATAGGTTTGTTGAACTTCATCCAAGGTAGTTACCCCAACGGTCGCACCGTCGATCGAGAAGATTCCGATCGGGAGCTCCGCACCAAAGGACAGGTTGGCACAGAGAGCGCCGACTAGCGGTAAGAATGTGACAGCCCGCTGAACGATACTGTTCATGGAACCACCTGGAGAGTTTCTCCGGTCGGAATCGCTTCTCGACAGCTGCGGGGAGTAATAATGCAACCCTCAGACGCCGTGTAGTTCTGAGCAGGGTTATCGCCATGGATGAGAAACCCGGAGCGACCAAACATCGTGTTGCTCGGCGCGGGCGTCAGTGGTCGGGTTTGCGGCCCGCGTTGATGCGTTGCGGCGCCGACCGTGTAAGTCCCTTGCGGCAGCGGCCCCGTATTTCTTACGTTTTGAGCGGCGGGATTGTTGAGCCCGATACCCCGGCCAGAGTAGAGATTGTCGCAAGTCAAATACTGTTGCCCGGTCGTATTCTTCGTGCAGACTAAGCTGCCCTGACTTTGCGAATAGACGCAAAGCAAACCGCTAGGATCGGAGAACAAAAGAGGATTATTGCCAACGTATGCGTAGGTATTGATCCCACCCGTCAGCCCAATCGGATCACTCTGCACATACCGCCCGGTTGCCGGGTCATAGTCCCTGAAATAGTTGTAGTGCGTGTTGAGTTCAGCGTCGAAATATTGCCCCGGCAGCCGCAGGTTGCAGATGAACTGCCCCGCACCCGCCGGATTCTCATTCGGTGCGTTATTCCCGTAAGGATCATCGTTATCCCAGCGCCATACCGGTTGGCCGGTGTCGCTGGTGATCAGCCTGGGCGTGTTCAGGTGATCCGTGTGCACGAAATACATCTTCGGCACCGTGGTCAGCGCAATCAACTGGATCGCATCTGCAATCACAAACCCGTTGGCGTTGTCCGTCAGGGTGATCGTGCTGCTGGAGTTCAGGTTGAAGGTGCCCAAGAGGTTGAAGGTGCCGCCGTTGGCTTGCTGGTTCACCGGCACCTGCGTCTGCCCCTGGGCATGGCTCACGGTGTAGCCGGCATTGGTCGCCCGGTTGCCGCTCGCCGTCCACTTGGCATAGACCTCGTATTGGCCTGCCGGCACGGCGGGCACCCATGTGGCGGTGTTGAACTCGGGGGCTGAGGCCTCCAGGATGCGGATGGCGTCCGCGATCACGAAGCCGTTGGCCTGATCCGTCAAACTCACCTTGTGCCCTTGGCCGGGGGCGAGGTTGAAGGTGCCCAGGAGTACCCACGATCCGTTGTTCTGTTCCTGATTCACCGTGACGAGGGTGTCACCCCCGGCATGGGTCACGGTGTATTTGGCATCGGTCGCCCGGTTCGGGTGGGCGGTCCAGCGGGCGTAGACCTTGTAGCTGCCCGCAGCAGGCACGGCCGGGGTCCAGGTAGCAGTGGCCGGTGGGGCGTTCTCCGGCAGGACTTTGATCGCATCGGCGATGACATAGCCATCGCCCTGGTCGACCAGCGCTACGGAGTGGCCACTGCCCGCATTGAGGCTGAAGGTGCCGAGCAGTTGCCAGCTGCCGCCGTTCACTTCCTGATTCACGGTGACCGCAGTGCTGCCCCCGGCGTGGTTCACCGTATAGGTGGCCTGGGTGCTGCGGTTGGGGTGTACGGTCCAGCGGGCGTAGACCTTGTAACTGCCGGTCGCGGGGATCGCCGGGGTCCAGGTGAAGCTGTTGGCACCTGCCCCTGCGGGGTGGTGCTGGTAGTTGGCGCCGTAGTAGCCACCGACCGAGGTCGAGGTCGCCCAGGTACCCACCGCGGTGCCGGCGGTGTTGTCCACGATGATGGCGGAAGGCTCTTCGCCGTTGGCGGCGCGTACTTGGTAGTTGTTACCGAGGTAGCCGCCCACTGAGGTGGAGGTGGGCCAGGTGCCGGTGACGGTAAAGCCAGTGTCGGTGTTGTCCACGACGATGGCGCCGGGCGGACTGCCGTTGGCGGGGTGGGTCAGGTAGTTCGCACCCTCATACCCCGGCACTACGGTTGAGGGGGTCCAGGTGCCGGTGGTGGTGAAACTGGAGGCGGTGTTATCTACGACGATGGGGGTGGCGGCTTGGGTAATGGAAATTAAGCCCGGAAGGATTCCAATCAGAAGACCGTTCAGGAAGCGGTGAATGATTGTCATATTTCCTACCTTATTTATTATTAATTTCAAGGGAATCTAAATATTGCACAACCGCGTGGTGCCCCGATCTTTCAGCCAGACTTTTCGGTGTATTCCCATCTGGCAAGGGTAGATTTGCTTCTGCTCCACCGGCGATCAAGAGTTTCACCACATTTAAATGTCCTTGTCGGCTAGCGTTATGCAAAGCAGTCCATCCATTATCATTTCGGGCGTTTATATTTGCACCTGCATTAATAAGGATCTCAACAACCCTATCAAAACCTCCATAAGCAGCCATCATTAACGCTGTTGATCGGCCTGGCGGATGCTCATTAACATCGGCACCCCTAAGTATTAACAAAGCAACAATCTCAATATGACCTTCAGCGGCTGCGTGAAAAAGAGCTGTTTGTCCTTCACCTTGAGTTTTTTCTTTACCGTTGACTAGAGCCCCTTGGGTTAATAACGATTCCACTTTTTTAATATCATTACCTCTCGCAGCAACAACAAGTTGGGTGTTGAGATCTCGCTCGGGCGCGCAAGAAGCCAAGATTCCTAATGCAATAAGGACGATTGCAAGAATATCTTTTCGCATACTAGGGTGCAGGTAATAGTGAAATTGAAGGAAGAGGGGGCCTGCAAACTCCTTGTGGGCAATAGGTATTTTGAGCATTTTGGTATGCGCCAAATCCCAGTGCTGATACAAAAAAACAATATGTCACCGCGGCTGCTCTGCACGCATAATCACCAGGCATGCAGCTCGCTCTGGTATTTTGGCAAAACTTGATATCGCAATCGGTTTTATTTGAGCCGCAATTTTCGTAGCATTGATCGTGCTCAATACAAGACTCCCTAAAACTGAACTCTGGCCCTGTGATTCCACTGCCGCAAACTGACTTGGGTGCGCGGGATGGTTTTTTGGGTTGCGGCGCTCCCTGACCCATCAGTCCAAATGTATCTGTCTCGGTAAGAGGGGTGAGTGTGTAAGAGTAAGTATTGATGCCACCCCGCAGCCCAATCGGGTCGCTCTGAATATATCGATTTGTCGCTGGATCGAAATCTCGGTAATAGTTGTAGTGGGTGTTGAGTTCCTGATCGAAGTATTGCCCCGGCAGTCTCAGGTTGCAGGTGAACTGCCCCACACCCGCCGGATTCTCATTCGGCGCATTGTTCCCGTAGGGATCATCGTTGTCCCAGCGCCATACCGTTTGGCCGGTATCGCTGGTGATGAGCCTGGGTGTGTTCAGGTGATCCGTGTGCACGAAGTACATCTTCGGCACCGTGGTCAGCGCAATCAACTGGATCGCATCAGCAATCACAAAGCCATTAGCCTGGTCCGAGAGGGTGATCGTGCTGTTAGTGTTCAGATTGAATGTCCCCAGCAGGTTGAAAGTGCCGCCGTTTAATTGCTGATTGACCGGCACCTGCGTTGCACCTTGGGTGTGAGTGATGGTGTAGGTGGCGTTGGTGGCCCGGTTTGGGTTCGCAGTCCACTTCGCATAGACCTCGTATTGCCCGGCAGGGGTATTGGGCGTCCAGGTTGCGGTGTTGAACTCGGGCGACGCCACATCCAGCAGCCGGATGGCGTCCGCGATCACATAACCATTAGCCTGATCGGTGAGGCTCACCTTATGGCCCTGGCCTGGCGCCATGGCGAAGGTGCCCAACAGCACCCAAGCCCCGTTATTTTGTTCTTGGTTGGCGGTGACTACATTATCGCCACCGGCATGAGTGACCGTGTATTGTGCGTCTGTCGCCCGGTTCGGATGCGCTGTCCAGCGAGCATAGACTTTGTAGGTACCCGCAACGGGTATGGTCGGGGTCCAGGTGGCAGTGTTGGGTAATGCGCTCTCTGGAGTGAACTTGATCGCATCGGCGATCACGTAGCCATCGCCCTGATCAGCCAGCACTACGGTGTTGTTGCTGCCGGCGTTGAGGTTGAAGGTGCCCAGCAATTGCCAACTGCTGCCATTGATTTCCTGGTTCACGCTGACCGCGGTGGTGCCGCCTGCATGGTTCACCGTATATACCGCTTGCGTGCTGCGATTGGGGTGTGCCGTCCAGCGTGCATATACCTTGTAGTTGCCTGTGGTGGGGATGGTTGGCGCCCAAGTAAAGGTGCTGGCACCTGAGCCGGGGGCGCGGGCCTGATAGTTGGTGCCGTAGTAGCCGCCGACTGAAGTGGAGGTTGTCCAGATGCCGGTGAAGCTGCCAGCGAGGTTGTCTACCACGATGGCGGTGGGTTCTTCGCCATTTGGGGCACGCACCTGGTAGTTGGTGCCAAGGTAACCGCCAACTGAGGTGGAGGTGGGCCAGGTGCCGGTGGTACTGAAGCCCGGATCAGTGTTATCGATGACGATGGCACCGGGCGGGCTGCCGTTGGCCGCGTGTGTCCTGTAGTTCGTGCCCTGGAAGCCGGGCATAGCAGTGGAGATGGGCCAGTTGCCGGTCGTCGTGAACCCTGCATCGGTATTGTCGATCACGATGGGGCTGGCAGCTTGGGCGAGCACGGCAGTACCCATCAGCAGGGCTGTGAGCAGGGGGCGAATGGTGGCCATGAGGATCTTCATGTCCGCGTCCAGCTTTACTGAATGACCGCCACGGGTGCATCGCCAAGGTAGATGTATTCCCTTTGTGGGGTCCCGCTGCTACTCGTCTCCGAGATGAGCCGTCCTTGCGCGTCGTAGTGATAGATGGTGTCGCCCTGGGCATTGGTCTTGCGGATACGCTGGCCGACGCTGTTCACCTGGTAGGTGGTGCTGCCTGCGCTGCCAGTGGCCTGCACCAGACGCCCGCGGCTGTCGTAGGCGAAGGTACGTGCTGTATCACCTGTGGTGCTGCCGTTGGCGTCGTAGCTATAGGTCCGGTTCGTTGAGCCGCTAATGGTCGAGAGCCGGTTGCTCGTGCCGCTGTAAGCATAGGTGTCGGTGTTGGCCCCCGTGGTCTTGGTCAGGCGGTTGCCCACAGGATCGAAGGTAAAGGCCTGGTTGGCGCTGGGGCCGACGAAGCTGGTGAGACGGTCCAGCGTGTCATAGCCATAGGTGTTGGCGTTGGCTGGGTTGCCGGTGTCGGTCAGGCTGGTGATACGACTCGCCGGGTCGAAACCCACGGCAATGGACTGGGTCGCCAAGGTATAGCTCGCGATCCGTCCGTCGGTGTCAAAGCCGCGGGTGTAGGTCTGACCGTTGCCGAAGGTGTGGCCAGAACTGGGACCAAAGGGTCGGTAGGCCACGTTGGAGACGACCGTCTGGGTCTCGGAATCCTTGGTGGTGGCCACACTTTGCACGCGACCCAAGGCGTCGAGGGTGTAGTTCACCGTTCTGCCGCTGGGATAGGTCATCCCGGTCATGCGTCCTGCACTGTCGTAGGCATAGGCGGTGACGTAAGGCACGCCGTTGATGGTGCGGGTTTCCGTGGTGAGCCGGCCCTGGATATCGTAGGCATAGGCGGTGACGCTATTGGGCTCGGTGATCTGGGTCAGGCGCCCCTTGCCGTTGGTGCCCTGGTCATAGGCGTAACCATGCACCACGCCACCCTGGTAGGTGATCGAGGTGACGCGGTTCAAGGCATCGTAGGTGTAACTCGTGACCTGGCCCTTGGCATCGGTGCTGGTGGCGATGTTGCCGGCGGCGTCATAGGTGTTGACGGTGGTGCCGGTGTCGGGCGAGACCTGCTGGTTGAGGTTGTTCAGCCCGTCGTAGCTGTAGCTCGTGACCAGATTTCGCGGGTCGGTGACCGAGGTCAGCTGGTCGATGCCGTTGTAGCCATAGCCCACCACGCCCGAGAGGGGGTTGGTGATGCTCACCAGGCGGTTCAGGGCATCGTAGGCGTTGATGGTGACGTCCACGGTGCCGGCGAGCGGGCCGTCGATTTGCGTCACGTTGCCCTGGTTGTCATAGGTGTAGGCGGTGGTCTGGCCGGCGGCGCCGATCTCCTGCGTTAAGCGGTTCAGGCTGTTGTAGACCCGGCTGCGGGTCTGGGCCAGGGTATTGGCGGGGTCGAACACCTGCTCCTGCGTGCGGTTACCCATCAGATCCAGGGTGTAGACCATTTTGTTGCCGAGGTTGTCGGCAATTTGCGTCAGGCGCTGCGCAGCGTCGTAGGTGTATTGTAGGAAGCTCGAATCGGGCAGAGTGACTCGGGTGAGCTGGCCGGCGTTGTCGTACTGGTAGGTGGTGGTTTCACCGCCCACCGAGCGCGAAGTGAGGCGCTGTCGGGCGTCATACGCCAGGGTAGTCACCAAACCGTTGGGGTCGATCACGGTCAGGGGCTGGCTGTGGGTGTTGTACTCGGTGATCTGGGTAACATGGCCGGCGGCGTTGGTCACGGAAGCGACCTGGCCACGGCAGCCCAGGGGGCTCGCGCCCGCGCAGGTGGCGTTGTTGGCGTGGTAGGTGTAAGTGGTGGTGTCGGCGACATCGGTGCGTGGGCCGTCCAAGGTGAGCACCGAGCCGTTCGGGTTGTAGGCGTAGGTCCACACCCTTGGAGTCCCGGTGACGGTGGCCGAGAGACCGGCAGCACCGGTGGTGTCGGTAGTGGCCTGCACGGTCTTGCTACAGAGGACACCAGGCACCAAGGTCACACCATCGGACTTGAAGCCGCAGGAGGCGCCGCTGTCGCCGTTGTAGACGTAGGTGGTCTTGCGCAGTGGCTCGGCCACAATCGCCGGCAGGCGAAAGGTGGGGTGCCACTGGCTGGTGATGGTGCGGGTGGCGGCCGTAGTAGCACCGGCAGAAGTCAGGCCTTCGGTGCGCGAGGTCTCCAGGTTTCGCGCCAGGTCGTAGGTGTAGTTGGTGCGGTTGCTGTTCCAATCTATCTGCGATGAAACGTTGCCGTTCACGTCAAAGGTGCGACCATCGCTTACATTGCCGGAACCATTGGCAGCGGGCTGAGTAAGGTCACTGTTCTTGGGCACCCCCAGCGTAATTCCAAAATTGTAAGTGCGGACAGCACTTAGCGCGTCCGTAACCGTTGCGGAATTACTACCGTAGCTGATCGTGGTCTGGTTAGCGTTGCCGGCGTGGGTAGAGGTGATTGCCCGCCCAGAAGCGTCATAGCTCCATGTGGCAAAACGAACACCGTTCTCATCGGTAATACCAGTCAGAGCGTTGACAAAGGAAGCGTTCTCATAGTGATAGGTGCGGACTTTCAGATCTGGGTATGTAACTGAAATGAGGTTGTTATTTGCCCCGTAAGTGTAGGTAAAAACACCGCCACTCGGATCAGTCATTGTTGCAACGCGACTAAACGTATCGTAGGTAAATGTCAGTGTGCGTCCAAAGCTGTCCGTGACCGTAGTTAAACGAAATAACGTGTCGTAAGAAAGCGTGTGGGTTAAACCTTCTCGGTTGCGAAGCGTTACAAGTTTCCCACTGCCATCATAAATTTCGGCGTGATCACCATTGGCTGAGATCAACTGCCAACTGGTCACAGTTCCACTGGTGGGGGTCTGGGTCAGTCGGTCTGGATTATCAGCTCGGGCAATCCATGAGCCACCAGTTCCAATTTTGAACTGGAGAACTTTACCGTCTGGGCGATATACGGAAACCCCTGATCCCTCATATTTGATCTGGCGGTCATAAAACCCCCTCCAGAGTCTTCCGTATTTAATATTGATAGGGTGGGCTTGCTGAAATACTGTATTCAGTAATGCCGAGTTGCTGTTGTAGGTTCTGGTGATCTGTAATGGGAATATTCCCGCCCCGATATAGTCAGTCTCAACTTGGTATTTGTTACCGATTGCAGGGTTTATGGGGTTGGCGCATTCCGGGCACGACTTTCCGGCTGTGCTTAACGGGTCAACTGTTGGAGGGGTGCACACCCCGAAATCATTTCGCACCTGGCCGCTAACGCAAGGTGATGCACCAACGCATATGCCGTTGCCCATGTTGAACCCATTTAGGACTCCACCTCCCGGGCAAATAGGCTCTCTTCTATAGAATCGTTGGATTTGAGCTTCCCAATTCCCAGTGCTAACTTTTTTGCACGTAAACTGTCGATTTAGTAGCCCTGATGATTCATCGATCGGAAGCTCGAGGTTGCTGGGCTTGTCAGCATCAGAGCTCGAGGAATTACAGTTAAGACACCATTTGCCGCCCACATAAAATGTTCCTGATGGATCTACAGTGCTGCACCAAGAATCGAGCGATTCGGCGGCCGTTCTGGTAAATAATGAAGCGGGTAATCTGCCCTGTTGCACAGAAGCTTCTGCATTTGTTACAAGCGCATGCCCCATTGGCGCTTTGTAGTTTTCCGCTTGCGCAGTAAATATCGCGATTGGGGACCACAGCAGCATGAGTAGTAGTGCCGACTGGCTTGCTACTTTTCGGGGATTTCTTCTTGGGACAGATTTAACTCGAAAAAAACTTTGTGCGTGTGCAAGCCACTGAGTGCCGAATTGCATCTTGCTCCCCCTTTTTTTAACCTCGACGAATCGCAGCGGCGCGACCTTTACCCTTAGCTGGCTCAACACAAAATTGCTTGTGTGGGATTTTCAGGCTAGGGTTAATTTGTTAAATACAAATTACCGTTGGTGACAAGGATATGCAACATTTATTGAGGCATTAAAAATCTACCATTCCGATAAGTTTGGATTAATACCCTGATTTATATAGAAAAAAAGTGCTCAATTTTTAATCAACGCGCTTTCAACTTAAGTGCCAGTAACAAAATGTGGTCTTATAAAGGGCGCATAAACATTCTGTGTACCGATTTCGGAATCAAAATTTCATGCTGGTAATGATGGGCTGAGGGCTATGTTTCTTGCCGTAACATAAGAATTTCAAGGGTCCGCACCATCACTTCGATCTTCGATGAAAAATCTACTAAAAAAGCAATCAATAAATACCCTTATCAAGGGCTTTACGCTCCTTGAACTCCTCGTGGTTCTGGTGATCATCGGTCTGCTCGCAGGCTATGTCGGCCCTAGGTATTTCTCCCAGATCGGCAAATCAGAATCTAAGATTGCGAAGGCTCAGATCGAAGCGTTCGACAAAGCACTGAGTCAATATCGAATTGATACCGGTCGTTTCCCCTC
>JAIENU010000011.1 GCA_019751125.1 Burkholderiales bacterium | reverse complement strand
GCGAGCAGCGCACGGATGCGCGCATCGGCCGCGGTCAGCGCAGCGCGGTCGCCGCTGACGGTGAGCGTGGCGTGGATGAGCAGCAGTTCGCTCATGGCACGCGGCGCGCGGGCCGCAGGTAAATCACGTAATAGACCAGGGCCACCAGCACGCTGCCGCCGACAATGTTGCCGAGGATCACCGGTCCGAGGTTGCGGAACATCGCCCACAGCGTGATTGCATCGGCACCGGCCGGCAGCGCGATGCCGCTGTCCTTCAGCAGCAGCGCCAGCGGGAAGAAATACATGTTGGCGATCGAATGCTCGAATCCCGCGGCGACAAAGGCCGAGATCGGCAGCACTATGGCCACGAACTTGTCGACCACGGTACGCCCGGCGAGCACCATCCACACCGCCATGCACACCAGCACGTTGCACAGGGCACCGCGGAAAAACAGCTCGGTCACCGGCATCGTGCTCTTGGCGGCGGCGATCTTCATGTAGGTCTGCCCCACCTCGCCGCCGTTGAGGCTGGCGTGGCCTGACAGGTAGACCAGCAGCGCCAGCCCCGCGGCGCCGGCAAAGTTGGCGAGGCACACCACGGCCCAGTTGCGCAGCACCTCGGCCGTGCTGACCTTGCCGCCGGCCCAGGCCATCGCCAGCAGGTTGTTGCCGGTGAACAGCTCGGCACCCGCCACCACCACCAGCAGCAGCCCCAGCGAAAAACACACGCCGCCGAGCACGCGGCTGGCGGCAAAGGACAGCGCAGCGTCGCTGACCACCAGCGTGTAATACAGTGCGCCGAGCCCGATGAAGGCGCCGGCGAGCATGCCCAGCATCACCATCGACAGCAGGGGCAGCCGCGCCTTGGCCACGCCGAGGCTGTCCACCCGTTCGGCGATCTGCTGCGGCGAATAGGCGTCAACATTGGGACCATCATTCATGCGTCGGATCTCCCGGACAAGGACGCCAGTGTAAACAGGCGCGGCGTGATCGGGTAATCTTGCGCCCCATGATCACCAAGCCCCGCAGCACCGTGCTGAAACTGGCCGACTATTACATGGGCCGCGATGTTGAATACCGCAGCGAACTCAGCCGCGAGCTGCGCGCCAATGCGCGCGACACCCTGCGCCGCGTCAACCGCCTGCTCAAGCGCGCGGGCATGATGCGCAAGGTCAGCTCGGGCTGGCGTCCTGCCGCGCTCAATGCCACCGTGCCCGGTGCGGCCAGCGGCAGCAAACATATCAGCTGCCTCGCCATCGACCTCGAAGACCGCGACGGCGCGCTCGATGCCTGGTGCATGGCCAACCTGCCGGTGCTCGAAGAACTCGGGCTGTGGCTGGAACATCCGGACGCCACCCGCGGCTGGTGCCACCTGCAGACGCGGCCGCCGCGCTCGGGCAACCGGGTGTTCGAACCATGATTTACGGGGAATATACATAAGCCATTGTTTTTATTGGTTTATTTTTAATCCATGAAGGTCGCGTAATCCTCCAGCGCGATGCGTTCCGGCTGGAAGGTATTCACCACATCACGCTCGTCGGCATAACCCAGCGCCATGCCGCAGATCACCACCCAGTCCCTGCTGATGCCCAGCTCGCGCCGCACCACATCGGGATAACTCGCAATCGACGCCTCGGGACAGGTATGCAGGCCGCGCGCCCGCGCCGCGAGCATCAGCGTCTGCAGGAACATGCCGTAGTCGAGCCAGCTGCCCTTCTCCAGCTTGCGGTCGATGGTGAACACCAGGCCCGCCGGCGCGCCGAAGAATTCATAGTTGCGTGCACGATAGGCTTTTGATTTTTCGTGGTCGCCCTTGCCGATGCCCAGCGTGCCGTACAAACCCCAGCCGCAGGCACGGCGCCGCGCGAGATAGGGCTCGAACACCGGGTCGGTGTAGTAGTCGTAATCGCGGTGATGGCCCGGCTCGTCATTCAGAAACGCCGATTTGATCGCGCCACCCAGCCGCTGCAGCGTCGCGCCGGTCAGCACATGCACACGCCAGGGCTGGATGTTCGAACCGCTGGGCGCATGGCGGCCCAGTTCAACGATCTCGCGCAGCAGCGCCGGCGGTACCGCATCGGGTTTGTAGGCACGGATCGAGCGCCGTGTGCGCGCCGCGGCAAACACATCGGCTGCGGGCTTGTTGATATCGTTCATTGGACCTCCTCCTTCCTGCGATGGTAGCCGATTGACCGCAGCCGGACTCATCGCCAAACTGCGCGCACACCATGCACACCCCCACCGTCAGAACCGGTCTTGTCTTTGCACTGCTGCAGCTGTTCTTCACGCTGACCTGGACGGTGTACGTGATTTTCCTGCCGCAGCTCGTGGTACAGGCAGGGCTGCCGAAGTCGGCGGTGATCTGGATATTGCTGCTCGACCAGCTGGTGTTTGTATTCGCCGACTGGGCGATGGGCGCCAAGGCCGACCGCGCGGCACAAGTGGTCGGCCGCCTCGGCCCGCTGATCGGGCTGATCACGCTGGTCTCGGCCATCGCCTTCCTGCTGCTGCCCTTCGCAGCACCCCAGGGCAGTCCGCTGCTGCTGCTCGCGCTGACGCTGGTGTGGACCATCACTTCATCGGCGCTGCGCGCACCGCCGCTGGTGCTGATCGGCAAATACGCCGCGGCTGGCGCCAAACCCTGGCTGTCGGCCAGCTGGCTGTTCGGCCTCGGTGTTGCCGGTGCGCTGGCGCCGTACCTGACCATCCAGCTGCGCGACATGGATCCGCGCCTGCCCTTCGCGCTGTCGGCCATCGCGGTGGCCGTCGCCGCCTGGGGCATGGCCTGGGCCGAACGCCACCTCGCCAGCGAAACACCCGCTGCCGCGCCGCCACCGGCAAAGCCGCTGCCGGTTGCCGCCTTCCTGCTGGTCGTAGTGCTGGTGGCACTGGGATTTCAGGTCCACTTTGCACTGAACTCGGCGCCGCTGTACCTGCGCCACGCCACGCCGGCGGAACTCGGCCAGCTGATGCCGCTGTTCTGGGTGGGTTTCAATCTGGCGATGCTGCCGCTGACCTGGGCCATCCGCCGCCACGGCGATTTCAAGGTCATGGCCGCGGGTGCGCTAGTCGGTGTCATCGCGGTGATCGCCAGTGCACAGGCACCGGGACTGCAGGCGCTGATCGCGGCGCAGGTCATCGCCGGTGCCGCCTGGGCGGCAATCATCTTCGGTGCCTTTGGTGCGGCGATGGCGCTGGGCCACACCGGCCGCGAAGGTTACAGCTGCGGAGGCATGCACGCGATGTTCGCGGTCGCCGCTCTGCTGCGCATCGGTGTGGTCGCGCTGCAACTGCACCAGTTGCCGGGCTTTGCGTCGCAGCTCACGCTGCTGCCGGCCCTGAGCTGGGGGCTCGCCGCGCTACTGCTGATCGCCGCCCTTGCCCGCAGCCGCGGCTGACAGCACCAGCGCCAGTTTGTCCTCGCGGGAGAGCTGCTTGATCTCGTACTCGCGGCGGCTCGCCAGCGAACGGTTGTCCGCACCCTCGCGATAGACCAGGCGCACCGGACGCCGCGCCCGCGTGTAACTCGCCCCGGCGCTGCCCGCGCCGTTGTGCGCGGCGATGCGCTTGTCGAGATCCCGCGCAATGCCGGTGTAAAGACTGCCGTCGGCACAGCGCACGATATAGACCCACCATGAATTTGCGGACATGAAACGTTCAGCCATCAGCGAAGCGCCGTATCATGCCGCCTATGAACACATTCAGCCAGCCTCTTTCCCGCATTTTCGGCACCTTCCTGCTGCTGATCATCAGCAGCGGTGCCCACGCCGCTGATCCGGCAAAAACCTTCTTCGGGGTCGAACTCGGCAGCCGCTTTGCGATACCGGCATGCGCCGCGAACGAACATTCGGTGACCCAGCGGCTGTGCCACAACACGGCGCAGACCGCAAAAACCGCCTGGGGCACGACTGATTACGCGGTGTTTTTCCCGCGCCCGGATGTGGTGCCATATGCCCGTGGCGAACTCAATGTCGAAGTCCTCAACGGCGTGATCGAAGCCATCCATGTCAGCACCTGGGGACTGCAGGCACAGCAGCCGGCGATGGACGCGCTGCAGGGCCGTTACGGTCCGCCGACACGCAGCCGCAGCGAGAAACCGAAAAACATGCGCGCACGCATCCCCGTGCAATATGCCGCATGGGACCGCGCCGACTTCGCGGTGCGCTTTACCGGCGCCACCACCGGCATCGACTGGGGCCGCATCACAATAGCCACGCCGCGCCACCAGAAACTCAAGGCGCTGCCCGACTGACGCCGGGCCGGTTTCGCGGCCTGCGCGCGCAGGGCATAATGCGCGCTCACCTCAACAGCAACAGGAAAGCGCAGACATCATGGCAGCCACCACCACCGCAAGCGGACTGATCATCGAAGAACTCGTCGCCGGCAACGGCGCGGAAGCCGCCGCCGGGCAATACGTCACCGTGCACTACACCGGCTGGCTCACCGACGGTACCAAGTTCGACTCGAGCAAGGACCGCGGCGACCCCTTTGAATTTCCCCTCGGCGCCGGCCATGTCATCAAGGGCTGGGACGAGGGCGTGCAGGGCATGAAAATCGGCGGTTCGCGCAAGCTGACCATTCCCGCCAGCCTCGGTTACGGCGCACGCGGCGCCGGCGGCGTGATTCCGCCGAATGCAACGCTGGTGTTTGAAGTCGAACTGCTGGGCGTCGAATAAAAAACACGGGGGGAGCAATTCATGGGCAGCCAGGTCAGGATCAAATCGAGCAGCGGCGGCGGTGAATTCGACTGCTACCTCGCACTGCCCGCCGGCGGCGGCAAGGCACCGGCCGTGGTGATGGCCTCCGCGGTGCACGGTGTTGATGCCGACATCCAGGGCATCGCCGATGCGTTTGCCGCGGCCGGTTACATCGCCGCAGCACCGGACCTGTTCTGGCGCACCGTGCCCGGCCCGCTGCCGCGCGGTGATGATCGTTCGGCACAACGCTCGCAACCGCGGCTGCCGGTGATCAAGGCCGGTGAGACCGATATGGCCGACACGCTGGCGATGGTGCGCGGGCTGCCGCAGCACAACGGCAAGGCGGCGGCGATGGGCTTCTGCTTCGGCGGCCCCTATGCCGCGATCGGCCCGAAACGCCTCGGCTTCGATGCCGGCATCGGCTGCCACAGCACGCAGATGGGTGATTTCGAACATGAGCTCGACGGCCTGACCAAACCGGTATGCCTGATCTGGGGTGATGCCGACCATGCCGCGCCGCCGGAACTGCGCGAACGTTATCTTGCCCGCGCCGCACGCCAGCCTTCACTCGGCGTGCACATCTTCCCGGGTGTCGAACACGGCTACATGATGCGCGGCAACCCGAAGGCGTGGAGCGAGCCGACCTACAATTTCAGTATGGGCAAGGCGCTGGATATCCTGAAAGCGCTGCGCTAGGCAATCTTCAGCGCCGCTGCAGCAGGCAGGCCAGCAGCGCACGCTCCTCGACACTCAAGCGCTCATCACCACCGGCCAAGGGCGCCCAGCGGCGCCTGAACGCCGCAATCGCTGCAGCGGGCCGGCTGACGTCATAACCCAGCGCGGCGAGCAGCAGCACATCCTCCACACCCTGCGGCGCCTCCGGATACGGCGGCTCGCACCACAAACCCAAACCCGCCTGTGCCAGCTGGCGCCATGGAAACCACACGCTGGGATCCGTCTTGCGGCCGGGTGCGACGTCACCGTGGCCGAGGATGTTCTGCGGCGGCATGCGCCAGCGCGTGATGATGTCGCGCAGCAGCACGATCAGCGCCTCGATCTGCGCCTCGGCAAACGGCTCCTCGCCGGTATTGTCGAGCTCGATGCCGATCGAGGCGGAGTTGAGGTCGCGGTTGCCGGCCCAGTACGAATCACCGGCATGCCAGGCGCGGCGCAATTCATCCACCAGGTAATAGATGCGGCCGTCGCGGCCCACCAGGTAATGCGCGCTGACTTCCGATGCCGGGCTGGTCAGCGTCGCCAGCGCCTGTTCCGCGGTGCTGTTGGTGGTGTGGTGCAGGATCACATACTGCGGCCGGCGCTCGCCGTGATTCGGTGACGGCCGCTGCTCCATGCCGAGGCTGCCGTAACGCGGCAGCGCCTGCGGCGCAGTGCCACAAGCGGCCAGCAACATCAGCAGCAACAGAACAGCAACACGCCCCATACCTTCACTCCTCACTCCTGGAAACAAACATACCACGCAGCCCGTGCATCGGTTACTCTGGCTGCATGTCAGAAGACCCGCTGCGCCAGATCAGCCGCGAAAACCTCAACGAACTGCCGGTGCGCCGTTACGAGGGACCGGTGAATTTTGTCGCCAGCCCAGCGCAGTTGCATGCCGCACGGCTTGATGTGCTCAATGAGCGCGTGATCGGCTTCGATACCGAAACCCGGCCCGCCTTCCGCAAGGGCGAAAGTTATCTGCCGAGCATTGCCCAGGTGGCCACCGCCAGCACGGTGCACATCTTCCCGCTGCGTTATCCGGACACCCACCGCCTGCTCGCCGAAATGCTGGCCAGCGACGTGATCATCAAGGCCGGGGTGGCACTGGCCAACGACCTGCGCACACTGAAACAGCGCTTCGATTTCGCGGAGCGCCGCATCACCGACCTCGGCGTGGTCGCCAAGCGCCACGGTTATGGCCAGACCGGCGTGCGCAACCTCGCCGGCATCCTGCTCGGCTTTCGTATCGCCAAGGGTGCGAAGACCACCAATTGGGCTGCACCCCAGCTGACGCCGGCACAGATTGCCTACGCCGCCACCGATGCCTGGGTCTGCCGCGAGCTGTACCTGCGCTTCGAGACGGAAGGCATGGTCAGCTGATTGCGACGGCTGTCGAGTACCGCCAAAATGGCGGGATGACCATCCCATCCGGTTCTCAAACCATTCCCCGCGCCAACCCCACCCGCCCCGCCCGCTGGCACCGCGCACTGGCCGTCATCACCGCCGCCTCGATGGCGCTGCTGATCGGCAGTTGCGCGCAGATGCCGTCCACCGGCATCACCTCGATCGTGTTCCAGCCGCGCGACAAGACCGTCCCGGTGCTGGAGGGTGAAGCGGTGCAGGAACAGGTGGTTGAAAAACGCATCGGCGTCGACCAGTTCCGCCTGCGCGGTCCCTTTACCGTGACCACGCGCGAAGGCCAGTTCCTGCGGCTGTCGGCAAAGGAACGCATCCCCGCCGACTTCTACCTGTCGAGCGAAACCCGCAACGCACCGCTGGTGATCCTGCTCCACGGCTACAACAACGGCAAAGCCGACCACGCCTATCAGGGCATGCACCTCGCGACCTGGGGCATGAACAGCATCGTGCTGCAGCTGCCCAACCGCGGCTCGTGGATCAACCACGGCCGCACGCTGGCGCGTATTGTCGATTTCATCCGCAAGCGGCCCAGCGATTTTCCGAATGCCGACGTGCGCCGCATCGTGCTGGTCGGCCACTCCTTCGGTGCTTCGGCGGTGGCCTATGCGCTGGCGCAGGGCGCGCAGGTTTCCGGCGCGGTGATGCTCGATCCGGCCGCCTTCGGTGCGGCATTGCCGGCGGCGCTGGTCAAGGTCAACAAACCCGTCCTGGTGCTCGGCGCCGATGAAGAAGTGTTTCCGGCGCGGGGCCGCGAACAGTTTTTCCGCAGCATCCGCGAAAACGTCGCTGAACTTTCAATCCGCAATGCCGGTCATGAGGATGCGCAGTTCCGCCTGCGTGATGACACCAGCCGCGAAGAGCAGATGGATTTTCTCAGTGCGTTGACTTCAGCGGTGATCAGCATCAGCTCGACCAGCCGCCTCGATTACGCCTGGCAGAGTTATGAACCGGCGATCGCGGCACAGCGATTTTTTGATGCACGCAAGAAATAGCCATTCAAAACAATATAAGTCATTGTTTTTAAACAGTTATTTATAAACTCAGCGATGATGCATATCCACTCCCGAATGTCTTGCAGCGCCCTCCTGCTGCCCCTGTTCCTGTGTGCAGCCGCCGCTTCCGCCGCCGAGGCGCCGCCAACGCCGCAACTCGAAATCGAACTGTCGCGCCAGCACAGCATCTACCACGGCCGCGGTGACCGGCGCCTTGAAGGTTATGTCATCGACCGCGGGCTGGCTTCGTACATCCACGCGCTGATGCCGGGTTTCGAAAATGCCATCGAGCGCCTCGGCCCGAAAGACCGCTGGCTCGACATCGGTGCCGGCCGTGGCCAGGCGGTGATCGACTACTACGCACCGCCCACGGATATCCAGTCACTCAGCAAACCGCAACCGCGCAAGGCCGACACCGTGGCGATGTCGATCGAAGATCGGCGCATGCCGGAGTGGCACCAGACCGAAGCGCGGCTGGAGCCCGGCCAGATGCGTTATGTATTCGACAAGCCGCTGCGTGCCTTCTCCGCTGCCGACCTCGGCGGCGAGTTCAACCTGATCAGCGATGTCATCGGCGGTTTCTCCTACACCGAGGAACTGGCCGTGTTCATGGAGAAGGTGCTGTCGCTGCTCGCGGTGAACGGCAACTTCTACACCGTGCTGCAGGATGTGCGTTCGGAGGAAGGCGACAACAAACCCTTCTATCCCAATGAACCCTTCCTCACCCGCATCTTCGACGAGAAGGGTGCCGAAACCAGCATCTGCGCCTGGCTGCGCCAGATCCAGTGTGTTGAAGTGGTGTGTATGCCGAAAAGCGGCTGGAAACCGCCGCTGCAGACCTATCGCCTGCGCAAGACCTGCAATGCCACCACCGTACCGAAACTGGAACGTTCGCGTTATGTGGCCGGCACACCGCCCGAGCGCATCTTCCGGATGACACCGGCAGCCAAGCCGGCAACCCAGCCGGCCGCCGCACCTGCTGCGACCACACCTGCCGCAACCGCACCCGCGGCGGCAGTTGCGCGCTAGGTGATCTCCCCGCTGTTGCCGCTCCAGTAGGCGGCGTGCCGCGGAAAAATCCAGCGCACACCGCCGCGCGGATCCGCGGCATCACCAGCGTAACGCGGCATCAGGTGCAGATGGACATGCATCACCGTCTGCCCCGCAGCCGCGCCATCATTGAGCCCGAGGTTGTAGCCGGCGGGTGCGGGTGCGTGTTCGCGCTCCAGTTGCCCCTTCAGCCCGTCGAGCAGCGCCATCATTGCCGCGCGTTCTTCCGCTGTGCAGTCAAAAAAGGACGCCACATGCCGGCGCGGAATCACCAGGCTATGGCCGGGACTGACCGGCGAGGTATCGCGGATGGCGTAAGCCAGCGTGTTGCCCGCGACCTCGCGTGCCGCGGGCATGGTGCAGAAGGGACAGGCTGCGCTGCTCAAGCCCGCCTCACTCTTTCGGAATCTTTGCCGCGTTGATGACCTTGCCCCAGGCCGCGATCTCGGCCTTGATCTGGGCCATGAATTCCGCCGGCGTATTGCCCTCGGGCTCAATGCCCAGCGCCACCAGCCGCTCGCTGACCTCGGGTTTTTTCACCATCACCGCCATCTCGCGATGCAGCCGGTTGATGATCGCCGGCGGCGTGCCCCTGGGCGCATGCAGCCCGTACCAGGACAGCACCTCGTAACCGGACACCGTCTCGCCGATGGTCGGCAGGTCCGGGGCGGACGCGATGCGTTTGGTGCCGGTGACGCCCAGCGCGCGCAGCTTGCCGGCCTTGATGTGCGGGAAGGCCGAGGAGTACGCCGAAATCAGCATCTGCACCTGGCCCGCGATCAGTTCGGTCAGTGCGGGGCCGGCACCCTTGTAGGCAATGTGCACGATATCCACGCCGGCGAGAAACTTGAACTGCTCACCGGCAAGGTGCGCCGTCGAGCCGCTGCCGGCCGAAGCAAAATTGATCGCGCCGGGTTTGGCCTTGGCCAGCCCGATCAGCTCCTTCACCGTCTTGGCTTGCACCGAAGGATGCACCACCAGTACAAGCTGGCTGGAACCGACCCGGCTGATGGGATGAATATCCTTCGTCGGGTCATAGGGCAGCTTCAGCCGCAGATTGGGCGCGATGACGATCTCGCCGCCGGCCGACATCAGCGTGGTGTAACCGTCCGGCGCGGCCTGGGTCAGGATGCCGACAGCCAGCGTGCCGCCGGCACCGCCACGGTTGTCGACGATCACCTGCTGGCCCATCGCCTCGACAAAATGCTGCGCGGTAATGCGTGCGGCGATGTCGCTGGGGCCACCCGGCGGATAACTGACCAGCATGCGGATCGGCCGTACCGGATATTTCACGTCGGCCGCCTGCACCTGCGCAGCGGCGCCGAGCAGCGCGGGCATTGCCCACAGCATTGCCTTGAACGATTGCCGAATGCTCATCCGCTTCACATTCATTCTCACACTCCAGGTCATGGACGGCCCGCGCCGCCGATGACCGGAGTTTAGCCCAGCCGCGCCAGCAGCAATTTCCGGTAAAGTGCATGCATAACAAGTTGCATCGTCCACGACCGGAGGGGGTCATGATGAATCGTCCCATCGGCGCCGTTTTTGCGGCCGCCTGCATTACCGCCATCACACTCGCCAGCGCGCCGGCTTCGGCACGGGTCACCCGCATCGTCATCGACCAGACCGTGTCGCCGGCCTTCTGCAAGGGTGAACACTGCAACAGCTATGGCAGTGCCGGCCAGTACGAACAAATCTCCGGCCGCGCCTTCGGCGAACTTGATCCCAACGATCCGCTCAACGCGCTGATCCAGGACATCCAGCTCGTCAAGGACCGCGACGGCAAGGTGCGTTATGTCGCCACCTTCGTCATCACCAAACCCATCGACAACAGTAAGGTGAGCGGCATGTTGTGGCATGAAGTGCCCAACCGCGGCCGGCTGGTGCTGATCTCGACCCAGGAGCGTGAATTCGGCGACATCGGCCTCGCCACCGCCTGGCAGGGCGACAACGCCGGCTTCGGCACCGCGTTGGGCACCACCGTGCGCGAGACCATGGGCACCGGCGCCAACCACTGGCTGCAGCTGCCGGTAGTGAAAAACAGCGACGGCTCACCGGTCACCGGCCCGGTGTTCGCACGCATCATCAACCGCAGCGGTCCCGGCGCGCAGCCGCTGATCGTGCAAACCAATCCGGTGCCCTATATGCCGGCGAGCCTCGACACCACGCAGGCGACGCTGGTCTCGCGCGAACACGAAACCATCGACGGCAAGGTACGCGGTGAAACCCGTATCGCCGCTGCGGACTGGAAATTCTGCGGCGGCGGCACCTTCGACGATCCGGTCCCGCTGACCCAACTGCCGGTGCAGATCTGCCTCAAGGGCGGCTTTGATGGTGCGAAGCTCTACCAGGTGGTCTATACCGCGAAGGATCCCTACCCGCTGGGCATCGGCTTCGCCGCCTGGCGTGACCTCGGCTCCTTTTTCAAATACGCCAAGGCCGATGACCACGGCACCGCCAATCCGATTGCCGGACTCACCACGCACAGCATTGCCCGCGGCCGCTCGCAGTCGGGCAACTATCTGCGCGGCTGGCTGCATCTTGGCTTCAACCAGGATGAAAGCAAAAAAAGGGTGCACGACGGCATGTGGCCGGTGATCGCCGGCCGGCGCATCGCACTCAATTTCCGCTGGGCCCAGCCCGATGGCGTGCTTGAGCTGTACCAGGCCGGCAGTGAAGGCCCGCAATGGTGGCTGCCCTGGCCCGACCGCGCGCGCAACCTGCCGGCGCGCAGCATCCAGGACCGCTGCATGGCCAGCAACACCTGCCCGAAAATCATCGAACATTTCGGCGCCGCTGAAATCTGGGCGCTGAAACTCGGCCCCGAGTGGATCGGCACCGATGCGAAACAGGACATTCCCCTGCCCGACAACGTGCGCCGCTATTACGTGGCGAGCAGCACCCACGGCGGCGGCAGCGGCGGCTTCAACGCCAGCCTTGCTGAGTTCCACCAGAAGGCGAAGCCGGTCAGTTGCCCCGGCAACAACTGGGGCCGCGGCGTGCTGCCCGCCAACCCGCTGTCGCATGACGAACCGTGGCGTGCGATCACCGTGCATTTCCGCAACTGGGTGATGAAGGATGTCGCACCGCCGCCGAGCCGTTTTCCGACACTGAAGTCCGGCGAACTGGTCGAGCCGAACAAGGCGGCGATGGGTTTCCCGACACTGCCCGGCCTGCGTGCCACCGCACCCGAAGCCGACCTGATCAATCCCTTCCTCGATTACGACTGGGGCCGCCAGTTCGACGCCAATGATGCCTCGGGTATTCCGACCGTGGTCCCGCCACGCATCCGCCAGACCCTGCCGATGCGCGTGCCGAAGGTGAATGCCGACGGCAACGAAATCGGCGGCATCCCGGTGGTGCTGCTCGAAGCGCCGCTGGGCACCTATACCGGCTGGAACATCACCGCCGGCGGTTTCCACGACGGCCAGATCTGCAACTACGCCGGCGGCATGGTGCCCTTCGCGCGCAGCAAGGCCGAACGTGAAGCCAACAACGATCCGCGCCCGTCGCTGGAAGAGCGCTACGGTTCACACGCCGGTTATGTCGAAGCGGTGCGCAAGGCCACCGAGAAGGTGAAGGCCGCGGGCTTTTTGCTGGAACGTGACGCGGCAGCGCTGATCAAGCAGGCCGAAGCGAGCAATGTGCTGAAGTAGCGGCGGTTCAGGCCGCGACCGGATCAAGCCCGCGGATCATCCGGCGCAGCTGATCTCCGGTAATCAGCTCGATGGTGATGCGGTTGCACTCGACGTAACGCCGCGCCTCGTCGGTGAAGCTGCCCGAGGTGACCACGAACACGCCGACAGCACCTTCGGTCTCGGCCACCGCACACAGCTCGCGCACCACCGCGACACCGACACGCTGCACGCGCCAGTGCTTGCACTGCACGAGGTATCGATCCTCGCCGATGCTCGCCACCAGATCGACGCCGGCTTCCGGCATGCGCGTGCCGCGCTGCTCCACGGCAAAACCCTTGCGCCGGAAAAATTCAGCCACCAGGTTTTCGAATTCGCGGCTGGACAGTTTCTGCAGCAGCGAAGCGCCATGCTCATCGGCCACCTCGTTGTAATTGCGCTGATGACGGTAACCGAGCCAGGCTGACCACAAGGCCAAAGTCAGAAAGGCCGCCGGCAGCAGCACCATGGCCACCTTGGCGAGGTCACGCAGCGCAGGCAGCGCGATCTGCTGCAATGTCGAGAGCTCGGCACCCTTGACCGTGGTCACGGCATCAATCAGCGCATAAGACGCCGCCCACGACATCAAGGCGGCAAGCACGCCGGCCCACCACGGCAGGCGCAGAAGGTGTTCGACAAACAGTTCCAGCGTATTGGCTTTGCGATGATTCAAGAGCCCCTCCCCGCGGGCAAATTCACCGCGCGATTGTGGCCGCGCCGCCTGCACCGCACCAGCGCAATACTGCACAGTTGCCGCTTGCTTTAGTCAGCAGCGCTGACCAGCCAAGGACAGCAAATACACGCCACCTGGGTCAGCAACGCGGCAGCAAGACGCCATGCATCAAGAGGGAAGAAATCAAATAAGCCATTGTTTTTATTGATAATTTTTATCAATAAAACACAAACCCCAATCCACTCACCGGCCCACCATCAATCAGCCTTCGCTCCCGAGGCCTGCACCACCTGCGTCCACTTGGCGATGTCACGCTTGATCAGCGCCGCAAAATCCTCGGGCGTACCGCCGGCGATGTCACCGCCTTCGACGGCGATGCGTTTTTTCATGTCGTCGCTGCGCAACGCCTTCATCAGTTCGCTGCTGAGCCGGGTGATGATCTCGCCGGGCGTGCCCGCCGGTGCTAGCAGGCCGTACCAGGTGCTGGCGTCATAAGCGGGCAGTCCGGCTTCGGCGATGGACGGAATCTCCGGCACCGCCGATGAACGTTTTGCAGTGCTCACACCGAGCGCCTTCAGCTTGCCGCTTTTGACATGCGGCAAGGCCGGCGGCAGGTTGAGGATGGCCAGCGAAATCTCGCCGGTCATCACGCCGATCACCGCCGACGGCGCCCCCTTGAACGGCACATGCACCATGTTCACCTTGGCCAGCACGCGGAACAGTTCGCCCGACAGATGCGCCGTACTGCCATTGCCGCCAGAGCCGAAAGTCAGCGCGCCGGGCTTTGCCCTCGCCAGCGCAATCAAATCCTTCACCGTTTTCACCGGCAGCGAGGGATGCACGATCAGGATGTTGGGTGCGGTCGATACCAGACCGATCGGCGCAAAGTCCTTCACCGCGTCGTAGGGCAACTTCGGATACAGCGCGGGATTCACCGAATGGGAACCCGCGCTGGCCATGATCAGCGTGTAGCCATCGGCCGGCGCCTTTGCCGCCAGCTCCGCGCCGAGGCTGCCGCCCGCACCGGGGCGCGGATCGGCAACCACCGAGCGGCCAAGCTGCTCGCTCAGTTTCTGCGCGGTGACCCGCGCGATGAGGTCGGGCCCGCTGCCCGGCGCCGAAGGCACGATCATGCGGATGGTTTTCGACGGATAGGGCTGCGCCGATGCCGGCATCACCACAAACGACAGCACCAGCATGCAAAGCACTGCAGCGTTTTTTTGATTAATCCTGTTCATCCTGCCCATCCTGTAAGTTGTTTTTTCATGGAAGCTCAGCCCAGCCGCTCATCCAGATTCGCATTCGCCGCCAGCCGGCGGAAGGGATGCGCCTTGAGTACCGCTTCATCGAGCGTAACCCCGAGACCCGGCGCGTCGGGCAGCACAAAGCATCCATCCACCAGCTGCGGCCGGTAACCGCCCACCACGTCATAAAACAGCGGCGACTCGGCCAGCTGGTGCTCCAGCACCAGAAAAGCCGGCGCCACCACGCACAGATGCATGCTCGCGAGATTGCACACCGGCCCGGTCGGGTTGTGCGGCGCGAAGGCCACGCCGCGCTGCGCGCAGCGCTCGGCAATCTTCAGCATCTCGCCATAACCGCCGGCGTATTTGATGTCGGGCATCACCACATCGAGCAGGCCGTCGTCGATGAAGGGCAGGAAACCGGCAAGCCCGATCTGCCGCTCGGCCCCGGCGAGCTTCATGCCGGCTGCGCGAGCCTCGGCGTGTATGCGCTGCAGCCGGGCAAAGGCATCGGCATTCTCCGAAATCGGGCATTCGATCCAGTACAGCCGCACCGATCTGAAATCCTGGATCAGCCGCCGCGCACCGTCCTCGTCAAAACGCCAGTGGCAATCCACCAGCACCTCGACATCAGGCCCCACCGCCTCGCGGATGGCCGCCACACGCGCGAGGCCGGCGCGGGTGCGCGCCTCTACATCGGCTGCGTCGTTGCCCCCGCTGTTACCCCAATACACGCCATCAAAGGGCGCGATCTTCACCGCGCGGTAACCCTCGGCCACCGCATGCTTTGCCGCTCGCGCAATGCCCTCGGGGCTGCGGTCGCGCGCGCCGCGGTTGATGTTGGCGTAAACCCTTACAGCGCGGCGTTTTTCTGCACCTCGTTGTGCGCCACCGAGCAGCTCATGCACCGGCACACCGGCCGCCTTCGCGCGCAGATCGGTCACTGCCTGCTCGGTGGCGCTGATGACCGATGCTGCGATCAACCCGCCGGGTGAATGCGGATACACCTTCAGTTGCAGTAGCAATTCATTCACCGTGAGGCCGATCCAGTCGCAGGCCAGGTCTTCAGCCATCGCCCGCTGCGCGGGCTCGTAGCCGTTGAGCGAAGCCTCGCCGATGCCGGAGAGCCCGTTCTCCGCGGTGACCCGGATAAAAAACCAGTTGGTTTTTTCCGAAACGTTGAACACCAGCGGCTCGATGGCCGTGACAGTCATGCCGCTCATACACAAATCCGGTTGGACTGGCGGTCAGCGCGCAAAAGGCGCCACGCCGATCAGCGATTGATGGAGCACAGCAGCGAACACCGCCCACAGCAACACGCCGGCAACCACCACGATCACCGTGCGCAGACCCTCGCCTGCCGGATACACCGTGGCTGCTGCGCGGTCGCGGCGGCGCGCGGCGATGAAATCGGCCACCGCCCACGCCAGGAACGCACCGAACAACAGCACCTCGGCGGCACGGCCGTTCGACAACAGGTGCGCCAGCGCCCACAGCTTCACCGCGAGCAGCATGGGATGGCCGAAGCGCGCCTTGAGATGATTGCGCGGCACATAGGCCGCCACCAGCAGCACCATCGCCGGCAGCATCAGCAGCGAAGCAATGTGGCGCGTGAACACCGGCGGGTCATAGAGCGGCAGCCCGAGTTGTCGCGCCTCGCCGTAGCCGATGACGATCAGCACAAACCCCGCCAGCGAGACCAGCGAATACAGCCCCTTCCACGGCAGCTCGCCAATGCGCCCGATGGTGCGCAGGCGCCAGGGCTCGGCAACAATACGCGCGGAATGTGCGCCCAGAAAAATGATCAACCCCAGAATCAGAACAGCCATGACACCCCCCCCGATGACCGCGCCATTAAATCATGATTTCCTTGCCACACTGTGAACTGTGCGGTTTCGATGACGCGGAGTAAGATCAGCAGCACACCTGCACCCTTACACCCTTCCACCTCAACACCCGCGCGAAATCAGGAGATCGCCATGAACCAGCCCGCACCCCAGTTTGATCCCGTTGCCGGAGCGCGCGCCCGGTTTCCAGGCACCGACCGCTGGACCTACCTCGACCTCGGCGGCCGCGGCCTGCTCTCCACCGAAGTCCGCGCCGCGGTCGACGCCCAGCTCGACGACCACATGAACAACGGCGGCAACAAGGACTTCATGTTCCAGCGCACGCATGAAACCCGCGCGCTGTTTGCCCGGCTGATCCACGCCGCACCGGAAGACATCGCCTACACCAAGAACATCTCCGAAGGCCTGAACATGGTCGCCACCGCCTTCGACTGGAAGCCCGGCGACAACGTCATCGTCTGCGCCGACCTAGAGCACCCCAACAACCTCTACCCCTGGCTCAACCAGCAGCGGCGCGGCCTCACCGTCAAGCTGATTCCGCACCGCAACGGCCACATGCCGGTGGACGAGATGATCGCCGCGATCGACAGCGGCACCCGCATACTCACCGCCTCCACCGTCACGTTTTCGCCAGGTTTCCGCACCGACATCGACCGCCTCGGCCGCGCCTGCCGAGAACGCGACGTGCTGTTCCTGGTGGATGCCGCGCAGTCGGCCGGCGTGGTCGAGATCGACGTCGTGCAGTCGCAAGTGGACGCCCTTTCGGTGTCCACCCAGAAGGGCCTGCTCGGCCTCTACGGCATGGGCTTCCTGTATCTGCGCAAGGCCTGGGCCGAGCGCATGCAGCCGGCCTACCTTGCACGCTTCGGCGTCGACCTCGGCGATGCGCATGAATCGGAGGGCGGCGGCACACACTACAGCCTGCTGCCCGGCGCACACCGCTTCGACCTCGGCAACTACAACTATGTCGCGATCGTCGCCGCACATGCCTCGCTGAGTTTCCTGCTGCAACTCGGCGTGGCGAACATCGAGGCGCACGCCACACGCCTCGGCCATGCCTTGTCCAGGGGCCTGCTCGAACTCGGCCTGCCGGTCTGCGGCGGCGCACCGGGGCCGCACATCGCACACACCGTCACCGTCGGTGATTTCGGCTCGGGCAGCGACAAATACACCAGCAACGAAACCGTGCTCGGCCTGCACCAGTTTCTGATCGACAACAAGGTCAAGCTGTCGATGCGCCGCGGCGTGATGCGTTTTTCATGCCACGCCTACAACAGCATGGCCGACATTGAACGGGTGCTGGAACTCAGCCGCGCATTCCTGAAGCGCGCCTGAACGTCGCCACAGATCAGAGGGTGGCTGCGGGCATGCCGAGGCCGGCGGCAATCTGCGCAGCACTGGCCGCGCGGCCTGCGCCGTCCCACACCCGGGCAGGAATGCAGATCTGACCCTCGAACAGCTTGCGGCAGGTGCGCAGCAGGCTGGCCTCCTCGAGCACGATCTCGCTGCCGCTCTCGCGAAGGCGGACGCCCACGTCGATCACGCCGCCGGGATGCTCGATGCTGACAACCCCCGGAGCCGCCGCCTGCGGCCGCGCCAGGCGCGAGGCCACCGTGCCGCTTATCCGGCAGGCCACCGACAACGCGATCGATCCCGTCACCGAATAGGTGGCGTGGCAGTTAAACGGCACAAAATCCCGCGACGCGATGCTGCCCGAACCCGCCGGTGCGGCCACCAGCACCGGCTTGGGCACCACCAGCGCACTGCAGTCGCCGAGGCCCATGCGCAGCCCCGCCTCCACCCGCATGCGATCCAGGCGTGCAATCAGTGACGCATTGGCGTCGAGATCGGCCTTGGTTTCGTGACCGCTGCAACCGACCGCCGCTGCCGGCACGATCACCATCGGCACCGCGACATCAATGCAGGTCACTTCGATGCCGTCGATCATCTCGGTGTGGTGGCCCGTCGGAAACAACCGGCCCGTTTTGCTGCCCACGGCACGCGCGAAGTTCTGCCGCACCGGCGCCGCCATGCCCGGCACCCCGTCGATGGCCGCATCGCCGTCGTAACTGATCACGCCGCCGGGCGTCTGCAGGATGACTTCGATCAGGCTGTCGGTATTGATGTTGTAGATGCGCACCGTGGTTACCGGATCACGCCCGGGCATCAAGCCCATTTCCAGCGCGAACGGCCCGACGGCGCTCAGCATGTTGCCGCAGTTGGACGAGTAATCGACGATATCCGATTCCGGATTGACCTGGATGAACAGGTAATCGATGTCCGCATCGGCGCGCGCCGACTTCGACACCACGGCGATCTTGCTGGTCAGCGTTTCCGCGCCGCCGATACCGTCAATCTGGCGCTTGTGCGGCGACCCCATCGCCGCGAGCATCGTGCGGTCGAGCACCTCGCGCCCGGCCGGCAGATCACGGGCGAGGATCAACGGCCCCTTGGAAGTACCACCGCGATAAAGATAGGCCGGAATCCGCGTGATCACGCGGCCACCGCGGTGCGCGGCATGCAAGCGCTCATAACTTGATGTTTGCCTCGCGGATCACGCGCTCCCAGCGGGTCACGTCATCACGCAGAAACGTGCCAAAGGCCTGCGGCGTGGCGCTCGACTTCGGCTCCAGGCCGGAAGCGGACAAGCGCTGCTTGATATCGGGCAGTGCCGTGATCTTCACCAGATCGGCGTGCAGCCTGTCGACCACCGGCCGCGGCGTGCCGGTGGGCGCGAGGATGCCGTACCAGTTTGCCGCGACAAAGTTGGGCACCCCGGCCTCCTGCATCGTCGGCAGGTCCGGCAGCAAGGAGAACCGCTCCGGCGTTGCCACCGCAAGGCCGCGGATGCGATTGACCTTGAGCATCGGCATGATCGCCGGCGCCGTCGAGAACATCAGGTCGATCTGGCCGCTGCCGAGATCGATTGAAGCCGGGCCGCTGCCCTTGTACGGCACATGGATGATCTTGGTGCCGGTCTGCAACTGGAACAGCTCCAGCGACAGATGCACGCTGCCACCGGTGCCGCCGGAGCCGCCCGTCAGTTTGCCGGGACGGTTTTTCAGCAGCGTGATCAGATCCTTCATGTTCGTGGCCGGCACCGAAGGGTGCACCACGGCGACGATCGGCGTCAGCGCCACCAGCGATATCGGCAGAAAATCCTTGAGCGGGTGATAACCGACATTGTTGTAGAGGCTGATGCCGGTCGAGAACCCGGTATCCGCGAGCAACAGGGTATAGCCGTCCGGATCGTTGCGCGCCGCGGATGCGGTGCCGATGTTGCCTGCCGCACCGGCACGGTTGTCGATCAGCACCTGCTGGCCCATCGCCTCGGCCATCTTGGCGCCGATGATGCGCCCGGTCACATCCGACCCGCCGCCCGGCGCCCAGGGCACAACCATGCGCACTGGCTTTTCGGGATAACCGGCCGCGAGCACCGGAAACACCAGCACGGACAACAACAGACCCAGCAATCCCGATTTCAGACCAAGCCTAGACATGGCGCACTCCCAGGTAAATGTGAAAACACTGCCGGACCCGAAAAAATTATGGCATAGAATCAAACCGGCCTTGGCGCTATCCGGCCCGACGACCTCCCCATTCAATGCAAATGGCGTACCCGATGAACTCCATATCCCCCGCTGAACGACTCGCGCAGGCCCGAACGCAGTTTCCGGGCCTCAAAGACATGATTTATTTTGAAACCTCGGCGCGCGGACTGCTCCCGCAAGGCGCATTGGACGCGGCCATGCACTTTTATGAGGCCATGGCGCACGGCCAGGCCAAGGAAGATGGCGGCGTCTACCGGGCTGACGAACAGGCCCGCGGCCTGCTCGCGCGCATGATCGGCGCCGTTACCGACGAGGTGACACTCACCCGCAACGTCACCGAGGGCCTGAACATGATCGTCGCCGCGCTGCCCTGGCAACGCGGTGATAACGCCATCGTCTGCCGCGCCATCGAGCACCCCAACGGCGTCTATTCGCTATACAACATGCGCGACCGCCATGGCATAGAAGTACGCATCGCCGAACCCACAGCGGACCTCGCGATGCCGGTGGACACCGTGACCCAGCTGATGGATGCCCGCACCCGGCTGGTGGTGATGTCCTCGGTCACCTTCGCCACCGGTGCACGCACCGAACTCGCGCGCATTGGCCGCATCTGCCGCGAGCGCGGCATCATCCTGCTGGTGGACGGCGCGCAATCGGTGGGCGCACTCGACCTGGATGTCCACGCCGCGCAGGTTGACGCGCTGGCGGTGGGCGCCTCCAAATACCTCTGCGGCCCCTACGGCCTGGGCTTTCTGTTCGTGCGCCGCGCCCTCGCTGAACAACTGCAACCGGCCTATCTGGGCCGTTTCAGCGTGGATCTGGGTGATGCCCACGAAGGCGTCCAAGGCAGCGACCGCTACACGCTGATGCCCGGCGCGCGGCGCTTCGACCTCGGCAGCGCCAACTACCCCGCCGCCAACGCGATCTCGTTCTCGCTGGAACTGCTGCAGTCGGTGGGCGTCTCCGTCATCGAACCGCATGTGCTAGGCCTCGCGTTACGGCTCGATGCAGGCCTGCGCGAGTTGGGCGTGCCGCTGATCAGCGGCACGGTCGAGGCGCACCGCACCCACCTTGTGGTTGCCGGCTGGAAAAACCCGCCGCCGGAAGGCGCGCAACTGATCACCGACCTGTCACGGCACTTTACGAACCAGCGGATGCGGGCATCGGAGCGGCTGGGCCGGCTGCGTTTTTCATTCCACCTCTACAACACCGCCGATGAAGTGGACCAGGTGCTCGAGGCCGTGCGCCAGTGGCCGCGGCTCAAGGCACTGGCAAGCCTCAAGCCCTGATGTAATCCCTGCGCTAGGCCTCCAGCGGTTCCAGCCCGCTGTCGCTGAAGGCCTGACGCGCCGGCGGACTGCGCAGCCACTGCAAAAAAGCACAGGCAACCGCCGGATCACCGGATGCCGCGGCGACACCGCCGGAGAACAGCGTTGCACGCTGCGCGCCAGGCGACAGCGGCGTGACATGGGCAATACCCGGCTCCGGCAACAACTCGCTGATCTGCTCGAAGCCTATTTCGACTTCACCGCGTGCCACCACCGCAGCGATGCGCTCGTGGCCGATGCGCTTTGCCTTGGGCATTACCCGGTCCGCAATACCCAGGCGCGGCCACAACTCACCGGCCAGGTAATCACCGCTGGCACTGGCCGAGTAGCCCACCGATTTCGCCGCGAGCAACACCTGCTGGAATAAATCGACCGTCGAGATATCCGGCTTTGCAGCACCTTCGCGTACTGCCATTCCGATCAACGATTGGTGCAGCGGCACGCGGCTGTCGGGCAGAACCCAGCCCTGCGCCATGCAATGCCAGAGCACGTCATCGGCCACGATGACGACATCGGCTGCCTCGCCGCGCTGCAATCGATTGGGGATATAACTTTCGCCGATGCCGACCGAACGCGACAGCAACACCAGCGGCCGGCCGCTGAACGCCGCCCAGGCCGGCTGCAGGGCAAGCAATGCGGCCACCGAAGCGCCCGAGGTCATCACCCCGAGTGGATGAACCTCAGCCGAAGTGCGTGATTGCGGGATCGCAGTCATTGATCATGGTCATTGAGCGCGGTCATTGGGCTTGCCCTTGGCCTGCGTACCGCCGTGCTTGGTCCGGTGATGCAGAATCAGGGCAATCAGGCCGCAGGCGCCGTGCGTGACGCACGTACTTCGCGCAGCCGGTCCTTCAGGGCCGGGCGGCCCCAGGTCCAGTAGGCCACGCCGATCAGCAGCAGCAGCACGCCGGCAGCAAGCAGCAGGAGAGCGTTGTCGATGATCATCTGGTTGCGCCTGGAGCGTTCAGCGGTATCCAGCTCGGCGGTGGGCTGCTCGCGCACCGCGGCCTGCGGCACCACCGCCCCGGCTGGACGCGGCGCCGCCGCACCACCCACACCGGGCAGCGACTGCACGCGGGCGCGCATCTCGGCGACCTCGCGCTCCATCAGCGCCACGCGGTCGAGCATGTCGGCAATCACCTTGTTGCCTGAGGCGATCTGTTCTTCGAGGCGATGCAGTTGCTGGGCGAGGTCGGCCGCGCGCGGCGTGCCAGTGCTGCGCGGGCGCGGCGCTTCAGTGGCGACCGGAACAACCGCGGGCCGCGCCAGGCGCGGCTGTTCGGGCGCGGGGAATGTGACTTGAACTGCAGCAGTCTGAACGGCTTCAGTGCGGGAGGATTCGGACGACGACACCTGAGCCACGGCCAGGTGCAGGGCTTCAAAACCGGGCGGTGCAAAGGGCACCGCAGCTGCCGGCAGGGAGGCCAGCAACAGCACAGCGAATGATCCGAAAACAGTCAGGATGGGACTAACGATGTCGCTCCCGATCTAGGGGTTAGAACGGGAAGTTACACCTTTAGTAGTGGTACCGCAAGTAAGTGGTTCAATCTATTGGGGTTTTTACCCCAGAGCCCCGCACTTCCAGGGCTGGCCGGACTGCGGGGCGACCAGGCCCAGGGCCCGGCCGCCCGCCCCGGCTCAATCCACCGTGATGCCGGTGGCCTTGACCAGCTTGGTGAAGCGCTCGACCTCGGCGCGGATATGCGACGCGAACTGCTCGGGCGTGCCGCCCACGGCGTCGAAACCGATTTTCTTCAGGGCACCCGCGACCTCGGGCAGCGCCAGGGCTTTCTGCGACTCGGCGTTGACGCGGCTGACGATGGCCGCCGGCGTGTTAGCCGGCGCGAGCAGGCCGAACCACGAGGTGACCTCAAACCCGGGATAGCCGGATTCGATCATCGTCGGCACATCGGGCAGCAGCGCCGCACGCTTGGGCGTGGTCACCGCCAGCGCCCGCGCCCGGCCGCTCTTGGCGTGGGGCTCGATGCCGACCACGGTGAAGAACATCGCCGACACCTCGCCGCTCAACAGCCCGGTCAGCGCCGGCGTGGTGCCCTTGTACGGCACATGCACGAGCTTGATGCCGGCCATCATATTGAGCAGCTCGCCGCTGAGGTGGTGGGTGCTGCCGTTGCCGGCGGAGCCGTAGTTGAGATCACCCGGCCGTTTTTTGGCGAAAGCCACCAGTTCCTTCACCGTCTTCACCGGCAGCGAGGGATGCGCGGTCAGCACATAGGGCGTGGAAGCGATGTGGATGATCGGCGCAAAATCCTTGATCGCATCGTAGGGCAGCTTTTTGTAGACCGCGGGATTCGAGCCGTGCGTGGAGTTGTTGGCCATGAACAAGGTGTAGCCGTCGGCCGGCGAACGCGCCGCCGCCTCGGTGCCCACCGCGCCGCCGGCACCCGGCCGCGCCTCGATCACGAACTGCTGGCCCATCTGCTCGGCGAGCTTGCTGGTCATGATGCGGCTGACGTTGTCCGTGGCGCTGCCCGGCGCCTGCGCGATCAGGATACGGATCGGCTTCACCGGATAGTTCTGGGCCACCGCCGGCAGCGCGATCAAGGCCGCCAGGCTCGTCAATACCGAAATTCGGACACGCATGTTTTCTCCTCAGTTTTTAGTCGAATTATTCAACACAGAATAGTGTGGGACAGGATATTACTGCAGCTTGGCCTGGGCTTACTGGATCACCTGAGACAAATGCCCGCCGGCGTGATCAATTCACGCCCTTGATCAAGCGGTCCACGTCGGAAATCAGATACTCCACCAGCGCCGAAAGTTCCGCGATGGCGGATTCTTCCACCTGCCAAAAACCCTCGTATTCCGCCAGATTGCGCTGGCGGTGCGCGGCTGGGCCTTCAACTGGCCGATGCGCACCAGGTTATCCAGCTCGTAGGGTGGGTAAGCCGAAGGCGTCACCCACCGGTCCGCCTTTGACCCGCGCGACGCAGTCGCGCCCTGATGGCAGTGAAGATTAAGGCCGAGTTAAAGGTTCATCGGGGAAATTTTTTGTCTCCGCTATGCCAGCCGCAGCAAGGGCGGCATCAGGCTCAGTCGACCACTCACCATTTGTTAACAGCCCCGAGCAACGCAACGCAGGGAGCTTAACTAAAGACGTCCACTTTGCAGGCGGCACTGGCTTTCCAAATTGAGCAACGGTATAGGCAAAATCAGAAACGGCGGTATCAGGTAACGTATTACCTACGTGAATTGAATGCTTTGCATCCCAACAAGCGATTACATCGTTAAACGTCGGATTCATTGGGGCATCACCCTTTTGAAGACTAATATCTGGAGCCCTTAATTTGCCATGCATATCTTCAACATTAGTGCCCGGACAAAGCTGATAAATAAAATTTTGATCTGACTTTTCAGTCAAACAAAAAAAAGAAAAGTTAGACTTATTTGCCGGCCCCATTGGCCAAAGCGCATGCATTTCGATGGAGCCACCCCCTCCGCGAACCCCACCAATTTTTTTCTCATAATTGCCAGACAATTCAACAATAAACTTACTTTTTACCTCAGACGCAATTTTAAAAAAACATAGGAGCTCATAAACATAGTAGTCATTCTTGAGATTAACCGGCCTCGCTGATTGCCCACCCCACCTCCCCGCCCTTGCCAAAGCATCAGCATAGGCCTTAATTCCTCGGAGCATTTCTTTTTTCGACATTACCGCACCTCGTCGAACATTTTTTCAAACGATTCTTCAGAGCCTCTTGCATCGTCATCATTCTCCAGATATTTCAAGACCTCCGACACCGCCCCCTTCTCTGAAATTTCCTGCAATCGATCAAGCACCCGGACTCCTTCAAGGTTATTCATTAATCCGCTGAATGCTTCGATCTGATAATCCCAGCGATACCTCTGAGTTGAATCCTGATCAAAAAAACTATGTCGCACCGACTGCAATGAACCATCGCCCTTCAATTCATCCGCAATCCGCTGCAACTTTTCCAATTCAATCCCGACTGAAATAATTTGTTCATCAATATATTTCTGCAACCTTCTTAGCTTCGACTCATACCTCCTTCTTGCACGCAAATGTTCCGCATTAATCCCGCCAGTCTCTAAAAATTGAGCCTCACCGACTATTTCAGTTGCCTCAAACTCAGCTCGGGTCATTTCGGGCAATGCGCCTAAGATTGTGAAGTAAGCTGATCGCGACAAGAAAACTGAGCCATTGACGATCGCATTAAAGTCCGCCTCAGGAACCAAACGCACACCACGACGAAAATGCCGCGCCGGCAATTGAGTGTTCCAAACAAAGGTGAGGCTATAAAGCATGTCATCGAGCAATAAATCATCCAGCTTTTTTGTTTCAGACAGACCTATTATTGAAATTACTCCATCATCTTCTAAATTTTCAAAAAAAACGCTCTCTATCTTCGCAGTCTCAGCAAATTGGTATTTCTCGTTTACTGCTGATAGAACCAGCAAACGATCACCCTTAACCATGCCGAGCTTTCGCTTCATATGCACCGTAATAACTTCCTGGCCCCTAACAAACGAGACACTTGGCGCATCATCTTTAACTAACCAAAATCGCATCCGCCCCCCTCAAGCCCAAGCACACATCACTTGAATACAAGGCTCTTAATCAAGTAGCCACCCGGAAACGTCCGTGATTGGCATCAAATGCCAAACATAAATGTCAATCGACTTAAATTCCCTCTACATCAACCCCATGCTCCGCCAACCAAACCTTGCGCTGCATGAAATCCGGCATTGCTCTTTCAAGGTGCAACCAGAACTCAGGCGTATGGTGCGGCTCGTGTAAATGCGCCAGTTCATGCACCACCACATACTCCGCAACGCGCGGAGGAAGGAGTATCGTTTTCCAATTAAAAAACAATGACTTATCTTTACCGCACGATCCCCAGCGATAGGACAGATCCTGCACCCTGACACCAGAAGGCTCGACCGACATGCGCCCTGAATATGCATCGACACGATCACTGAGCCAGCGCTTCGCGCGGTTGCTGTACCAACGCACGAAATGCGCGCGTGCATCGGACACAGAATCCCTGCGTAGCAAAAATCGACCGTTCAGCAACTTCAACGGCAGTTCCTGCTTGCCCACCAGCTTCAGCCGATAGCTGCGGCCCAGGAATAAAAACCCCTCGCCATCAATAAATTCCTTGCGAGGTATCGCACGGCGCAGACGCTCTTTCTCCGCCAGCTTGGTGTAAATCCAGAATCGCTTCTCGCGCACGAATTGCCGGAGTTTGTCGAGGTGAACACCGGGCGGCGCGGAGATCGACAGCTCACCGTTTCGCTCAACAGTAATTTGCATCGTCTTGCGTCGCGGACTGCGAATCAGTTTTAACGAAATATCATCAACCACCAGTCCAGGCTTCGCACGAGCATCGACGGTAGCCGCCGCTACTTGACCCGTCATACGTTCACCAGCATCTCGTGATTGGCACGCGCCTGATCAATCAGCCGATCCGCCAACTGGCCCGCTTTGTCGGCATCCACCAGCGGAGGCCGCAGGCGCATCAGGTAATCAAACAGACGGCCATTGAGATTTTCCTGATCGGCGCGCTTGTAGGGTTTCCAGATATCGGGATTGCCCTGCAATTCCTGAACCAGCAGATCGACCAGTTCCATAGTGACATCTTTCAAGTGCAACAACTCCTGCGGCGAGGGTTTGCCGCCCGCATGGGTCACATCCAGCACCGTCCTCAAAAACGGCGCGCAGTGTCCGGGCAAATCCTGCGGCGCAGACCCGTCGCCGACTTGTCCGGAACGCAGTTCGTCAATCAACTGCTGCAACTGCGCGATCACATCATCCCATTGCTCGTCCATCGAACGCAGGATGTCGTTCAGGCGCTCCGACAGCTTGCGATACAGCACCGGGTCCTCGTCCACATGCTTGCGGATATGTGCGCGGATTGCGTGTTCCATCTCCGAAGCCTTGGCGCGATTGTTGGCTGACCGCCCCAAATGCTCATCAAAATCGGCATCCATCAGCTGAATGGGCGGAATCTTGGGATCAACGCCCAGAGAAATCACATGGTCGTCGATTAGCTTGCGCACCTTGGCACCAACATCCTTGCCCAGCACCGGCGTATCCTTGTAACGGTTCCGCGCTCGAGCATAGATATAGGCCAGCCGTTTGGCATCGCCAGAAAACGGCAGCCCTTCGGGACGCGGCAACACCGTATCCAGTGATGCCAAAAATGCCTTCAGCTTGACCGAAAACTCGGCACGCAGCTTTTCATTGCCCAGCAGCTCCACACAGGCCTCGGTATCCTGCAGGCTGTCGATCCCCGAACGCCGGAACAGATCCACCACCCGCAGATGCCGGTCACGCAACACCGGAATCTCGTCCTTCAGGCTGGCCAGCGCGCCCTCGACATCCTCGTCCGCATAGGCAGACAGCGCCTCCTTGAGGTGCTGCGCCACTCCGTAATAATCCACCACGATGCCGCAGCGTTTGCCGTAGCCCGTGCGGTTCACCCGCGCGATAGCCTGCAGCAGCTCCGCCTCACGGATCGGCCGATCGAGGTACATCACGCCGGCAATCGGTGCATCAAAACCCGTCAGCAGCATCGACTTCACCACCAGGAATGCCAGTGGATCGCTTTTATCAGGCTGCGCATGCGACAGTGGCTTCTTGAAGCGCTTGATCAGTTGTTCTTGTGCGTGGCCGTCCGTCCACGGTTTCCACGCCGGATCATCGTTGTTACTACCCGAGATGATCGGCGCGAACTGGATCTTCGCCAGCGTATCCCGGTAGCGCCAGGCCTGGATCACCGCCTGCACTTTGGGCGGGCGCTGGCACAGCGCCTCGTCGTCGAGCATCTTGTCCGCAGGCGTCAGGGCCTCGGCTTCCGCCAGCAGTTCGTCGCGCGCAGCCAGCAGCGACTCGAAATAGCGTATCGCCGCCAGCCGGCTATACGCCACCACCTGCGCCTTGTAGCCATTGGGCAGGATGTTGGTCACATAATGGCGCAAGATGTCGCGTGCCTTATCCGCAATCAGCGCCGGCGCATCGAAAATATGGCCCTTGGTTGCGTATTTTTTGCGGATCGCCTCCAGTTCCTCGGCACTGTGCTGGCGGAACAGGTCCTCGAACAGCTCGTCGAGGCTGCCGCCGTCCTTGACCGCGCCGTGCGCCGTGCGCCCCTCGTAGAGTACTGGCACCGTCGCGCCGTCCTCCTCCGACTGGCGGATGGTGTAGCGGTCGATGAACTCCCCGAAAATCTCATGGGTACGCTTTTTCTCGCCCATGATGATCGGCGTGCCAGTAAAGCCGATACGGGCGCAGTTAGGTAATCCGGCAAGCAGACTCGCGTGCAGATCGCCCGCCTGCGTGCGGTGCGCCTCGTCCACCAGCACGAGGATATCCTCGGAATCGTTGAGCACCTCGTAGAGCTCGCCCGCCTTGTACGGCTTGGCGGGTTCGGCGGCTTTGAGGAGTTTCTTCTGCCCCTCCGCTGCCGGTGCTGCCTCAGCCGCAGTATCGGTATCGCGGTATTTCTGGATCGTCGCGAACACCAGCCCCGGCCGTTGCTGCCGCGCCAGCACGCGAATACCACGGCTGCTGTCGGCCACTTCCACCGTCTCGCCGGTCAGCGTGGCCGTCACCGACAACTGGCGCTGCAGGTCCTTGCGGTCGGTGACCACGATCACCTTGAAGCGCCGCAGCTGCGGATCGGCGCGCATCTTGCGCACCAGAAATACCATGGTCAGCGACTTACCCGAACCCTGGGTGTGCCAGATGATGCCGCCGCGCTCGTCGTGCTCGCCGTGCTGCGCGCGGGTCTTGCCGGTTTTCAGCCGTTCAATCGCCCGGTTCACCGCCCGGTATTGCTGGTAACGGCACACCGTCTTGATGGCTTGCCCGTCTTTCTGCAGGAACAAGACAAAATATTTAATTAAATCAAGTAGTTGTGAAGGCCTCAGCATCCCAGCAATCAGCCGCTCCTGCTCCGACAGGCCGTCCCTTCCCAGTGCCTGCGCCACCTCGGACTCCGCGCCCGCACCATCCACCCCGGCTACCGTCTTCCACTGCGCGTAATGCTCGAACGCCGCACCCACGCAGCCCACGCGCGCCTCGTCGTAGCTGGTGGCAATCAGCAACTGGTTGGTGGCAAATAACGGCTCGTTGCCTTCGTTGTCCTCGACCTCGAAGGCCGCCTTGCGCTGGTTGCTGTAGCGACGCAGTTGATCCACCGCATCCGCCAGTGGCTCCGGGATGGACGGGCTTTTGCACTCCACCACCACCAGCGGGATGCCGTTCACCAGCAGCACCAGATCGGGCACGATGAACTGCTTGGCACTATTGAATCCCGGTAGGCAATCCACCCGGTACTGGTTGACCACTGTGTAGCGGTTGCTTTCAGGATGATCCCAGTCAATGTAGCGGATGGTCTGCCCGCGCCCGCCATCCCAGCCCGGCAGGCCCTCGACCGTGATGCCCTTCACCAGCAGCTCCGTGGCCTTTTCGTTGGCCTCCATCAGCTTGTGGCGGCCCAGCCGGGTGAGCGCGGAAATGGCTTCCGAGAGGCGAGCATCGTCGAGCCAGGGTTTGCCGTCCGGTCCAGGGTTCAGCGCACGCAGCCGCTCGCGCAGCACCGGCTCCTGGATGACTTCAGAAAAACTCGAACGGGATGTGACCGCCGGATCGTCGATGTCGCCCTCGACATGCGTCCAGCCCATCATGTGCAATTGTGCGATGAAGGGCTTTTCAACGTCTTCGAGTTCCCAGCCCATCAGGCGCTCGCTGTTTCCCCGGATCGAGCAGCCTGCGCCAGCAGAGGAGTGACGCGGACGCGGCCAGTAAGTAGATCATCCATTAACGCCCGCTTCTCCGCACTCAACTTCTTCGCGGTCAACACCTCCGCGTTTAGCCTACTATCGACCGACTCCATTCTGCGCACCGCTTCGAGCTGCTCCTTAAGCGGCGGCCTTGGGCAGTCAAGGCTAGCAATTCCATCTTGGGAAATCGTTGTCATAGTTACTTGCTTCGCCTGGGCCATGAAGTGCTTTCTCGCATGGATACCAACGCACCATTCTTTGAGAAAGCGTGGCACCACTTTTACTCTGTTTGGGCGAAGGCGCATGACGTGGCACTCGAAGACTGCCGAGTCAGTTTCGACCGCTAGAAAACTTGTCTGAGCTATTCCCTCCAGCTTCAACGAACTACGCGTGAAGAAAATATCACCCTGCCTTGCCGAGTAACGCGAGCGCTCTGCATCTGTGGCGGCGAAGCGTTCACAATCATCCAAGCTGACACTATCGCCCCTATATAGGTCAGCAACGTTGACCAATGCAATACCGGAACCAACACGCCGAGGTTCTTTGAACACACCGTTATTTAATCCATCAGTTCCTAGGCTGGTTAAAGACGAAAAATCCCACTCCTTCGGTATCCACCCCAAAGGCGATTCCTTGTAGAGTTGCGGCGCTTCGGATTGGGGCGGGCGCAATTCGCCGTTGGCGTCGATGCCGCGCGTCAGCAGGTTTTGCAGCAGCCCCTGCTTGACGGCCTTGAGCTTGGCGATGATCGCCTCGGTTTCGTGGATGGCGGTGTCGAGGGTATCGAGAACTTGGGCCAACTTCGCCTGATGTTCAATTGGCGGAAACGAGATTGGCAAGGCAACCATGTCCCGCTGAAAGATGTGCGGAATCGAGCTCCCAGACACCTTGTCCTCGATTAGTTTCTTGAATTCAGCGCCATTCAGAACATGATAAAGGTAACCATAATGGATGCCCCGCTCAGGTCGAATGAGCATCATCGTTCCATTAATCGTCGCTTTTCCAGGAAGGCAATCAATTCGAGCAACACGCCCAATGGTGCCATCTTTTGTGATGATTACATCGCCCTCCGCGAGCGCAATTTCCGAAGACTCGCGATACCGGAATTCAGAGATATGATCACAAGCGTTCCAGTCAATCACGCCACTTTCGATATGCTTTCCTGCGATCAAGAAGGGCCCTGACTCTGTGTATTCAGACGCCGAAAGTCCGCGCCATCCGATCCGCGCTTTGATGTAGCAATACTTACCGAGGCGGTCGGTTTGCCAACGCTCAGACATACCTCAACCCTTTCAAGAACCCTTGCAGCGCCTGCGCCGCCGCATCCCGCTCACCCTCAATCTCGGCCAACGTCACTCGATATTTGTCCCACCAGTTCTCGAAGGCCGCGACAATGTCTTTGCGCTGTGCGGCGATATAGCGTTCCAGTATGGCCCGCATGTCGTTGTGCAGGATAGTGAGCAGCAATTCGGCGGCAGCTTCGGGCGTGAGCCCATCGACCTCGCGGTTGAGATGCTCCGAGAAACTGTCCATCTTGGCCTTGAGCTGTTTTTTGACTGCGGTCAGCTCCTTCTTCCAGGCTTTGAGCTGCGCCTCGTCCACCACGTTGTCGTCATCCCCTTCTTCCGCGCCCCCCTCCCCCTCCCCCTCCCCCTCACCGCTGTCCTCATCGTCGCCCTTCGGGCTGGCGGCCTTGATCTGGCTGTCGAGTTCCGCCTTTTTCGCCTCCAGTTCGTTGATGACCTCGACAAAATCCCCCATCAGAAACTTGACCAGCTTGTGCTCCAGCGGGCTTTCCTTGCTGGCTCTGTCCTCCAGCGCGGTGACGATGCTGGTGCGCCAGGCATCGGCCACGCCTTTTGCGCCGCGCGCCATCAGGGTCAAGAATTCGTATTTGGTCTGATACCAGAAACCTGCAACGATGCCGCGCACCTGGATGGGATCGAGCATGCCGACGGCTTCCAGTGTCTCACTGAAACTGGCCAGCAGTTCGTTGCGCAGGGCGACGAGCCCCGCCACGTTGTCGGTCTGCCCGGACAGCGCGGTGATGCGGGCGCTGTGCGCCTGCCACCACTGCTCGAAGGCGTCCCGGATCGCCGCCTCTTTCGCCACCAGCCCGGCGTTGGTTTCGATGGCGGGCTTGAGGTGCTGGCGCTGCTGCAATGCAGGGGCAAAATCAAAGTACTTGGTATCGCGCTCGACGAACAGGTCCGGCGGGTTGAGACCGTGCGCCTTGAACAGCACTGCTTTCGCCTCGACTTCGGCCTTGGGCACGCCGCCGACCAGATGAGCCCGCACGTCGTGCGGCTCCGGCGGCGGGGCATTGTCGGCATAGCGGCGGATGTTGAGGTTGTAGTCGTTGGCCTTGAGCTTGGCAAGATCCACAATGGCCGAAAAGCCGGGCACCGCCCGGAATTCGTCGAAGGTAGTGACGATTTTCTCGATGTGCTCGGGCAGCAGGTAGTTCTGCGCCCGGCCCTCGAAATATTCGCGGTCCGCATTGATGAACAGAACCTTGCCCTGCCGTGCAGCGGGTTTGCCGCTGACGCGGTTGGCGCCGTGCTGCACCTGCTGACGCAGCACGAGGATGCAAGCGGGGATGCCGGTGCCGTAAAACAGATTCGGCGCGACGCCGATCACGGCCTCCAGCAGGTCGGCGTCGATGATGCCGGCACGGATGGTGCGCTCCTCGCCGCCGCGGAACAGCACACCGTGCGGCATGACTGTCGCCACCATGCCGCCATCTCGCGTGACCGCCAGCATGTGTTGCAGAAACATGAGGTCGGCTTTCTTGGCGCCCAGCGGCACCTGGCCGTATTTGAAACGCTCCGGGAACTTCGGCGCCCATGCCGGCGTACCGTCGTTGTTCTTTTCAGTGTTGCCCCAGTTGATGGAAAACGGCGGATTGGTCAGCACGCGGTCAAAGCGTTTGAGTTCACCACCTTCGACGTGGCGCGGATCGGCCAGCGTATCCTCGTTCTCCAGGCTGGCGCTGCTGATGCCGTGCAGCAACATGTTCATCTTGGCGATGGACCACACGGTTCCGTTGAATTCCTGCCCGAACAGCTTGGCATTGCGTCCGGTGCCGCCATGCTCGTCGATGAATTCCTTAGCTGCGATCAGCATGCCGCCGGAACCGCAGCAGGGATCGTAAATATCGTGCTGCTGCTCGGGCTTGAGTAAACGCACCATCATGCGCACCACCGATCGAGGCGTGTAGAACTCACCGCCCTTTTTGCCGGCGGAGTCGGCAAATTCACCAATCAGGTATTCGTAGGCCGCACCCAGCAGGTCCGGGAACTCGAAGTCCTCATTGCGCAGCCGGTAAGTCGCAAAATGGGTGATGAGCTGGCGCAGCTTGATGTCCGGTATCTTGCTTTGCCCGACGCGGCGGGTGAAGTCGATATGTGCCAGCACATCCGACATGCTCAGGTTGGATGACTCGACGCCGGCCAACGCCTTGTTCAGCGTGTCGCCAACGTTCTGGTGCGCTTCGTTCAGCAGATATTTGTAACGCGATCGCTCCGGCATCCAGAAATAACCGTCGATCTTGTAAAAACGCGGATTCTCGGCGGACTGCTCGGCTTCCGCCTTGCTCTTGCCTGCATCCATCTCCTGCTTGATGATTTCTTCTCGCCGTTGCTCATAGACATCCGAACAACGCTTCAGGAACAGCATCCCGAAGATGTATTCCTTGAACTCCGAGGCATCCATCTTGCCGCGCAATATGTCAGCGGCCTTGAAAAGATGGCGTTCGAGCTGAGGCAGAGTTAACGGCATGAACCCATTTCCTGAAAATAATCAAAACAAAAACAACTGGTTTTACAAAGATCAATTGGCGCTTCGTAAATTACCGCACTTTGAACACCAACTTCCCCCGCAAATGCCGTCCCTCACTCACCCGATGCGCCGCCTGCGCATCCGCCAGCGCATAGGTGGTGATCTGCGGCAGCTTCACCGCGCCTGAAGTCACCAGCTGCACGATGCGATCCAGGTGCGCGCGCTTGCGCGTAGCGTCGGGCTTGAGCGAGGCCATGTCCCCATAAGGCGGTGTCGGCGCCGGGCCGTTGATGAAGGCAGCGCGGCCACCGCGCTTGAGCACCTTGAAGGCGTTTTTTGCGACTTCGCCGCCCACGGTGTCGAACACGGCGTCGCAGTCTTTCAGCACCTTGGTGAAATCTTCCTTGTTGTAATCGATCACCTGGTCGGCGCCGAGACTTTTCACATAGTCAATGTTCGCCGCACTGCAGGTGGTGATCACCCGAGCGCCGAGGTGTTTGGCGAGTTGCATGCCAAAACTCGCCACACCGCCCGCCCCGCCCTGCACCAGCACGGTCTGTCCGGCTTTGACCTGCAGCGCGTTTTCTATCGAGACAATCGCGGTGAGTCCGACCAGTCCCAGCGCCGCCGCTTCGATGTGGCTCAACTGCGCGGGCTTTTTGGTGATGATGGCGGCGTCGATCGCCACCTTCTCGGCATAACAGCGTTCGTCGCTGCTATGCACCACGCCGAAGACTTCATCGCCGATCTTGAACTCGGTCACACCGCGCCCGATGGCGCTGATCACGCCGGAGAAATCGCGCCCGGGGATGTGCGGGAATTTTTTGGTGGGGGCGTGGTAGCCCGAGCGGGTTTTCCAGTCGGCGCCGTTGACACTCGCGGCGTGGATGTCCACCACCACCTGCCCGTCGCCGGCTACGGGGTCGGGCTGCTCGCCGTATTGCAGGACTTCGGGGCCTCCGTTTTGCATGAAGTAAACGGCTTTCATTTTTTTCCTTGTGTGTAACTGCTGATCAGGTGGTGCGCCGACCTGGCCGGATTCGTATATTGCAGTGATCGCTTATTTTTGTGGGCGCATTGTTTTGATCATCCGCCATGTGGTCTGTCCCGGGGTGCGGCACTCCCAGAAAGTCCAGCCGTTCACCGGGCTGCCGGTGATGGCCATCGCCGCAGCGGACGGTGTGTCGTAGCGCTTGCCTGCCAGGACTAACGCCCCCTTCTCAACGCGCGCCAGATGGGTTTCACCTTTGTAATGGGCTCGAAATTCCGTGCCCGCCGGGAAACGCACGCCTTTGCTCAGCCAACTGTCTGGATCGATGGTTGGCGCAATTGCCGTGGGCGCGCCGCCGGCATTCGAGCTGCGTGGCGCTGGGGACAGCCCCAGCAGTTCGCGCAGCACGTCGTTTTCCGTCACGCTTTCAGTCGGGCGGCGCAGGGTCAGGGCTTTGAAGACGTCGAAATCGACTTCGATGGCTCTCATGGCGGGATCCTCAATAATGGATGGCGCCAATATAGTTCTATAGTTCTATATTGAATGTCAAGTAGAACGACTTCCTTCTGAATACCTACTTGAATTATCCCGATATCTTATTATAATGTTCAATATATTAAACATTTAGACTACCGCCCATGCGTTTACCCGACATCGGCTTTCGCCTGCGCCAGGCACGGAACGATCTGGGCCTCACCCAGGCCCAGCTGGCCCGGGCTGCCGGTGTCTCGCGCACCACGCTGAACCAGCTGGAGAACGGCTTGATCGGCGATCTCGGCGTGCAGCGGCTGCGCGCCATCCTTGCCGAGGTTGGGCTTGCCCTGACCCTGGTACCTGATTCTGTGGCGCCTGATAGCAGTGCCGCATCACCGGATTTCATTCGCATGGCCGCCTCCAGCGCGAGTGTCAGCTATAAAACGCCCCTGTCCGAGGATGCGCTGATCCGCATCTTGCTCACCGGCTCGGTGCCGGCCGCGCTGCGCCCTCATCTGCGCTCATTGCTCGACGAGGCATCGCCCGCTCTGTTAAAAGGCTTGGTCGAAACGGTCAGCCGATGGAGCAAGCCGGGACGTGTGGAAAAAAATCTTGTGAAAATTGCCGATACCCTCAACCCCGTGCGCAAGGTTGATACATGGCTGACGAGCGCCTGAACGCCTGGGAAACCCTGTTCCGTCGGGCACTGGTGCTGATCGATTCGGTCAGTGCCGCGGGTGGCTCGCTGGGCGAGTGGAGCTTTGGTGGCGGCACTGTGTTGATGCGCCGGCATCATCATCGGTTCAGCAAGGACATCGACATTTTTGTCAACGACCCCCAGTGCCTGGGTTTTCTGAGTCCGCGCCTGAGTGATGTCGCCGAATCACTGACCACGCATTACATCGAGCAGTCCGGGTTTGTGAAGCTGTATTTCCCGGAAGGCGAAATTGATTTTGTGGCATCCGGACCGCTGACCCAGCAACCCACGCGCACCGAACAGCTTCTCGGCCGCGTGGTGGCCGTGGAAACTTCCGCCGAGATCGTGGCAAAGAAGGTGTGGCATCGCGGCGAGCAATTCACCGCGCGGGATATCTTTGATCTGGCGATGGTGCTGGAGAAAGAGCCGCAGGCATTGGCCGAAATCAGGCCGATCCTGCATGACCGGCGCACAGCCATACTGGACCGCATAGCCGCTCATCGCCCAAGGTTGCAGGAAGATTTCGAGGCACTTGAAGTGCTGGACTATCGACGCAGCTTTGATGAATGCGTGGATCTGGTTACCCGCGCGCTCGACGGTGCAGAACGCTAACCACCAATACTGGAATACTGAGGACAACATGTTGACTTGCCGCACATTCGCCATCGGATTGGCCACACTCTGCGCCTGCATGCCCGCGCTGGCCCTTGCGCAGTCCGCCAGCTACCCCGTGCGCCCGATCCGCGTGATCGTCGGCTTCGGCCCCGGCGCGCCGGATACGGTGGCGCGGCTGGTGGGCGCGCAGGTGTCGGCGCAGATCGGCCAGCAGCTGGTGGTGGACAACCGCCCCGGCGCCAACGGCATCATCGGCGCGGACCTGGTTGCCAAGAGTTCACCGGACGGCTACACGCTGCTGCTGACCTCGGCCTCCTTCGCCACCAATCCCTTTACCCAGAAAAAACTGCCCTTCGACACACGGCGCGATTTCACGCCGATCACCAATGTCGCCACCGGCGGCGGTTATTTCCTGGCGGTGCATCCCAGGGTTGCGGCGAACACGGTGCAGGAGCTGATCGCGCTGGGCCGCAACCCGGCCTCGAAACTCGCCTTCGGCTCGGCCGGCCCCGGCAACACGCTGCACCTGGCGGGTGAACTCTTCAACGCGCGCACCGGCACGCGCATGGTGCATGTGCCGTACAAGGGCGCGGGCCCGGCGATGGCGGCGCTGGTCGCCGGTGAAGTGCAGGTGATGTTTGTGACGACACCGCTGGGTATGCCGCATATCGAAGCCAAGCGCGTGCGCGCACTGGCCTACACCGGCCCCAAGCGCGCGCCCTTCATGCCCGAGGTGCCGACCATTGCCGAAGCCGGCGCTCCCGGTGCGACAATGGACAACATGAGCTGGTATGGCGTGTTCGGCCCGGCGAAACTGCCGGCAAAGATCGCCGACCAGCTGAACGCTGAATTCGCCAAGGCACTGAAAGTGCCGCGCGTGGTCGAGCAGCTCGACAACCTGCGCCTCGCCCCGGTCGGCGACAGCGCCAAGGCCTTCACCGCGTTCATGGAGTCGGAATACAAGCGCTTCGCGGAGATGGTGAAGATTTCGGGTTACCAGCCCGAGTGAATAAGCCCAAGTAAGCACGAACAAGCCCGGGTCAGCCGGCGTGGTCCCGCCGCGCGTGACCGCTGAGCCTTAGACTCGGGACCATGACTGAAACCCCAGCCGCGCCGGCCGACCCGCGCATGACCGTGTTCTACGACGGCGCCTGTCCGCTGTGCCGGCGCGAGATCGCCTTCTACCGGCGGCTCGACCGCGCGCAGCGCGTGCACTGGCACGACGTGGCGCAGGAAGCCGCCTGCCCGGATGGCCTGTGCCAGAGCGATCTGCTGGCGCGTTTTCATGTGCGCACTGCCGCGGGCCGTATGGAAAGCGGTGCACGGGCGTTCGCGGCGCTGTGGCAGGAGTTGCCGGCGCCGTGGCCGATGTTCGGGCGCATCGCGCAGTGGCCGGGCATCGCCTGGCTGCTCGAATGCGCCTACCGCTTGTTCCTGAAGGTGCGCCCGCTGATCCGGCGGTGGGCCTGAGGGCAACTTCCTGCCGACCAGCAGCTATCCCTGATGCGCCAGCATCTGCCCGATCGCGCGGTCAAGGTGGCGCAGCGGATTACACTCGCGGCGTCCATCGAGCCAGACGCTCAGGCCGCGCGCTTGAAGCTGATCCTGGGCTTCAGTCCGACGGCCGCAGCCATGTCGACCAGCATATCCAGGGAAAACAACTCGATACGTCCCCGCACCAGGTCAGAAATGCGGGGCTGAGTCACCCCCAGCATTTTTGCTGCTTCGCGCTGGGTCCAGCCCGAGCGTTGAATGTGTTCCGAAATTTCGATCATCAATGCTGAGCGGGCACGCATGCTCGCCGCGGCTTGCGGCGTTGCCTCGATGGCATCCCAGACACTCTCGTAACGCTTTGCCTTCATGATCCGCCTCTCATCAAATCACGATACCTGCGCTGACTGATGTCAATATCCATCCGGCTCGTCTTGGCACTTTTCTTCTGGAAACAGTGCAACACATAAATCGCATCCGCAAGCTGAGCCACGTAAATAACCCGGAACGCGCCAGACGCCTCGCGCACCCGAATCTCTCGAACCCCTGCACCCACTGATGCCATCGGTTTCCAGCTATCCGGCTCCAAGCCCCGCTGCACGCGATCAAGCTGCAGCCCGGCCATGCGTCGTGCGGTCTGCGGAAAAAGCCTGAGCGCATCCAGCGAATCCCCCAGAAACGTAACTGGCTTCATTCGTTAATTATACAAAATTTTGTATTTATTTCAAGCAGTCCTTACCCGCAACCTCACCCCTGCTGCGCCAGCATCTGCCCGATCGCGCGATCCAGGTGGCGCAGCGAATTGCACTCGCGCAGCAGGCTGCAGAACGGCGCGTAACGCGGCATGTCGGAATCGCCCGTGCCCCAGCTCGCCGGGTGCTCGGGGTTGAGCCAGATCACCCGCCGCGCGTGGCTGGAGATGCGTTCAAAAATGTCGATGCGCGGATCGTTGTTGTTGCCGCGTGCGTCGCCGACGATGATCACCGTGGTTTTGGGCGTGATCAGCTTCATCCACTGCGCTTCAAACTCGGCCAGCGCGTTGCCGTAGTTCGAGGACTGGTGGCTGATCGCATCGAGGATGCGGTGGATGGCCTGCTCCACCGGCTCGCGCTCGAGGATTTCGCTGACATCGATGGTGCCGCCGGCAAAGGCAAAGGCCCTGAGGTCGGACAGCGCCTCGTTCAGCGCATACAGAAACATCAGCAGGAACTGCGATACATCAGCCACCGAACCTGACACGTCACACAGCACCAGCACGCTGGGCTTGTCGATCTTGCGCTGCTTCCAGTGGGTGACAAAGGGCACGCCGCCCCAGCCCACGTTGCGGCGGATGGTGCGGCGGATGTCGAGCTGGCCGCGCAGCTTGCGCCGGCGGGTGCGTGCGTAGCGCGCGGCCAGCTTGCGCGCCATGCGCCGCGTCAGCGCGCGCAGGCGCTCGAGGTCGCGCGCGCTGACACCGGAGAGCCGCGCTGCCTGCAGGCGGTCCGTGTGCATGGCCTCCAGCTCGCCACGGCCGAACATTTCGAGGTGGCGGTCAACATAGGCGCGCACCGCGGCACGCAACGTTTTCACCTGACCGGCGATACGCTCGGCACGCGCCGCATCCTGGGCATTACCACTGCCGCGCAGCGCAGTGATTTCGTCTTCCAGCGCGCCCAGTCCGGCCTGGCGCAGGATGCGCAGCGTGTACAGACCGCCCTGGGTGAAATAACGGATCTGCTCGAGGCCCACCGCGACTGCAGCGGCCTCAACCGCCGCGGTGATGCCGGCGCTGTCGTTGTGTTCGAGCATGCGCGCCAGTGCGCTGGCTGCCGCGGTTTGCGGCGCGGATCCGGATGGGTCGCCCGTCCAGTCGAAGCGCTCGCGGCGGAAGTACAGCTCGAAGGCTTCGGCGTAGAGCGCTTTTTCGTCGGGGGTTTTGGCGAGGACCAGGCCGAGGGCGTTTTTCAGGTTGTCGCGGTCGGCGTAGCCGATCACCTCGACCGTACGCGCGGCATCGATGCTCTCCGCCGCGGAAATGTGCAGCCCGGCGCCGCGCGCCGTTTCCAGAAAGCGCCGCAGCGGCTCGCTGGCCGGATTCACGCCACGCCGGCGTCGCGCCGCGCGCGATGCAGCAGGTTGCCGATTTCCTTGTCGGCCACCGCGATGTCGGCCTCGAACTTGAGCAGCACGTTCAGTGTTTCGCGCACCACCGCATCACCGAGCACCGCCGTGTGCAGCAGCACCAGCGTGCGCGCCCAGTCTATGGTTTCGCTGACCGAGGGCGGCTTGCGCAGGTCCAGCGCGCGCAACTGCTGCACAAAACTCACCAGCTGCGCGAGCAGTTTTTCGTCTATGCCCGGCACCCGGGTGCTGACGATGCGTGATTCGAGCTTTGCATCCGGAAAATCTATGTGCAGGTGCAGGCAGCGCCGCTTCAGCGCATCACCGAGGTCGCGGGTGGAATTGGAAGTGAGCAGCACGATCGGCGGCACCCGCGCCGCGACGGTGCCGATCTCGGGCACGGTCACCTGGTAGTCGGACAGCACTTCGAGCAGGAAGGCCTCGAATTCCTGGTCGGCCTTGTCGATCTCGTCGATCAGCAGCACGCTGCCGCGCGGCTGCTCCAGCGCCTTCAGCAGCGGCCGCGGCTCGAGGAAGTCATGTGAAAAAAACACGTCACCAAAACCGCGCAGCTTGGTCAGCGAGGCATCGAGGCTGTCGGTATCACCGATCACCGAGCCGATCTTCTCGCGCAGGATCTGGGTGTAGAGCAGCTGCTTGCCGTACTTCCATTCGTACAGCGCCTTGGCCTCGTCCAGCCCTTCATAACACTGCAGGCGGATCAGCGGCAGCTCCAGCCACTGCGCCAGCGACTTGGCGAGTTCGGTCTTGCCCACACCGGCCGGGCCCTCAACCACCACCGGTTTCTGCAGCTGGCAGGCGAGATACACCGCCATCGCAATGGCGCGGCTGCTGATGTAACCCGCGGCCTGCAGCCCGACTTCGACGGCCTCGACGGAATCCGGCAGCAGGCGCTGCGCGGCGAGCTTCAGATCGGCTTTGTTCGGCATGTGAACACTCTGATGGGATCAATATCTATTTTAAAGGCTTCATTGCCGCCGCCGCGATTGATCTGGCCCACTCCGGCACCCGCGGCAGATCCTGCGGATTGCGTATGCGTCCACCTTCCATGTGCAGAACCAGCCGGGGCCTGGGCGCCTTGCCGGCGGCAGGGTCAGCTTCGGTGCTGTTGTCATAGACCCGCAGCGAAGCCAGGTGCGGCAGCAGCGTGATCAGGTTCAACCGGCTGTGGTCAAAGCGGCGGCGGATGGTCTCTTCAGGAATGTCATGGCCGCCACGTGCAACACGGGCGCGGACCCTGGCGATATGCAGTTCGGGCGTGGTGAGCCCGGTGTACCAGACATGCACTTCGATGCCCTGTGCTGCCGCAGCCACGAGCAATTTCGTCATGGTGGTGGCGCCAAGCGTGGTCTCGAAGGTGAAATCGAGCCGCCGCGCGATGGCCTGCTCCAGCAGGTCACGGCCGCGATGCCAGGCCGCGCTGTTGGCCTCGACCTGGGTCAGGCCCGGCCTTGCGAGCTTGATCTCGCGTGCGGCTTCATCGGGGTTGTAATAAAAACCGCCGGCGCTGCGGATGGTTGCACCGGCCACGCTGCTCTTGCCAGCGCCATTGACGCCGGCCAGCACATTGATGCGCGGGACATTCATCCTTCATGGCCCATCGACCGCAGAACCCGGGGCAGCAACCGCTTCAGCGTTTTCTGCGCGCGGCTTTTACCGCGGCGCGCCCCACCTCTTCCGGGGTGGCGTTGAAGGCCTTGACCACGGCCTTGCGCGCCGCCGGCGTCTGCATACGCTCGAGCAGCACGTCGTATTCGGCGGTGAGGTCGTTCAACACCGGCGCGCGGTCCCTGGTCAGCGCCACGAATTCGTCGTAGGCCAGCAGCACGGCCTTGGGTGTTTCGTGCCGGGTGATGGCAATCGCGCCGCGGCGCATCACCTGCTCCATCACGCTGCCCAGTCCGTTTTTCAGCTGGGTGGCGGCAACGGAAGGAAGGTCAACCAGTTGTCCGTTGCTGTTGCGATAGGTCAGTGTCGACATGGCGCGTCCTCGGTGACAGTTTTGGCCATTTTAGCCAAAATGGCCATTTCTGGCCATGACCCGCCCTGACCCCTGCACACCCCGGAATATCAATATAAGTATTTGTTTTTATTTATATTTTTTAGAAGCCATAGAGCCGTGCCGGATTGTCGACCAGGATCTGCCGGCGCACCGCCTCACTGCCCGCCCAGTCGTTGAGCAGGTCGAGTAGTGCAGCGTCATCCGGGAAACCGCTTTTCAACGAAGGATGCGGCCAGTTGGTGGCGTAGAGCATGCGCTCGGGCGCGGCACGGATCAGTTGCCGCGCCAGTTCACCGGCATCGTCGTAGCACGGCGCGCCGGTTTTTGAACCGTGGTACGGCGCCGAGAGTTTGATCCAGCAGCGCCCGCCATCAACCAGGCGCCGCAGCGCAAGCCAGCCGGCATCGTCCGCCGCCACCGGCTGCATGAAACGGCCGATGTGGTCGATGACGATGTCGCAGGGCAGTTTCTTCAGCAGCGCTTCGCGTCCGGCGAGTTCACGGCCGTCGAGCTGGATCTGCACATGCCAGCCCTGGGGTGCGACACGCGCCGCCATGGTCTCCAGCGTTTCCCATTGCACCCCGCCGCCGGGCAGCAGGTGATAACGGATGCCGCGGATACCAGCCGCCGTGAGTCGGGCGATTTCGGCATCGCTGTCTTCGGGCAGCACGATCGCCACGCCGCGCGTCTGGTGCCGCTCATCAGCCAATGCCTGCATTGCCGCCAGTGTGCAGCGGTTGTCCTTGCCGTAGGCGGTGGGCTGCACGATCACCGTGCGCGTGATGCCCAGCCGTTCACGCAGCACGCGATAGGCCGCGATGGTGCCCGGCATCGCCGGCAGATTGGCGCCGGGCAAGGGCGCGTACTGCGGCTCGAAGATGTGCATGTGGGTGTCGCAGGTGCCGGTTGGGGACTGCAGGCGGGGTTTGGTGTCAGTCATATGATTATTCTTGGTGAAGCCATAGCACTTCGTCATCCCGGCTAAAACCGGAATCCAGGAAAACGACTGCTGAAACATTCACGCAGCCCCTGGACCCCGGCTTGCCCCCCAAGGAGACTTCCTTCGGGGCGCACCGGGGTGACGACCCATTTAAATCAATGTATCCAGATGCCCCGTCGCCTTGCCCGAATCCGCCACCTGCGAAGCACGCAAGGCCACGGGTGCATCAAGGCCCAGGGCCTCGGCGAGCTCCAGCACCAGATGCAGGTCCTTGCGCATGTTCGGCAGCGGCGCATCGGGCGCGGTGGCCTGCAGCATGCCTTTCCAGCGCGGACCAAGGTCGTGCCAGACCTGAAGCACGGTGCTGTTGGCGAGGCCCTGCTTGAGCACGGTTTTCATCACTTCGGGATCGACACCACCCGCCTTGCCCAGCGCCAGACCTTCGAGCAGTGCCATCACATTGACCGCGAACACCAGCTGGTGCGCCAGCTTGGCGGCTTGGCCGCTGCCGACCGCGCCGCAGTGGGTAATGTCGCGGGCGAATACCTCAAGCACAGGCCGCGCACGTTGCAGCACTGCGGCATCACCGCCAACCATCAGGCTCAGCGCGCCGTCACGTGCGGCGATGATGCCGCCGGAAATCGGGATGTCCAGCGTGTGCCCGCCCTTGGCTGCAATCTGTGCGGCGACACGCTGCACCGGTGCCGGCCCCAGCGTGCTGCCGGTGGCAAAGATTGCGCCGGGCTTGAGTGTTTCCAGGATGCCGCCCTTGCCGCTGACGATGCTGTCGGTCTGCGCGGTATCGGACACCAGGCTGACGATGACATCGGCCTCACGCGCCGCCTCCGCAGGTGTCGCGGCAGCACGTGCACCCTGCGCCGCCAGCTCGCGCATTGGCTCGGCGCGTACGTCATACACCGCGACGGGATGGCCGGCTGCGAGCAGCCGGGAAGCAACCGGCAGGCCCAGCGCGCCGAGGCCGATGACGGCAACCGGTAGCGTCATGGCTTGAGCAACCTTATTGCGCCTTGATGCCGGCGTCCTTGATCACCTTGGCGTAGCGGGCAACCTCACCCTTCAGGTAATCACGGAACTGCTCGGGGGAATTGAGGATCAGCTCAACACCCATGCCGGTGAGTTTTTCCTTGGTCGCGGGCACATTGAACATGCGCGCAGTGTCCCGCTGGATGCGGCCGACCAGATCAGCCGGCATGTTGGCCGGGCCGAGCAGGCCGAACCAGGTGGCGATGGCGTAATCCTTGAAGCCGGACTCGGCCACCGTGGGCACATCGGGCGCCAGCGGCGAGCGTGTGCTCCAGGTGTTGGCGATGCCGCGCAGCTTGCCGCTGTTCACATGCGGCACCGCCACCGGCAGGTTGCCGAACATGATCGGAATCTGGCCGCCCATGGTGTCGGCAATCGCGGGATTCTCGCCCTTGTACGGCACGTGGGTGATCTTGATGCCGAGCTGCGAGGCCATCAGCTCGCCGGCCATGTGCGGCGACGAACCGACGCCGCCGGAACCGAAGGTGATCGGCTCCTTGCTCTTTTTGGCGAGCGCGATGAATTCCTTGAAGTTCTTCACCGGGAAAGAAGGATGGATCACCATCAGCAGCGGCGTATAGCCGGTCAGCGTGATCGTCGCGAAATCGCGCATGGTGTCGTACGGCGCCTTGCCGTACAGCGCAGGCGCCACCGCGAGGCTGGTCTGCGGTGTGATCATCAGCGTGTAGCCGTCGGCCGGCGCCTTGGCGGTCATCTCGGCGGCGATCATGCCGCTGGCCCCTGCGCGGTTTTCGACCAGCACGTTCTGCTTCCAGTCCGCGGTCAGGCTCTGCGCCAGCGTGCGCGCGACGATGTCGGTGGCGCCACCGGCACCGAAGCCGACAAGGATGCGCACCGGTTTTGACGGAAAGCTTTGCGCGAACGCGCCGCAGCTGATGGCGGCAAGTGCAAGACCGCCGACTATTTTTTTAATGGTTATGGCCATGTCGTCTCCTCCAGATGGAGCCCTCATCGGGCTGGCGCATTGTGTGGAGGGGGCGACAGGCTGTCAACGCAAAAACGCGGAGGCGCCTGCTCAAACTATGGTTTCACCCCGGCGCAGCCGCGCCATCCGCTCGCGGGTTTCAGGTGTTTGTCCGGCGAGTGTAAACAGCCGTGCATCCTCGACCCAGCGCAGGCGCTCAATCATCGACAGCCTGGCGAATGCTGCAAGCTGTTCGTCGCTGACCCAGTAGTCAAAGCCGCCTTCGGGTTTGGTATCGCCATTCATGATGAACTTTGGCACGGGTTGCAGCGTGCAACTGAAAAAGTCATGCCGGTGCGCCCCGGAGAAAGTCCCCTCGGGGGGCGAGCCGACATCCAGAGAGGCGGCTACGCACTACCACGCCAGCGCGTAACCCTCGCGCCTCGGATCGGCGCCGGCGTGGCGTAATCCGGTTTCGGGGTCGATCTTGATCGCGCACACCGCGGCATTGGCGGCCGGGAAACGCGGCCAGACTTCGACATCGTGGCCACGGCGGCGCAGCTCGGCGATGACTTCCGGGCCGAAGTCTTCTTCGACATTGAGCCGGCCCGGATAGTAGGCATGCGGCGCGAATGAATTGGGGAAGCTCTGCGAGGACACCCGCGGCGCTTCCACCGCCTGCTGCACGGTCATGCCGTGGTCCACGACATTCAGGAAAACCTGCAGCATGCCCTGCGACTGCTGGTCGCCGCCGGGCGTGCCGAAGGTCATGAACAGCTTGCCGTCCTTGAACGCCATAGCCGGATTCGGCGTCAGCCGCGGGCGCTTGCCCGGCTTCACTTCCGAAGGATGGCCGGGTTCGAGGCGCGACTGGCAGCCACGCGAGGAAATCGCCAGGCCGGTGCCGGGGATGATCGGGGTTTCACTGGCATTGTCGGAGGTGGTGGCGGAATAGCCGTTGCCCCAGCGGTCAACGACGCAGTTGTAGATGGTGTCCTGCGACAGCCTTGACAGGCCATGCGGCGAGGCCAGCGCGCCGGCCGTCATGCCGCCCGGTACGCGCCCGGTCATTTCGGGGTCGCCCGGATCGGGCAGGCGGTCGAAGGCCTTCTGCATGTCGATGCGTGCGCGCTGTCGTCTGGCATAGGCCTCCGAAATCATCGCGTCGCGCGGCACCTTCACGAACTTCGGATCACCGACATAAGCCTCGCGGTCGGCGAATGACAGATTCAGCGCCGCCGCAATCAGGTGCGCGTAGTCCGGCGAGTTGTGCTTCATCGATCCGAGGTCATAACCTTCGAGGATTTTCAGCGACTCGAGCAGCACGATGCCCTGGCACCACACATCGCAGGCGTGCACGGTATAGCCACGGTAGTTGACACTGATGCTGTCCTCGACCGGCACTTCAAACGCGGCGAGGTCGTCAAAGGTCATGAAGCCGCCATTGGCGGCGTGGTAATCGGAAATCTCGCGCGCAATCGGACCGCGGTAGAAATAGTCGTGTACCGCGGCGAGTTTTTTGTCGCGGTCACCCTTGCAGTCGCGCTCGGCCTGGATCAGCCGCGCCATGGTCTTCGCCAGGTCTTCCTGCACGAACAGTTCACCGACCCTGGGCGCGCGGCCCCTGGGCAGGAAGATGCGCTCGTTGTCGGGCCAGCGCCTGAAGCTGTTCTCGAGGTATTCGATGTTGGTGGACAGCAGCGGATAAACCGCGAAACCATTCTTCGCCAGCCCCATCGCCGGCGTTACCGCTTCTTCAAACGAGATCGTGCCGTAGCGGCGCAGCGCGGTGATGTAGGTGGCCGGTGCGGCAGGTATCACCGTGCGCAGCAGGTTTTCCGGCACCGCCTTGCCGTTGCCGGCGGCGATCAGCTTCGCGACATCGGTGCTTTTCGGCCAGTAGCCGAGCCCGGCCAGGCTGACCACCTTGTCCTGCTCTTTCATGTAGATCAGCGTCGGCGCGACGCAGGCGAAGCTGACCATGTCCGGCTGCAGCACCGACAGCGCCATCGAGGCGGTGACACCGGCATCGACGGCATTGCCGCCGCGGTCGAGCACGCGCATCGCGGCGAGAGTCGCGAGGTAGTGGCCGGCGGATGCGGCGTGGTTGCGCCCGACCATGTTCGGCCGGAAGCTCGGCGCCGGCACCGCCATTTTGACTGCGCGTTTTTTTTCAGCCATCACGTGCTCCTGCTGCGGATCGTCGTCGTTGTATGCCGCAGTACTAGCTGCGTTCCGCCAGTGTCTTGCCACCAACCCCCCAGGAATTCTTGGGGATGTCCTGCACGGTGATCCACACCGATTCGGGTTTCACGCCGACGGCATCCACAAAAGCCTGGGTGACTTTCTCGATCAGCACTTTTTTCTGTTCCGGGGTGCGGCCTTCGGCGACGTAAAGTTGGGCGAACGGCATAAAATCTCCTAAGTATTTGTTTTTAAACGATATTTATTCTTGTTGCTGCCTACTGCTCAAGCTTGATGTTGGCTTCCTTGATCACCTTGCCCCACTTCGCCATCTCGCTGTTGAGGAAGGTGTTGAATTCCGCCGGTGTGCTGCCCACGGCCACGGCGCCCGAAGCCGCAAAGGCCTTGACCAGGTCCGGCGTCTGCAGCGCGGCGATGACTTCGCGCGCGAGTTTGTCGACGATGGGACGCGGCACACCGGCCGGCGCGACCATGCCCTGAAATGCCTCGGCGGAATAACCCTTCAGCGTTTCGCCGATGGTCGGCACCTCGGGCATCGAATCGAGGCGCTTGGCGCTGGTGATCGCGAGCCCCTTCACCTTGCCCGCCTTGATGTGCGGCACGGCGGAGATGGTGGTGGTGAACAGCATCGAGATGCGGCCGCCGATCAGGTCGGTGATCGCCGGCGGGATGCCCTTGTACGGCACGTGGATCATCTGGATGCCGGCGGTGCGCTGGAACAGTTCCGCCGACAGATGCGGCGCGGAACCAGCACCCGGCGTGGCAAAGGTCAGCTCGCCGGGTTTGCCCTTGGCCATCGCGATCAGGTCCTTGACCGAAGACACCGGCAGCGAGGCGTTGACGACAACAATGTTCGGCTGCGAATTGAGCTGCGTCACCGGCGTGAAATCCTTCAGCGGGTTGTACGGCAGCTTGGCGTAGAGGCTGGGGTTGATGGCGAAGGTGGTGGTGATCATCAGCATGGTGTAGCCGTCGGGCGCGGCCTTCGACGCGATCTCGGTACCGACGATGGTCGCCGCGCCGGGACGGGTATCCACCACAACGCTCTGCCCCCACTTCTCGGTCAGCTTCTGCCCGATCAGCCGCGTGCTGATGTCGAGCCCGCCACCGGGGGCGAAGGGCACGATCATGCGGATCGGCTTGTTCGGATACGCCGCAGCAGCCTTGTCCTGGGCGGCTTTATCCTGGGCCGCAGCCAGACCGGAAAAAAAGGTGAATGCAGCGGCGACACCAACGGAAAACTTCGCGTTCATGCGGGAACCTCCGGGGGAATGAATTCGATGTTACACCAAGCCTGCGTCCGGACCCTGCGCGGCTCCGGCATGTGGAACGCCTGCGGCAAAAGCCCGGCTGATACTCAGGCGCCGCGGCCGTCCTCGCGCGCGGCACGGTTGCGGCTGCGCGCCTGATACAGGGTGTCGAGCGTGATCTTGCGCACCTCAAGCTTGCTCTGCTCGATGTGCGCAGCAAGCAGGCGCTGCGCCTCGTCGACACGGCGGCGCTGGATCGCGGTGAGGATCTTGCCGTGTTCGGCATAGGTCGCGGCGACGCGGTCGGTGATGGTGAAATCGAGGCGGCGGATGATGCGCACGCGCTCGGTGATCTCGCGGTAGGTGCGCAGCATCTCGGGATTGCCGGTGGATTCGACAATGGCGAGGTGAAAGGCTTCGTCCAGCGCGCCAACCTCCACCGGATCACTCAGGCGCTCCGTTTCCGGCACATGCCATACCGCCGCCAGTGCCGCGAGTTCGGGCCGCTCCTCGGCGTCGGCGCACAGCTCGCGCACCGCGAAACATTCGATCAGCACGCGGAAGTCGTACAGCGCATCGAACTTGTCGAAGGACAGCGGCGGCACCAGCCAGCCGACCTTGGGAATCGCCTCGACAAAGCCCTCATGCTGCAGGCGCTGCAGGGCCTGGCGCAGGGGGGTGCGGCTGACCTTGATCTGCTCGGCGAGCTCGGATTCGGACAGGCGGTCGCCGGGCATCAGGTCGAAATCGAAAATGCGCCTCTTGATCCGCGCATAAGCCTGCTCGGCAAGGCTGCCCTCTTCTTCGCCGGCCTTGCTGATATTGACCACCTTGCTCATGACGCCACGCGCTGGCGGCTGCGGCCGTCGATGTAACTGCGCCAGCCGCCCCAGGCCGTGATGTCCTCGGCGCCATCCAGCGCCCGGGGTTCGCAGATGAAGCCGTTGACCCAGCTTCCATCGCCCAGTTCGATGCTACCCAGTCCCAGCGGCGGCGCAATGCCGGCGAGAAAGGATCCGAAAGTGTCCATCGGCATATCGTACACCTCCACCGCGATCGCCGCGCCCTGCATTGCGCCTTGGGACACACGCACCAGGCCGGGCTTGGCCGGCTGGGTATTCTTCAATGCATGCAGGCGGTAATGCGGCGCGGTGAATGTCGCCGCACGCAGCCTGGCGCCGCGCTCGGTCAGCTGGTGGTGCAGCGGCATGCCCGAGAGGTGGGCGCCGACCACGGCCAGCGGCAGCGAAGCCGGTGGTGTCGCTGTGATCACCGCATCCGCCTCTGCCAGCCCGCGCAGCTTCGCACCCAGCGGCAGCTGCAACCGTTGCTGCCATTGCGCAGCGAGTTCGGCGAGCGCCCAGTCATATCCACCCCGGGCAATGAAGGTCACGCCGAAGGGCAGGCCTTCGGGCGTGAAACCGAAGGGCAGCGCCACCGCCGACAGCCCGAGCAGATTGACGAAATTGGTATAGGTGCCGAGTTCGCTGTTGCGCACGATCGGCGCCGCTGCGACATCGGCCAGTGTCGGCAGGTTGGGCGCCGTCGGCACCATCAGCACATCAAAGCGTGACCACACCGCCTGCGTCATCGCCTGCAGCTCGCGCACACGATACAGGCCGTTGAAGGCATCCACTGCGCTGTAACCGCGGCCGGCGCCGATCACCTGCGCCACGGTGGCGTCGATGCCGGCACCGCCACGCTCGATGCAAGCCCCGGCCACCGCGTAACGTTCGGCGGTCCACGGCCCCTGATACAGCAGTTCGGCCACCGCAGTGAATGGCGCAAGATCAAAATCGCCGTGGGTCCAGCCCAGGCCGTCGAGGTGGCGGCAGGCGCGCTCAAACATAGAGCGGTAGGCGCCGCTGACAAAAAACGGCTCACGCGGCAAACCGACGCGCAAAGCCGCGGGCAAGGCAAAACGCGGCGGCGGCGGCTGGTGGAAACGCGGCTCTTCGGCACCCGGTGCGCCAGCACCCGCCATCACCGCATACACCGCCGCGGCATCGGCCGCGGTCAGTGTCAGCAGCGACACGCAGTCCAGAGAACGGCAGGCCGGCACCACGCCGGCGGTGCTGACCGCGCCCGGGGTCGGTTTCAGGCCGATGAGGTTGTTGAAACCCGCGGGCACCCGCCCTGAACCTGCGGTGTCGGTGCCCAGCGCAAAAGCGACCAGACCGCGCGCGACCACGCTGGCCGAGCCTGAACTGGAACCGCCGCTGACATGCGCGGTGCTGAAGGTGTTGGGCACCGCGCCATAGGGCGAACGGGTGCCGACCAGCCCGGTGGCGAACTGGTCGAGATTGGTCTTGCCAAGCAGCACCGCGCCAGCAGCCATCAGCGCATTGACCACCTGCGCAGTCTTGTTCGCGACGTTGGCGAATTCAGGACAGGCCGCGGTGGTGGTCCAGCCGGACACATCGATGTTGTCCTTGACCGCAAAAGGCACGCCGTAGAGCGGACAGGCCACCGGATCGAGCTGCGCCAGGCGCGCGAGCTGGTCCTCAAGCTGTTCTTCGCTGGCGATGCAGATCCACGCCGGATCACCACCCTGTGCCAGCAGCTGCCGGCGTGTGCGTAATGCAGCAGCGGCAGATTCACGATCGGCCAGTGCCGCCGCCCGCCATTCCGAAACCGTCAGCATCGTGCTCATGCCGCTCCCGCGCCCACCACAAGGGCTGCCTGCGCGCCATGCCCCGGCAGATGCGCCGGACGCGGAATCGCTGACAGCAGCTCGCGGGTGTATTCAGCCTGCGGATTCGACAGCACCTGCGCTGTAGGCCCTTCTTCGACGATGCTGCCGGCGCGCATCACGATCACGCGGTCGCAAAGCAGGCGCACCACCTCGAGGTCGTGGCTGACAAACAGATAACTCATGCCGGACTGCGCTTTGAGGTCGGCCAGCAGGTTGAGCACCACCGCCTGCACCGACACATCCAGCGCGGCCGTCGGCTCATCGAGAATCAGCAATTCCGGTTTGGTGGATATCGCGCGGGCGATGCCGACACGCGCCTTCTGCCCGCCGGAGAGCTGGTGCGGCAGGCGGTCGAGCAGTTCCAGCGGCAGGCCGACCTGCGCGGCGAGTTCCTCGACACGGGCACGGATCGCCGCGCCGTCGGTCATGCCTTCGAGCCGGCGCAGCGGATCGGCAATCGACTGCGCCGCGGTGGCGCGCGGGTTCAGACTTTCATGCGGGTCCTGGAAGACCATCTGCAGTTCGCGGCGCTGCGGCGTGCGCGCGAATTGCGCCGCCGACACCGCAGTCAGCTCATGGCCCTTGAAGCGGATGCTGCCCGAGCTCGAATCGAGCAGCCGCATCACCATCGCCGAGGTCGTCGATTTGCCGCAGCCCGATTCACCGACCAGGCCGACACTCTCGCCGCGCGCGATGCTGAAACTGATCCCGTCCACTGCGCGGTAACCGGACTCGCGCCGGCCGCGCAGGCGCTGGATGAACGAGGATGGTGCTTCGAACACCTTGACCAGATCCTTCACCTCCAGCAGCGGTTCTTCCGACACCGCCACGGCCGGCGGCAGCGGCGTGCGCAAATCATCCGGCAACAGGTCACGGATGGTCGCCGCCGAATGCGGCGTGGAACGGATCAGGCGCCGGGTATAGGGATGCGCCGGCGCGGTGAACAGGCCCTTGGTGTCCTGCTGCTCGACCACCTCGCCCTTTTCCATGACGACGATGCGGTCGCAGTATTCGCCGGCGAGGCCGAGGTCGTGGGTGATCAGCAGCGTCGACATGCCTTCGGAACGCGTCAGCTCGCGCACCAGTTCCATCACCGCCTTCTGCGTGGTGACATCAAGCCCGGTGGTCGGCTCGTCGGCAATCAGCAGCTGCGGCCGGCAGGCCAGCGCAATCGCGATCACCACGCGCTGGCACATGCCGCCCGATAGTTCAAAGGGATAGGCGTGATAGCGCTTGGCAGCATCGCGGATGCGCACCTTTTCCAGCGCCTCGATCGCCTTGGCCTTCGCCTGGTCATGGGTGGCCTGGGCGTGGCGGATCAGCACGTCCTCGATCTGCTTGCCGACCGGACGGATCGGATTCAGCGCGGCGCGCGGGTTCTGGAAAATCATCGAGATTTCGCGGCCGCGCAGGTCGCTCATTGTCGCTTCGTCCGCGCCGTGCAGCTGCATGCCGCCGAATTCGATGCCACCCGAGACAATGCGCCCGGCGCGGTCGAGGATGCGCATCACCGCATAGGATGTCACCGACTTGCCGGAGCCTGATTCGCCGACGATGCCCAGCGTCTCGCCCTTGGCCACCTGCAGGTTGACCGCGCGCACCGCGGTGACCGGGCCCTTGCGTGTGGCGAATTCAACGCAGAGGTCGCGCACCGCCAGCAGCGACGGATTATGCAGCTGGTTATGCAAATGTGTGCTCATGTGCGCCTCTGCGGATCGACGAGGTCACGCAGGCCGTCGCCGAGCAGGTTGAAGGTGAACACCGCAAGCATCAGCGCCGCGCCCGGAAACAGCGCGAGCCACCATTCGCCGGAAACGATGTAGTTGGCGCCCTCGGCCACCATGATTCCCCACTCCGCCGTCGGCGGCCGCACGCCGAGGCCGATGAAGGACAGGCCGGCGGCATTAAGGATCGCCCAGCCCATGTTCAGCGACAGCTGCACCATCATCGGCGGCAGCGTGTTGGGCAGGATTTTTTCAATCAGGATGCGCAGCTCGGTGTTGCCGGACAGCCGAGCCGCCTGCACGAAGCCGGCATTGCGGCGGATCGACACCTCGGCACGTGCAACACGCGCGTAGAACGGCAGGTTGATGATCGCGGTGGCGATGACGATGTTCTGGATGGTGTTGCCCGCCGCCGCAACGATGCCCATCGCCAGCACGAACAGCGGAAAGGCCATGATGGTGTCAAGCAGCCGCCCGGAGAGCTTGTCGAACCAGCCGCCCCAGTAACCGGCGCAGGCACCCATCGCGACGCCGACAAAAAATGAAAGAGCCACCGCCGACACGGAAATCAGCAGATCAAGCCGCGTGGCAACGATGACGCGGGAAAACACGTCACGGCCCAGCTGGTCTGTGCCAAACCAGTGTTGCAGGCTCGGCGGCTTGAGTGCCTTGTCGGCGGCGGTGGCAAGGGGGTCGTGCGGCACCAGCAAGGGGCCGAACACGGCAATCAGGATCATCGCGGCGAGCATGACGAAAGCGAGCAGCGTCACCGGATTGGAAGTCATCACATAACGGAAGTGGGCGTAGCCGCGGCTCCAGGCGCTGCTGCGGGGTGCGGCGGCCAGCGTGTTGACGGTGATGTCGGTCATGTTGGGTCCTCCGCCTTCAACCTTCGATCCGCACGCGCGGATCGATCAGCGTGTAGAGGGTGTCGATGACCAGGTTCAGCAGCACGAACAGCACCGCCATCGACAGCACGAAGCCCTGCACCGCGGCGTAGTCGGACACCACCAGCGCCTCGATCGCGAAGGAGCCGATGCCGGGCCAGGCAAACACTTTTTCAACCAGCACATTGGCGCCGAGGGTGAACGAGAACACCATGCCCAGCGTGGTCACCACCGGCAGCAGCGCGTTGCGGAAGGCATAGACCATCAGCACGCGGCTGCTCGACAGGCCGGCAGCGCGCGCGGTGCGCAGGTATTCGGAAGCCAGCGCCTGCAGCATCGCGGCCCGGGTCATGCGCGCGATCGGCGCCAGCGTGAACAGTGCCAGCGTGATCGACGGCAGCAGCAGCTGCTTCAGCGCCGACCAGGCGGTGCTCCATTCGCGCGCGATCAGGCTGTCGATGACCAGAAAGCCGGTCACCGGCGGCGGCGTGATGTGCAGCATGTCGAGCCGGCCCAGCGGCGCCGGCGCCCAGCCGAGCAGGAAATAGAACACATAGACCAGCAGCAGCCCGGTGAAAAAGGTCGGCAGGCTGACGCCGGCGGTGACGACGAAGCGGCACAGCTGATCAACCCAGCTGTCCTGTCGCACCGCGGCAAGCACGCCCAGCGGAATCGCAATGCTCACCGACAGCAGCAGCGCCGACAGCGTCAGCTCCAGCGAGGCCGGCAGCCGGCGCAGCAGCTCGTCGGCCACCGGCTGGCCGGTGGACACCGACTGGCCGAGGTTGCCGCCGGCGAGGTCCTTCAGGTAGCGCACAAACTGCACCGGCAGCGGCTGGTCGGTGCCGAGCTGGGCGCGGATCTCGGCAATCGACTCCGGCGTCGCCGAGGCTCCGGCAAAGTACGCCGCCGGGTCGCCGGGCAGCGCGCGGGTGAGCAGGAAAGTCACCACGACGATGCCGAACAGCGTCGGCGCCGCCTGCAAGACCCGCGCAAGAATGATGCTCAAATGGCCCATGACCGCTCCCCGTTTTTTCCGCCAGCCCTTTTATGCTCAGACCAGCTTGTAGGAACGCGCATCCACCTGGCGGTGGAACCAGAACTCGTAGCCCTGCAGCTTCGGTGACATCGCCGAATCCAGCGTCGGCTGCCACAGGGGGATGCGCGGCACGTCGTCGAAGGCCTTCTGGATCAGCTGCTTGATCTTGGCGTCGTAGGACTTGTCGGATTTCTCCATGTGCAGCGTCTCCTCGACCAGCTTGGCCACCGCCGGATCGTCATAGTTGGAGGCGTTGAACAGGTTGCCCTTGATATAGGCCCAGTAGAAGTAATAGTCGGCGGTGTTAAGCCAGCCGCCAAAATTCTCCAGCAGGAACGGAAGTTTTTTCTCGACCAGCGCGACGGTGCGCCAGTTCGCCCCCGGCACCTTGTCGAGCGTGACCTTGATGCCGATCTTGCCCAGGCTTTCCTGGATCAGCAGCGCCGCGGGCTCACCCCAGTCGGCCTCGCCGAGGTCATAGGACAGCGGCACTTCGAAGCCGCCCTTGTACTTGGTCTGCGCGAGCAGTGCCTGGGCCTTTTTCAGGTCGGTGTCGTAGGGAAACTTCTGCGGCCAGGCGGCGGTGGCCGGCTTCGCCGACTTGGCACCCCACATCGGCACGCCGCGGCCATAGGCGGCCTGCTTGAAGATCTGCTCGTACGGGATGGCGTAGGCCACGGCCTGGCGCACCTTCGGGTCCTTGAACGGCTCGAAGTTGTAGTTGAGGCAGGCGACATAAAGGCAGTTGTCGATCGGCGAGCCGACAACCTTGACCTTTTTCGCCGCCGCCAGCTCCTGCGCATCCTTGTTCGGGATCTGGAAGGACAGATGTGCATCACCGCGCTCGACCATCGCGCGGCGTGTCGCCGTCGCCGGCACTTCGCGGATGATCACGCGCTGCACGCCGGGCAACGGGCCGCCCACCCATTTGTCGTTACGTGCATAGACCAGCTGCTGGCCCGGTTCCCAGCGCTCGACCTTGAAGGCACCGCTGCCGGCCGGCGTGCGGTGCAGGTACTCGGTGGCCCAGGGATCCTTGTCCGTGGCGTTGGCGCGGGCCACTTTCGAATTTATGATCACCGCCACCGGCACACCGAGGTTGGGCAGGGCCAGCTTCGACGGCTGCTTGAGGTCGACGCGGAAGGTTTTGCTGTCCACCACCACGAACTGCGCGGGATCGACAAAACCGCCGGCGCCCATCTGCACCCTGGGGAAACCACCCAGCGCCAGCGCGCGGTCGAAAGACCACTTCACGTCCTCCGCGGTGACGGGTGTGCCGTCCCAGAAGGTGGCGTTGGGCTTGAGCTTGAACAGGATCGCCTTGCGGTCGGATGAAATCTGCCAGCTCTCGGCGAGTTCGGGCTCGACCTTGTCGTAGTCGTAGGACAGCGAACCGTCGGCGAGTTTCTTGGTGCCGAAGGTCACCAGACGGTCATAGACATTGACCGCCACCTGGTAGCTCGGCCGGTTGGTGCCGGGACGGTGGATGTCGAGGCTGTTGATCGTATTGCCGATCAGCACAACGGCCGTGCCCGCCGATTGTGCCCAGGCATTGGTTTTCAGGAACGGCAGCATCGCGGCGCCCGCTGCAACGGCGCCGGCAGATTTGAGGAGTTCGCGTCGGTTCATGGCATCCCTTTCCAGGTTGTATCTAATAGAGTGGTGGTGTCAGCTAATCGCATACCAACTGGTATACAAGATGGGATGCAAGAGCCGTACCACATCGGACGCCATGCCGGAAAACAACAAAATTATAATAAAAACAATTATTTATATAATTACCTCATCGATGGCAAAGCACGGACAATCGGCACCGCTTCGGGGCGCCGGATAGGTGCGGAGCTGCGTTGTGGTGCGGCAGCACAGAACCGCCTGCCCTTTGGCAAGTGCAGGGCGGCGGATGGCTTCGCTGGAACGGCAATCAGGCCGGAATCGGCCTCACACCGGATCCCAGCTGAACACATCCTGGTTGCGGTCGAGCGGATAGAACGAAGGCTTCAGTGCCGGCAGTGCGTGTTCGGCGATGGCCTTCGGCGTCCAGCCTTCGCTGCGCTGCAGGCCGCGCACCGGACGCGACTGGCTCATCAGGAAGATTTCGTTCATGCGGGTGTAGAACACCTGGCCGTTGACGTCCTTCGCCGCGTCGCTGGCGAGGAACACCGCAAGCGGCGCATTCTTGTCCGGCGTGACCATCATGCGCTGCGCGACACGCGCGGCCTTGTCCGGGGTGTTGGAGGGAATGGAGCCGGTCATCCGGGTCCACGCCGAGGGCGCGATGCAGTTGGAGCGTACGTTGAAGCGCTGCATGTCGAGCGCGATGTGCTTGGACAGCATGACCATGCTCGCCTTCGCCGCGCCGTAGTTGGCCTGGCCGACGTTGCCGGCGAGCCCGGAGTTGGAAATCATGTGCACGAAGCTGCCGCCGTTCTGCTGGCGGAAGAAGGTCGCAGCGGCGCGGCTCATGTTGAAGGCGCCGTAGCTGATCACCTTCATCACCGAATCCCAGTCATCAAAAGTCATCTTGTGGAAAATCACGTCGCGCAGGATGCCGGCGTTGTTGACCACGCAATCGACACGGCCAAAGGTGTCGACCGCCTTCTGCACGATGCGCCCGGCGGCATCAAAATCCGCCACGCTGTCATAGCTCGCCACCGCCTCGCCGCCCCCCGCCTTGATCAGCTGCACCACTTCTTCCGCCGGCGTCTGGTCCGCACCTTCGCCGGCGAGCGAGGTACCGATGTCGTTGACCACGACTTTCGCGCCCTCCTTCGCCATCATCAGCGCGATGTCGCGACCGATGCCGCGCCCCGCGCCGGTGACCACCACGACTTTGCCTGCAACAATGCCATCACTCATCATTCAGTCTCCATGAAAAACAAAGCCGTACGACTTGCGTCGTACGGCGTCATTGCAAACCTTGCACCAAGCACTCACTCGCCCTTGATGCCGGCGATCTGCGCCACCTTCACCCATTTATCCATTTCGCCGATGACATGGCGGCCGAGTTCTTCCGGGGTCTTGGTCATCGGCTCGGCACCCTCGTTGATCATGCGCTTGATGGTGTCGGGGTTTTCGAGCACCACCTTCACCTCGTCGTTGACGCGCCTGATGATCGCAGGCGAGGTGCCGCGAGGCACCGCGATGCCCCACCAGTTGGCGGTGTCGTAGCCGGGCACGCCGGACTCGGCGATGGTCGGAATCTCGGGCACGGTGATGCTGCGTTTCGCACCGCTGGTGGCAATGCCGCGCAGCCGGCCGGCACGCATGTGGCCGATGGCCTGGATCAGCGAGGACAGGCAGATGTGCGCCTGGCCGGCGATGGTTTCGAGCAGCGCCGGACCGCCACCCTTGTACGGCACATGCAGCATGCGCGTGCCGGTCATGTGCTTGAACAGTTCGGTGCCGAAATGCGCGTTGCTGCCGACGCCGGTGGACGCGTAAATGATGAAGTCGGGTTTGGCCTTGGCGAGCGCGATCAGCTCCGGCACGGTCTTCACCGGCAGGCTGTTGGTCACCGCCAGCACATTGGGACCGCTGCCGAGCATCGCCACCCAGGCGAAGTCCTTGCGCGGATCGTAGGGCAGCTTGTGGATGATCGGGTTGGTGGTGAACGAGGTTGAGATCACCAGCAGGGTGTGGCCGTCGGGCGGCGACTTCGCCGCCATTTCGGTGCCGATGATCGAATTGCCGCCGGCGCGGTTGTCGATCACCACCTGCTTGCCCAGTCGCTCGGCAAGGCCGGCGCCGACCAGGCGGCCGACGATGTCATTGCTGCCGCCGGGCGGGAAAGGCACGATCAGCCGCACCGGACGGTTGGGATAGGCCTGCTGTGCCGCGACCGGAACGGCCGCCGCGCACATCGCGGCGGCCACCATGGCCATTACCGACAACTTTGCGTTCATGACACCCTCCCCCGGTGTGTTGCCGCGGCCTGCTCCGTCAACGGAGTCTTGGGCCGCGGACTGTGCTGCGGGTTTAGTGCAACTGCAGGTTGGCGGCCTTGGCCACCTTGCGCCACTTGTCCACTTCGCCACGGATCACCGCGGTATAGGCCTCGGGCGTCGAACCCACGGGATTCGAACCGTCAGCCACCAGCTTTTTCACGGTCTCCGGATCCTTCAGCGCGGTGACGATGCCGGCGTTGATCTTGTTGATGATCGGCTTCGGAATCTTCGCGCTGCCGATGATGCCGTACATCTGGTCGACGTTATAACCCGGCACGCCGCTCTCGGCCACGGTCGGCAGGTCCACTGCCGGCGAACGCTTGCTGGCGGTGATCGCCAGGCCGCGCAGCTTGTTGGTCAGCATATGCGGGCGCACGCCGAACAGCGTGCCGAAGCCGACCTGCACTTCGCCGCTCAAGTTGGCGACCACGCCGGCCGCGGTGCCCTTGAACGGCACGTGGGTCATCTTGGTCTTGGCCAGGTAGTCAAACAGTTCGCCGGCCAGGTGCTGCAGGCCGCCGGTGCCGGAGGAGCTGTAGTTGAGCTTGTTCGGATTGGCCTTGGCGTAGTTGACCAGGTCCTGCACGGTCTTCGCCGGCACCGAGGGGTTGATGTACATCACGTAGAACAGCGAGGTCGCCTGAGAAATGCCCTGCAGATCGCGGGTCAGGTCGTAGGGCAGGTTCGGGTTGGTTGCCGAGTTGACGTGCATCGACGCCGAGATCAGGCAGATGGTATAGCCGTCGGGCTGTGCTTTCGCAGTGAGGTCAACACCAATCGCGCCGGCGGCACCGGTGCGGTTATCGACCACCACCTGCTGATTCCACTGCTCGCTGAGGCTCTTGGCAATCAGCCGCGCCGTGGTATCGGTGCCGGCACCGGGCGTGAAGGGACCGATCAGGCGCACCGGCTTGTTCGGATAATCCTTGGCCGGGTCGGCAGCCATTGAAACCGCAGCAGCCGTGGCCAGGGTCAGCGCCAGCGTGGCACGCAGGGTGTTTTTCAGGTTCAGCAACATCGGGGTTCTCCTCGTTCGAAAATGTATGGTTGTCGCGGGACCCATGGTCCCCGGCCGACGATTAGCCGGCCATGCACCAGCCGTTTTTTTCCCAGCCTACCGCAAAAACAGTCAACGCATGGCTTAAAGATACTTCAAGCGCCGGGTCATGCCGCCGGCACGGCGTCCCTGGATTCACGCAGCCAGGCCGCAACCGAAGCTGCGTTCTGCGCCGGCGGCATCAGTGGTGAGAGTCTGGCATCGGGCATCAGTTCCCGCAGTGCCTGCGCCGACGACGCCGAATGCGAGGCATCATCACCGGACATGATGAAGGCCGGCAGTTTCATCGCCAGGAGTTCTTCGCCGCTGGCGCCCGAGGGCATGGTGTCGTTGAACATGTTGTCGCGCGAACGGGCCACGATGTCGCTGTAGGCCTCGAGGTCCTGCGTGGCGTAGCGCTCGGCAAAAGCCGCGTCGTGCTTGATCACCGCCGACCACGGGCCGGCTTCCGGATCGTTCCAGAACAGACCCGACTGCCGGGCACGCGCCACCACGCCGGCAAAACCGTGGCCACGCAGGTAATCGAGGTGCCTGTCGAAAATGCTGCGCGCCTTCAGCAGCCAGCGGTAACCGCCCACCGGCCAGTGCAGCAGCAGGCCATGGATGCGCTGCGGATAACGCGCGGCCATCGCCAGCGCCAGCGACACCCCCATGCAGCCGCCAAGGATGAAGGCCTTGTCGATCTTCAGGTGGTCGAGCAGCGCGATGCCGTGGCGGGCATAGACATCCCAGGTCAGCGCTTCGATGCGCCCGCCGGATTCACCGGCTTCGCGCCGGTCATAGGCAATCATTTTGAAATCACCGCGCAGCGTGTCGAGCGGCTGCATTTCCTTCCACACGCCATTGAGTCGCCAGCGATTGATCGACGAGTCAAAGGCGGCCGGTGCGAGCATCAGCAGTGGCACACCGTCACCGGCGATTTCGTATTGTGTGCGGATGCCGTCGATCTCGGCAAAGGGCATGGGTCACTCCTGATTACGGGGTCGCCATTCTACTGCGATGCGCGGGCGGCGATGCAAAGCATCCAATGATGTGGACTCGATCAGCGATGTGCCGTGCGCAGGCCCTGCACTGGCGGCCAGTGCCCGCCTTATACTCGGACCCGCCTCAACATCACGATCCAAAGACCATATCATGAGATATATAAAAGCGGCGCTGGCCGCCCTGCTTTGTCTGTCTGCCGCAATGCTGGAAGCGGCGGACCGCTACCCCAACCGTCCCGTGCGCATGATCATCCCCAGTGGCGCCGGCGGCATCACCGACATCATCGGCCGCACCATCGCGCCCAGGCTGACCGAGTCCCTGGGCCAGCAGGTGGTGGTGGATAACCGCCCCGGCGCAAGTGGTGTGCTGGGCAGCGGCATCGTCGCGAAATCCGCAGCGGACGGCTACACCCTGCTGATGGCATTTCCGTCGCACCCGGTGAACCAGAGCCTGTTCAAGGATCTGCCCTACGACACGGTTAAGGATTTTGCAGGCATCACGCTGGTCAGCGCGGTATCTCCGGTGCTGATCGTCAGCAGCCAGTCGCCGGTGCGTTCGGTGAAGGAACTCATCGATCTCGCCAAGGCCAGACCGGGGCAGCTCAACCACGGCTCGGTCGGCGCCAGCAGCATGGGCTCGCTCGCCGCCGAGCTGCTGCGCACGATGACCTCCATCCGTTTCACGCAGGTTGCCTACAAGGGCGCACCACAGGCACTGGCCGCCACGATCTCCGGCGAAATCGACTTCTACCTGATCGGCTCCGCAGGCACTGCCGCGCAGCAGGTCAAGGCCGGCCGGGTGCGCGCGCTGGGGGTTGGTGCCGCGCAGCGCATTGCCGCGCTGCCCGACGTGCCGCCGATCGGCGACACCGTGCGCGGCTACGAGGCGCGCGGCTGGAACGGCATTCTGGCGCCGGCCGGCACCCCCAGGACCGTGATCGACCGGCTGAACCGCGAGATCGTGAAAATTGTGCGCTCGCCGGACTTCGCACCCGTGCTCAGCGGAGAGGGCGCAACCGCGGTGGGCAACTCGCCTGCCGAATTCGATGCCGTGATCCGCGCCGACATCCAGAAGTGGGCGAAGATCATCAAGGACAACAACATCAGCGCCCAATAATTCATCGCCCAGCAAAAGGAACGTTCATGCCCTACCTCGACCTGCCGGACTGCCGGCTGCACTACCTGATCGACGACCACACTGACGGCTGGACAACGCCGGAAACGGTGCTGTTTGTACACGGCTTCACCGAATGCACCGAAGCCTGGCGGGCGTGGGTGCCGCATTTCTCGCGCCATTACCGGGTGGTGCGCATCGACCAGCGCGGATTCGGACTGTCCACGCCGGTGCCAAAGGACTACCCGCTGACCAACGAGCGCTATATCGACGACCTGTCGCGCATCATCCGCGAAGTGTGCGGCGGCCCGGTACATATTGTTGGCGGCAAGAGTGGCGGGATCAGTGTAATGGCGCTGGCAGCGGCGCGGCCGGAGCTGGTGAAGACCGTCACCGTATCCTGCTCGCCGGTGACACCGCCGAACGCGGCGGGCTGGGTCGAGGAGGTCGAGCGCAGCAGCATACGCGCCTGGGCAAAACGCACCCAGCGTGATCGCATGGGCAGCAAGATGCCCGAAGCGGGCATCGACTGGTGGTCGGACATGATGGGGCGCACGCCGCTGTCGACGTTTCATGCCTACATGAACTGGGTCGGCGCGATCGACATCCGTGAAGACATCAAGAAGATCCAGGCGCCGACACTGGTCATCGGCACTGACACCGCGCGCCGCGGCAAGGCCGTGTTCGAGGGCTGGCAAAAAACCATTCCGGGCTCGGAACTGAAGATCCTGCCCATCGACGGCTATCACGCCGGCGGCACCGACCCCGACCTGACCGCACAGACCACGCTGGAGTTCATCCGCCGCCACAGCCGCTGAACGGCATGGCAACCTACCCGCGCCTTGCGATGCCTGTCTCCCAGGAATAAGGCACCCGCTCCTGCGGGCCATAGGGAATCGCCACCGCGCTGCCCTGCGGATAATCGGCGCGGTGCTGCTCGAGCAGGCGCAGGCGCTGGGCCTCGCGCTCCTGCACCAGGCCCAGCGCACCGGCGTAACCGAGTGTGCGCGCGGCGTGCAGCGGCCAGTTCGGATCGTCCATCAGGCCGCGGGCCAGGGCGATCACGTCGGCATCACCGTCACGCAGCAGTTTTTCGGCGTGGTGTGCATCGCTGATCATGCCCACCGCCACGGTCGGCAATCCGGTGGCGTGGCGCACCTCGCGCGAATAACCGGCCTGGAACCCGGGCACCCGTGGCACACCGGGCATCGGGCCGTCGCCACCGACACCGCCCGAAGAACAGTCGATGGCATCGACGCCGCGTGCCTTTAATTCACGGGTCAGCGCCAGCGTGTCTTCGATGCCCCAGACACCACCCGCCCCTTCGATCGCCGACACCCGGAAAAACAGCGGACGGTCCGCCGGCCATGCGGCACGCACGGTCTCGGCGACTTCCAGCGCATACCGCATGCGGCCCTCGAGGCTGCCGCCGTAAGCGTCACGGCGCAGGTTCGACAGCGGCGACAGGAACTGGTGGATCAGGTAGCCGTGCGCGCCGTGGATTTCGCAAAGGTCGTAACCGGCATCGACCGCTCGCCGCGCCGCCTCGCGCCATGCAGCCAGCGTGTCGCGGATGTCATCCAGCGTCATCTCGCGCGGAATCGCGCCGTCGGGTGTCGGCGGCAGCGGGCTCGGCGAAATGCCCTGCCAGGGCTTCATGTTGTCCTGCGCATCGGCCTCGGTCAGCGTCGCACGGTCTTTCAATGGACCGTGCTGGGAAGCACGACGGCCGCAGTGGCCGAGCTGGATCGCCGGCACCGCGCCCTGCGCACGCAGAAAATCGGTGATGCGGCGGTAGGCGGGGATGTGGCTGTCATGGTAGATGCCGGCGCAGTGATAGGTCTTGCGCCCGCGCGCCTCGACCGCGGTCTCCTCGGTGAACACGATACCGCAGCCGCCCATCGCGAAGCGGCCGAAGTTGACCAGCTGCCATTCCTGAGGTGCGCCGTCATCCGACAGGTACTGGCACATCGGCGAAGCCATGATGCGGTTACGCGCGGTGATGCCACGCAGCCGGATCGGGGTGAACAGCAGCGGGGTTTGGGTATCGGTCTGGGTCATGGCTCGGATTCAGTCCGTAACCCGGATGAGGCCGAAGGCCGTCATCCTGGGCATACAAGCGCTCTTCGAAATCAAATCATCCCCCGGATGGCGCTTTCCCCCAAGGGGACTTACTTTGGGCGCGCTTATCCGGGCTAAGGCGCAGTTTAACCATGTCGTGCCCTGCTCACCCCATCGCAGTCCACAATTTATCGAGGCGTTTGTACGATACTGGATACGGCGTCTTCAACTCCTGCGCGTACAGCGACACCCGCAACTCCTCGATCTGCCAGCGGAATTCAAGCAGGCGCGGATCGACCTCGCCCGCCTTGCGCTGCAGGTCGAGGCGCATCTCGTAACGCCCCCACAGTTCGGCGATGCTCGCCGCGTGTTTGCCGTCGCGCTCGGCATTGGCCGGATACTTCTGCAGGCGCAGCTGCATCGCCTTCAGGTAACGCGGCAGCTGTGCGAGCTGCGGCCACGGCGTCGTGCTGAAGAATCCCTTGCAGATCAGCCGCTGGTTCTGCGCGCGGATGTCGCTGGCCGGCCGCGACAGATTGCCCTTGG
>JAIENU010000009.1 GCA_019751125.1 Burkholderiales bacterium | reverse complement strand
ATTCATGCGCGCCAGCGCGCCGCGCGCGAGGCGGAAAGCCTGCAAACGGTCACCTTCCGACAGCGGCGCCATGCGCGCCGCGCCAAGATTCATGATCGAGCGCCACAGCACCGAGGTGCCGGTGGTGCGTGCCAGCGACGGCGGCGCAGTGAGCAGCGCCTCTTCATCCCAGAACAGTGCACTGGGGCGGGTTTTGGGGTCGAAAAATTCCATGCGATTGGGCCGCGCCGGATCCTTCACCGCCGAGCCGGCCCGATTTTGTGCGGTGGTTGCCGCGGTCAGCACATTGATGATCGGCAGCTTGGGCGCCAGCAGCTTGGGACTGATCGCCGGCGCGTTGTCCGGATACTGCGTGATCAGCTGGTCGACCGGGCGCTGCTCGGCGAGCAGGATCGCCACCACCCGCGTGCCCTGGATCACGCTGCCGGAACCAACACCGATCAGCAGGTCGGCACCGGCCTCACGGGCAGCAGCAGCGGCCGCCTGCACTGAAACCAGTGTGGTGTCCTTGTCGATTTCGTCGTAGCGGCCGGCATAGGCCGGGCCAAGGATGTGCTGGATGCGATCGACCAGCTTCGTCCTGCGCGACACACTGCGGCCGCAGACGATGAAGGCTTTTTGCGCCTTCAGGCGCTTCAGTTCAGAGGGCAGGTGTTCCAGCGCATCGCGCCCGCTGTACAGCCGCAGCGGGTAACCGGTAGCGCGGAAGTCGTGCTGGTAACTCATCAAGCCCGTGCCGCTTTGTAGCGCTCGAAGCCCGCCAAAGCCGCCAGCGGATGCCCGGCGTTGGCCATTTCGTCGTACACCGGCACGCCCAGTGCCACCGCCTTGTCGCGGAATTCACGCTTGCGTGCCTCCAGGGCCGGTTCGCCATCCGAACGCAGCACCAGGATGAAATGCGACTGCCCCGGATATTTTTCCTGCACGCGCAGCGCGGCCGCGATCAGGTTGTCGAGTACCTCGGGTTTGGTGCGGCCGACGAACGCCGACAGGTTCAGGTGCATCACCAGCGCCTCGGGTTTGCCCTGGCCGCAGATGATGTCGAGGATTTTTTCGGCGACACGGCCGTCGTCCTGCTGCAGCGTGCCCACCGGACAGTCCACCGGATTGGTGATGCTGGTGCCGGGCGGCAGTTTCAATTCCGCCAGCGCATCAATCGGGCCCTGGTCAAAGGGCGTGACGTCGAGATCCAGCCGCGAAAAATAGTCGGTGGCAAGCACACTTGTGCCGCCGCCATTGCCGAACAGCACGACCTTGCGCGTCGGCCGTTGCGGCCGCGGCGTCAGGGTCTGGAAAATCAGCAGCGTGTCGATGAAGTGATCCAGGGTGTCGACCAGCATGCAGCCGGTCTGCCGCGCCAGGGCCACCCACACGCGGTCGTCGCCGGCCAGCGAGCCGGTATGGGAAGCCGCAGCAGCCAGACCCTGCTGGGTGCGGCCGCCCTTCAGGATCACCACCGGTTTCGACGCTTTGGCATTACGCAGAATGTCGAACAGGCGCCGGCCATCCTTGGCGGTTTCGATATACATGCCGATGACCTTGGTCTGCGGGTCGGCAAGATAAAACTCCAGCAGATCGGAAGGCGTCACGTCGGCGCAATTGCCGACGGTGACCAGGCCCGAGAATTTCAGCCCGCGCGACAGGCCGCGGCGAATGATGTCGGTGCCCAGGCCGCCGCTCTGCGAAACGATGCCGACGTGGCCGGTTTCCTTCGGTCCAATCTCGGCAAAGGTCACGCGACCGCGCGGCGTGTAGATGCCGAGGCAGTTCGGCCCGAGCAGGCGCATGCCGCCGTGTTTGGCTGCCTGCACCAGCTCATCCTGCAGGCCCTTGCCTTCATCGACTTCGCCGAAGCCGCTGGAAATCACCTGGGCAAACCGCACATGGCCTTTTGCCGCGGCGAGCATGCCCGGAATCTGCGCGCCCGACACCGCGATGTAGGCGTAGTCCACCGGCTTGGGTGTGTCGGCCAGCGACTTGTAGGCGGTCAGGCCATCGATTTCAGCTGCGGCCGGGTGGATCGGATAGATGTCGCCGCTGAAGCCGAATTCGCGAATGCGGCGGATGAATACATTGGGCAGGGCATTGCCCTTGGTCGAGGCACCGATAACGGCCACGGTTTTCGGCACAAACAGCGGCGTGAATTGTTCGAGGATGTTCATATTCGGTTTCCGGTGCTCAACCCAGGATGAAGCGCGCGTCGACCGCGACTGCGCCGGTTTCGGAGACGATCAGCGGATTGATGTCCGCCTCGCTGATGTCGGCCGCGTGTTTCAGCAGCAGGCCGTCTTCGCCGCCGATTTTCATCAGCACCTCGATGATCGCTTCGCGCGAAGCGGGTTTGCCACCGCGGGCACCCTTGAGGATGGCCGCCGCCTTCAGCTCGTCGAGCATCTCTTCGGCATCAATACGCGAGATCGGGCACAGTCGGAAGGACACATCCTTGAAGATTTCAACAAAAATGCCGCCAAGACCGACCATCACCAGCGGCCCGAACTGCGGATCGCGGAGTCCGCCGATCACCAGTTCGTGTCCGGAGGGCGCCATTTCTTCAACGAGGAAGCCCTCGATGCGTGCGCCTTTGATTTTCGGCGCTGCGAGCATGCCCTCGATCGCGGCCTTCACTTCGGCAGCCGAACGCAGATTGATCTTCACGCCGCCGGCATCACTCTTGTGCAGGATGTCCGGGGACATCACTTTCACCACCACCGGGACCTGCAATCCCTTCATCACGTCATCGACGTCAGCCACCCCTTTGGCGACCCGCGACTGCGGCACTCGAATGCCGTAACCCGCCAGCAAGGCCTTGCCGGCACTTTCATCGAGCGCGCCGCGGCCAGCGGCTTTTGCTGCGGAAACTATTGTATCTTGTTGATTTTGAATCATATTTTTTTGCCAGTCACTTCGCCAATGATGCCGGTGTGGACACGCCCTTCACGGAACTGACCCGAACGCAGGATGTTCACCACCGCAGGAATGTTGTGCTTGAGGCCCTGGATGTCGAAACCATCCAGCGCTTCCACCAGTTTGTCGATCGCCGCCTCGCGCGTCGCCGCACGCACGATGACCTTGGCAATCATCGGGTCGTAGTGCGGCGTGACATCACGACCTTCGGCATAACCGGTATCGATGCGGATGCCCTCGCCTTCCGGCGGACGGAACACCGTCAGCTTGCCCGGTGACGGAAAGAAGTTTTTCGGATCTTCCGCATAGACACGCGCCTGGATGGCGTGACCTTTGATTTCCGGCTTGCCGGGCAGGATGTCGGCGAGTTTTTCGCCGGCCGCGGAACGGATCTGCGCACGTACCAGGTCAACCCCGGTGACCTCTTCGGTGACGCCGTGCTCGACCTGCAGCCGCGTGTTCATTTCCAAGAAGTTGAAGGAACCATCGGCGCCGAGCAGCATCTCGACGGTGCCGATGTTGTCGTAGCCCATGCTTTTCATGATGCCGGCGATCTGGTCAGCAACACCCACCGCCTTGTCGCGCGGGATCAGCGGCCCCGGCGCCTCCTCGATGACCTTCTGGTTGCGGCGCTGGGTCGAGCAGTCACGCTCGAACAGATGCATCGCGCCGCCGTGCTGGTCGCCGAGAATCTGGAACTCGACATGGCGCGGCCGCTCGATCAGTTTTTCCAGGTAGACCTCGCTGGTGCCGAAACCGCGACTGGCCATCGAGCGCGAACGCTCGACCGCGGTCAGCAGTTCGGCTTCATCCTTCGCCGGCAGCATGCCGATGCCGCCGCCGCCACCCGCGGGTTTGACCAGCACCGGAAAACCGATCTTGCGCGCGGCGGCGAGGATCGCGTCATTGTCATCGGGCAACACGCCTGAGCCTTGCGACATCGGCATGCCGTACTGCGCGGCGATGTCGCGGGCACGGGTCTTGTGGCCCATGGCGTCGATCCATTTCGGCGACGGCCCGATAAAGCGGGAACCGGCATCGATGACCTTCTGCGCAAAACCGGCATTTTCGGACAGGAAGCCGTAACCGGGATGCAGGCCATCAGCCCCGGATTTTTTCAGTACCTCGATGATGGTGTCCTGGTTGAGATAACTCTCGCGCGCCGGTGCGGGACCAATGGCAAAAGTCTGGCTAGCCATTTCCAGGTAGGGCGCGTGGTTGTCGGCTTCTGAATACACCGCGACCGACGGAATGTTCATTGCATTCAACGCACGCAGTACGCGGGCAGCGACGGCCCCGCGGTTGACCACCAGTACTTTCTTGAACATCGGATACGGATTCCGCAAACAGTAGGAAAAAAGAAACGTGGGGCGCGGCCTTTGGGTGTTGGGTGCGCGCCCCGCGTTTCACGAAACCATCAGTAGCTGGTCGGCCAGCTACGCATCAGGTGCTGGCCCACGCCCTTGCTCATGCGCAGCTTGTAGACATCGAGCATGCGGATCAGGTAGTCGCGGGTGTCCTGCGGCTTGATCACCGACTGTGCGGCATACACCGCGGCGAGACCCCAGACATCGGCACCCTTGCGGATGTCAGCCAGCGCTTCCTCAAAGCCGGGTTCGCCGTGGCTGACACCATGCACGATCTTGGTCGCGAAGTCGGGACTCATGAAACTGACTTCAGCGCTGGGCCAGGCCGCCACCTCGTCGGAATGCCGCCCGCCGCCCATGCAGACATAGGCCCGGCCGTAGCTCTTGCGCACGATGACCGTCAGATGCGGCACGGTGACCAGCGTCATCGCATTCATGAAATTCATGATCTTGCCCGGCGCGCCGGCGCGTTCAGCTTCGGTGCCGATCTGGAAACCGGGGGTATCCACCAGCATCACGAAGGGGATGTTGAAGGAATCACAGAGCACGATGAAGTCGACGATCTTGCGGCAGGCATCGGCATCCAGTGCGCCACCACGATGCAGCGGGTTGTTGGCGATGATGCCGACCGACTTGCCGCCGAGCCGCGCCAGCGCGGTGACTGCGCTCTTGCCGAAACGCGGTTTCATCTCGAGCAGCGTGTCCTTGTCGACAAGGCATTTGATGACGCGCTTCATGTCGTACACCTGGGTGCGGCTCTCGGGCAGGATGTCGAAGACCTTGTGCATGTCTTCACCCGAGCCCGCCGGCACCGGCGCATCGGCCGGCGCTTCCTTGTGGTGGTTAGGCATATACGACAGGAATTTCTTGATCTGGTCGAACACCTCTTCTTCGGTATCGGCAAACTGGTCGATCAGGCCGGTGGTTTCGGCGTGCAGACGCCAGCCGCCGAGGTCTTCGGCGGAAACCTTTTCACCCAGCGCCATCGACACCAGGCCCGGGCTCGACACCGCCATGATCGCGCTCTTGTGCATGATCGCGAAGTCGGACTGACACATCAGCCAGGTCGAGGAACCGAAGGACGGACCGAAGGCCGCCGCCGCGGTCGGCACTTCACGCAGGCGGCGGAACTGGGTGTTGTCGTTTCCAAGCAATAAGCCCATCCCGCGTGAGCCCATCGCATCGGGCAGGCGCGCGCCGGTGGATTCACCGATCAGCACCAGGGGCATGCCACGTTCGGTCGCGACACGTTTCATGTGGCCGACCTTCTTGCTGTTGGTCGCCGAGGTCGAGGCGCCCTTCACCGTGAAATCGTTGATCACGGCACAGACATCGCGGCCGTGGATGCGGCCGAAACCGGCGAGCTTGCCGTCGGTCTGGGTTTCATCCTCCTGCTCCGCATACACACCCGAAGAACCGAACAGCCCGGACTCGATGAACGAGCCCGGATCCATCAGGTAGTCGATGCGCTGGCGCGCATTCCACACACCCTTGGCCGTGCGTTTGGCGTATTTCTCTTCACCACCGCCAGCCAGCGCCTTGGCGCGGCGGGCTTCGTATTCCTGCAGCAATGCTTCGTGAGCCATTTCAATCTTCCAGTGAAAACAAGCTGTTACAAATCAGGGCCGCACCCCGGCGCGCCACTTCGGCCCGAGCTGGCTGGCCAGTCGCCCCTGCATCGCGTCGATGAATTGGCAGAGATAGGGCCGCGTTTCGCGCGGATCGATCAAATCTTCGATGGCAAAAGCCTCGGCGGTGCGGAAAGGCGAAGCCAGCTGTTTCAGTTCGGCCTCGATTTCGCGTTCACGTGCCGCCGGATCGGGTGCGCTTTCGATTTCGCGGCGGTAGGCGGCCTTGACACCGCCTTCAACCGGCAGCGAACCCCATTCACCCGAAGGCCAGGCAATCTTGAAATTGAGGCCGGCACGGTCGATGAATCCGCCGCCGGCCACGCCGTAACATTTGCGCACGATCACCGTGAACATCGGCACTTTCACATTGCCGAGGATGTAGCGGGTGCGCACGCCTTCGCGCAGGATCGCGTCGGCCTCCGATTCACGCCCGACCATCAGGCCGGGAATGTCGGCGAACAGGATGATCGGGATGTTGAACATGTCGCAAAGCTCGGCGAAGTGGCCCTGCTTGCGTGCCGCCTTGACGTCCATGATGCCGCCGACCATCGGATTGCTGGCGATGATGCCGACGACCTTGCCGTTCATCCGCGCCAGCGCGGTGATCACCGCCTTGCCGAAGGTCGGCTGGATTTCGAAAAAAGAGTCACGGTCGACAATCAGGCCGACCAGCTTTTTCATGTTGTAGGCCTGGCGGTTCGAGCGCGGCACAATGCTGGCCAGCGCATCCTCGCAGCGGTCGACCGGGTCGCCGCTGCTGACCACCGGCGGCAGTTCCCAGACGTTCTGCGGCATGTACGACAGGAAGCGGCGGATCTGCTCAAAACAGTCCTGCTCGTTTTCGGCGACGTTATCGATGGTGCCCGCGGTATCGACGGCGACCCTGGTACCGCCGAGCTCGTCCTTGTGCAGCTTTTCACCGAAGGCGCGCTCCACCACGGGAGGCCCTGCGGCAAAAATCTGCCCGGTGCCTTTCACCATGATCGACCAGTGCGCGAGGATCGCGCGCATCGACGGACCGCCCGCGGTGGTCCCCATCACCGCCGACACCACCGGCACCTGGCCCAGCAGTTCGACGGAGCGTTCGATGCCGTCCTGACCGTAACCGGGCACCACGGTGTAACCCTTGCGCTTGGCGGTGTTGACCGTGCCGCCGGTACCGTCGATCAGGTTGATCAGCGGAATGCGGTACTCGCAAGCCAGGTCTTCAATAAAACCACCCTGCCCGCCTTTGCGGCGGTCGCTGCCGAAGCCGGTGCCGGCACGAATGGTGTAATCCTCGCCGCCGATGGCCACCGGCCGGCCATTGATCCGGGCAATGCCCATCACATAGGGCGCCGGCTCAAAACCCTTCAGTTGGCCTGCCGCATCGTAAGTCGCCTTGCCGGCCAGCTTGCCGACCTCACGGAAAGACCCGGCATCGGCCAGCCCGGCGATACGTTCGCGTACCGTCAGCTTGCCCTGTGAATGATGCCTGGCCACCGCCTCAACCCCGCCGCAGGCCTCTGCCAACTGGCGGCGGCGCTGCAGCTCTTCGATTTCCGGCATCCAGCTCATCAGTGAGGATTTATAAATATATTATTAAAAACAATTACTTATAATGTAAGTGTGCGCTCGCCATTTTCGAGTTTGCAATCACTCACTCCTCGATGATGGCAACTACCTGGCCTTCGGCCACCGGGTCTTTTTCCTTGACCAGAATTTCGACGACCTTGCCGCCGTCTTCGGTGATCACCGGAATTTCCATCTTCATCGACTCGATGACGATCAGCACATCGCCGCCCTCGACCTGGTCGCCAGGTTTGGCCTTGAGTTGCCAGACGGTGCCGGTAATTTCTGATTTGACTTCGATGCGGGCCATGGCTTTGCTCCTCGGAAAATTCTGAATGGGGTGGCGGGATACTAGGTCTGCCCTGGTTATGTTGTCAAGAAGATTGTTGACAATCATACAAAGTGGACATAGTCTTTAGTCATGACTTCCCCTGTTCCTGCATCCGCCGTCACCCTGGCTGCGCTGCCACTGACCCAGTCGCTGGCCGAGCAGATTGCCGCCCGCCTGTCGGAACGCATCCTGTCCGGTGCCTATGCGCCTGGTCAGCGCATCATGGAGCAGGGGGTCGCCGCGGAATTCGCGGTCAGCCGGGGTCCGGTGCGCGAAGCGCTACGGCTGCTGGAAAAAGAAGGGCTGGTGATCATCCTTGCCCGGCGTGGCGCGCAGGTCACCAATCCCACGATCGAAGAGGTCAACGAGATCTTCGACATCCGCGCCATGCTCAACGGCCTGCGCGACCGCATGATTGCCGAGAGCCCGTCGCGCGAAGCACTGATTCCCCAGCTCGAACAGGAAATCGCGCAATTGCTGCAGTTTGCGGAACTGCCAGGCCTAGGGGACGACTATGTCGAAATCGTGATCCGGCTCAACCGCCTGCTCACCCACGCCGCCGGCAACCACCGCCTGCAGACCATCCTTGGATCTCTGGCGGTGCAGACGGTGCGTTACACCCGCCTCGGCCTGTCCACGCCACAGCGTCGCCGGCAGTCGGTGCAGCACTGGCAGCAATTGCTGCAGGCCATCCGTGACGGTGATGGTGATGCCGCGGAGCGCATCGCACGCCGCCGCGTGCTCGATTCACGTGATGCCGCGGTGGAGTTGCTGCGCAACCAGCAAAACGTGTCTTCCGCTGCCTGATCGGTGTCCCTGCGGGTTGTCTGCCGCGGGCCACACCCCTAAGATGCGGGCTTCGCGCACGCCACGCCCGCATCACTCCGCATGAATTCCCTCCGCACCGCCAGTCTGCTGCTTGCCGCCATCATTCTGCTGCTGCCGGTTACGGCACCCGCACAGGAAATCCCGTTTGTTCCGCGTGAAGAAGGTGCCGCCGATCCGGGCTGGATTCGCTTCCGTGACCGCTTGCTGACAGCGGTGCAGCAGCGCGACCGCAAGTTCGTGATGACCGTGGTTGACCGCAACATCCGCAACGGCCTGGAACGGCCGCGCGGGCTGGAGGAATTCCGCCGGCAGTGGGAACCCGATGCCGACGACGGCCCGCTGTGGCGCGAACTGGCCCGCGCGCTGCAGCTGCCTTCGGCCTACTACCGCCATGACCAGATGCCACGCAGCCTGTGTGCCCCCTATGTGCTGCCGCAGTGGCCGATTGATATCGACCCGCACAGCAACGGCGCGGTCACCGTACGCCAGACCGACGTGCGCGCCGAACCTTCGGGCAGCGCGGAAATCCGCGGTCGTATCGGGCATGTCATTGTCGGTGTTGCCGACTGGGAAGTGGCAGATCGTGATCCCGATGTGAAACAGAAATGGGTTCGCATCCGCTATCGTGACCGCGCCGGTTATGTGCCGGAAGAACATATCCGCAGCCCGATCGAGCAACTCGCCTGCTTCCGCCGCACCGAAGCCGGCTGGCGCCTGACCTCCTTCCTCGCCGCCGGCGAATAAACGGGTTCCGATGGCCGCCATCCCGGCAGCGGCGCTTGATCTGCAGGGCCACCGCGGCGCGCGTGGCCTGTTTCCGGAAAACACGCTGCCGGCCTTTGCCGCCGCACTGGCCATCGGCGTCAGCACGCTTGAACTCGACACGGTAGTCACTGCCGATGATGTGCTGGTGGTCAGCCACGATCCGCTGCTAAACCCGGACATCACCAGGACGGGCGGGGAGTGGCTGCCACGGGATACGGCCGTGGCCATCCGCACCCTGCGTTACGAAGCGCTGTGCCGTTATGACGTCGGCCGCATCGATCCGCGCAGTGCCTATGCCCGGCGTTTTCCGCGGCAGCAGGCGGTTGACGACACGGCCATCCCGACGCTGGCCGGGGTGTTTGCGTTGGTGCGACGTGCACACAACGATGTCGTGCGCTTCAACATCGAGACCAAGATTTCACCGGAACACCCGGCCCTTGCACCATCGCCGGAACGATTCGCGAAACTGCTGATCGCGCAAATCCGTGCCGCGGGCATGCAGTCCCGCGCCACCATCCAGTCCTTTGACTGGCGCACGCTCGATATCGTGCAGCGCGAAGCCCCGGAAATTGCCACCGTACACCTCAGCGCACAGCGCGACTGGATGGACAACATCCGCGCCGGCGAACCGGCTTCGGCAAGGACAGCGGGACACCATGTCAGCAGCCACGGCGGCTCGGTGCCACGTCTGGTGCGGGCCGCCGCCGGCCGCATCTGGTCGCCTTATTTTGGCGACCTGACCGCGGAATCACTGCGCGAAGCAAAGGCGCTGGGGCTGCGGGTGATTGTATGGACGGTCAACGAGGCCGATGATGTCCGGCGCATGATGGCACTCGGCGTGGACGGCATCATCTCGGACTATCCCGACCTCCTGCGCGAAATCGCCGCGCAGGCCGGTTTCACGCTGCCACCGGCAACACCGGTGGCGCCGTGATCAGCGCCTTTGACCCCCGCTACAGCGCGCCGTAGGAGTGCAGGCCGGAGAGGAACATGTTGACGCCGATGAAGGCGAAGGTGGTCACCAGCAGGCCGACAATCGCCCACCACGCCAGCACCGGACCGCGCAGCCCTTTGATCAGCCGCATATGCAGCCAGGCGGCGTAGTTCAGCCAGACAATCAGCGCCCAGGTTTCCTTCGGATCCCAGGACCAGTAGCCACCCCAGGCCTCGGCCGCCCACATCGCACCGAGGATGGTGGCAATGGTAAAAAAGGTGAAACCGATGGCGATGGTCTTGTACATCACATCTTCCATCAGTGCGGCCGGCGGCAACAGTTGGGTCAGCCAGCCCCGGCTGGCCAGCAGATAGGCCACGGCCACCATCGCCGCGATCGAGAAGGCACCGTAACCGACAAAGTTGGCTGGCACGTGGATCTTCATCCACCACGACTGCAGTGCCGGCACCAGCGGCTGGATTTCATGCGCGCCGCGATCAAAGGTGTACCAGAGGATGAACCACACCGCGGCCAGAATGATCAGCAGTACAAAAGCGCCGAGGCGGCGCGTGGCATAACGGCCCTCGTAATACAGGTGCAGCAGCGCAGTGATGACACAGAACAGCACAAAAACTTCGTAGAGATTGCTGATCGGGATGTGACCGACATCGGGACCGATCAGGTACGACTCGTACCAGCGCACCATCAGGCCGATGAAACCCATGGCCGTTGCGCTCCAGGTCAGCCCGGTACCGGTCTGGGCAATGTTTTCGGAGCGGGTCATCAGCCCCACCCAGTACGCCACCGCGGCCATCGCGTACAGAAAACACATCCACATGATCGCGGTCTGGCTGGAGATCATGTACTTCAGGAAAAACACCTTGTCGGCGCGTGCGAGATCGCCCTGGTACAGCGAGATGCTCCACAAGCTCACCGCGGCGATCACCAGCATCAGCACGCGTATGCCCTTCCAGTGCCAGCCTAGGCCGGCCAGCGACAGGGCGGTGCCGAGGAGGATCGCTTTTTCGTAACCGTCCATGAATGGCGCATAGAGCTTCAGCGCATAACTGGCGCCAAGCAGCAGCAGCACGGCGTACAGCCAGTCGAACCAGGACAGCTGGCGCAACCAGCTGCGTGAAGACGGCAGGGTTTGGGTGATTTCCATGTTCAGCCTCGTGTTCCGGGTCAGGCTCCGGATTTGACCGCTGCAGCCAGCGCGGCACGGTGTTGTTCAAACTCGCGTTCGTTTTCCAGCGTCTGGCGGTTGGTGGCCATCGCCATCAGCAGGGTGCCACGATCCGCCCGGACCAGCACCCACAGCCGCCGTTCACGAATATAAAGCATCGCGAACACCCCCAGCACCAGCAGCAGCGAGCCGCCGTAGACGATGTTCTTGCCCGGCGAGCGGGTGAGTTGCAGCCCTGAAGCCTTGACCTCTTCGTACTGCAGAAGTTGCAGGTAAAACGGCGCGCCGTAGGCAAAACTGTCGCTGATCGAAATCAGGCTGTCGCGGATGAAGCGCTGCGCCTGTTCGTCATCCGCCAGCGGCGCCTGCCGGGCGCGGCTGCGGGCCAGCTGCAGCGCCTCCAGTGCCACGCCTTCGAGGATGCGGATGTAGACATCGGCCGCTTTCTCGCGCTCGGCCTCGGGCACGCCTTTTTCGATGAACTGCACCACGGTCTCGAAACCGCGCACGGCAAACATCTGCAGCACGCGCTCAGCGCTTTCGGCAAGCCGCTCGCGCAGCGTGGACGATGACGGGCTGCCGCTTGCAGCGCTGCGGGCAAAACGGCGACCCAGTTCCGGCCACAGTTTTTCGTCAAGCAGCAGGCTGCGCAGCTGCATGTGGCTGTCGATGCGGCCCTCGGCATCGAGCGGCAGCCTCAGATAGCGGAAACCTTCGTTGGGGCTGGCCCGTACGCCGCTCATCAGGTACCAGGCGCCATCCAGCTGCAGCGGCAGCATGTAGTTGCTGAATTCGCGGGCCTGGCCCTGGGCATCACGCAGCCGGTACTGGAAACTCGGTCCGACGTTGCGCAGATCTTTGGCCGAGGGATCGGCTGCACCCGAACCTAACTGGTCGAGCACTTTTTTTGAAACGCTGGCGGTGTCCACGCGGGAACTGCTGTCGTTCGAGGCCAGATCCTCGACGTTGAAGGGCCGGAAGTCGTTCAGTTCGACACGGATTTCGGCATCACCGGCCTTCACGCTGGTCGATTTGTTTACGGCACCGGCGAGATCAAAGGGAGTGCCCTTCGGTACGAGCAGGGGCCAGCCGCGCATCTGCATGCGGGTGCCGCCGTCGGCAAAGCTGGCCTGGTAGATGGCTACGCCACGGTAAATCAGCGGATGGTTGACGCGGATGGTGTGCTCGAGGCTTTCGCCGGTTTCGCGGTCGATCACCGTGATGTCGCTGGCGAAGTCGCGCGGCTGGCCGGTGGAATAGTGCTCGATATGAAAACGGTTCAGCGCGATGGTGAACGGCAGGTCCTGCACCAGATAACCATCGGCGACGTTCATGAACACCACGTTGGCGCTGCTGCCTTCAGGAATGTTGATGTTGCCGCGGAAAGACAGATTCGACGGCGACAGGCGGCTCTGCGGCGGCACCTGGCTTTGCGGCACATCGCGGGTCTCGATCACTTTCTGCCCGGTCAACTGCAGCAGTTTCAGCGGGATGTTGCCGTCGAGCAGACCACCAATGCAGATGATGACGATGCCGCAATGTGCCAGCAGATACCCGGCGCGGTGGTAGCTGCCGGCCTTGGCCGCAATCAGCGTGCCTGCATCGCTGCTACGCGGCTGTTCGCGAAAGCGGTAACCCGACTGCTGCAGATAAGCCGTCACCCGGCTGGTAACCGTTTCCGCCGTGCCGCTGCAGGCCAGTTCGGCATGCAAAGGCATGTGCTGCAGCGAACGCTCTGTCACCTGCTCGCGGAAGCTGCGCATTTCACGCAGCATTGCCGGACCATTGCGCAGCACACAGATGCTGGTCGACAACACCAGAAACGCCAGAATCAGCAGAAACCAGGCGGCGTGATAGACGTCATAGAGCCCCAGCGTCTCGAATACCGGGAACCAGAAGGCGCCGAACTGGGCGAGATAGTTCGGATAGGGCTCGGCCTGCTTGAGCACCGTGCCGACCACCGAAGCCACGGCAAGCACGGTGAGCAGGCTGATCGCAAAACGCATCGACGACAACAGGTCGTAGAACGCACGGGCGGTCGATTGCTGGGCCATGAAGGTTCTCTTCAGCGAAAAAAAGGGAGACGCGACCGGTCTCCCTTGATTGGCGCGTCAGGCGCTGTTCGGCTCAGCGCAGACCCGCGATGTATTCGGATACTGCGGCAATTTCCTGATCGCTCATCTTTGCGGCGATGGTGCGCATCATCGAAGCCGGATCATTGGCGCGCTGGCCGCTGCGGAATGCCTTGAGCTGCCCTGCGGTGTAATCAGCATGCTGCGCGGCCAGCCGCGGAAACTGCGCCGGCATGCCGGCGCCATTGGGCGCATGACATGACGCACAGGCAGCCACACCTTTGGCCATGATGCCGCCGCGGTAGATGGCTTCGCCCTGTTTGACCAGCGCGGCATCCTTGGCAGAGCGCGGCTTCGGTTTCTGGCCAGCGTAATAAGCTGCCAGATTTTTCATGTCGTCGTCGCTCAGGCTGGCCACCATGCCGGCCATCACGCCGTTGTTGCGCTCCGCCGGCTTGCCGTTCTGCGGTTTGAAGTTGCGCAGCTGTTTGTAGAGATACTCGGGATGCTGGCCGGCGAGGCTGGGATTGGCCGGCGACGGGCTGTTGCCGTCGGCAGCATGGCAGGCGGCGCAAACCTGGGTCACGATCTGCTGGGCCTTGGCCGGATCACCCTTGATCACACCCTGCGCCGCAGCATGCGCTGCAAACAGTGCGATCATCACACCGGTCCAGAGCCGGCCCGAAGCAAGTGGCAGGCGGGGGCGACGGGGGTGACTCATTACAGACTCCTTGGCTCAGCGGTCAGCGAAAAAGGCTTGTATTCTATAGCAATTTAACGGGGCCGCTCGCTGCTGCGCCGAGGAAACACAAAGTGTCCCTGTTCTCACAACTCGAGTTTCGATACGCCGTTTACATTCAAGCCGACATGCCGCCCGACCGCGGCGCCGAAGTGGCTTTTGCCGGCCGCTCCAATGCCGGCAAGTCCACCGCGATCAATGCCCTGGCCAACCGGAAGAAACTGGCATTTGTCAGCAAGACTCCCGGGCGCACGCAGGCCCTCAATTTTTTCGACATGGGCGGCCAACGCCATCTGGTCGATTTGCCGGGATATGGTTATGCCGCGGTGCCCGGCAAGGAGCAGGAGCGCTGGACCGAGTTGGTCAGCGCTTACATTACCAGTCGTAATGCCTTGAAATTACTGGTTTTAGTGGCGGATGTACGGCAGGGCATCACACCTTATGATCGTTACATGCTGGAATGGCTGGCACCTACCGGGAAACCGGTCCATGTGCTGCTGACCAAGGTCGACAAGCTGACCCGGCGTGAAGCCGATGCCGCTCTGCGTTCGGCCGCAGCCGAACTCGCCACCTGCCCTGGCAGCATTTCTCACCAGCTGTTTTCGGGGCTGCGCAAGACTGGCGTGCAGGAAGCCCAGGCCGTCATTGCAAGATCGCTGAAGCAATAAAAAGCCCCCGGTAAAGGGGAGTAAACCGGGGGCGAAGAGCCTTCACTAGCATGAAGGTACCCGCTCAGGGAGGGAAGCGGGAGACAGCAAAGCCGTCTGCAATTTCAGACGGCTATAATCCGGATTAGTTCCCGATCACCGGGCCCAGCAAAATTATCCATATTTAACAAGGTGTTAGCGACATGCTGCCGTTAGGCCGATTCCCTGCAGTGCGGATGCGCCGGATGCGCAAGGACGCGTTCTCGCGCCGCCTGATGCGCGAGCATCGCCTGAGCACCGATGACCTGATCTACCCGCTGTTCGTGATCGAAGGCAAGGGCCGAAGCGTGGCCGTTGATTCAATGCCCGGCGTGCAGCGCTACACCATCGACCGGCTGCTGAAACACGCCGAAACTGCCCTGCGGGCCGGCATCCCGGCAATCGCGCTGTTTCCGGCCATCGACCGTGCCCTGAAAACCGCCGACGGGCGTGAGGCCGGCAATCCCAGGGGGTTGGTGCCGCGTACTGTGGCTGCACTGAAAAAACACCTGCCCGAACTGGGCGTGATCACCGATGTGGCGCTCGACCCCTACACCACCCACGGCCAGGACGGGGTCATCGACAGCAGCGGTTATGTGCTCAACGACAAAACGCTTCTTGCACTGGAAAAGCAGGCGCTGGTGTGTGCGGCCGCGGGTGTCGATATCGTCGCGCCTTCGGACATGATGGATGGCCGGGTCGGTGCGATCCGTGCCGCACTCGATGACCGCAAGTTCATTCATACCCGGATCATGGCGTATTCAGCCAAATATGCTTCCGGGTTTTATGGCCCCTTCCGCGATGCGGTGGGTTCGGCCAAACAGCTCGGCAAGGGTGACAAGCGCACCTACCAGATGGATCCGGCGAACAGTGACGAAGCGCTGTGGGAGGTCGGTCTCGACCTGCAGGAGGGTGCCGACATGGTGATGATCAAACCGGGCATGCCTTACCTCGACATCGTACGCAGGGTGAAGGATCAGTATCGGGCGCCGACCTATGTCTATCAGGTCAGCGGTGAGTTTTCGATGCTGAAAGCCGCCGCGGCAAACGGCTGGCTTGACGAGCGCCAATGTGCGCTGGAAGCGCTGCTCGCCTTCAAGCGCGCCGGCGCGGATGGCATCCTGACCTATTACGCACTCGACGCCGCACGCTGGCTGGCTGAAGACGCCGGCCGTTAACGTTCCAGCAGGGTCTCGACGATTGCGGTTTTTGCGCGCTCGATGATGCGGCCCTCCGGCGTGGCCCGCACCGGCGCCCTGAGATCGCGTGTTTCCAGCACCGTCAGCTCCGCTTCGACACCATCGTCATCGATGGTGAACACCGGCACCGCGCGCATCTCTCCGCCGAGGAACAGCCGCGACTCCCCACTGCGGTAACTCATGCCGCGATCGATCAGGAACAGCTCGACCGCCTTGGCATTGTCGGTATAGAGCTGCAACTGGATCGTGGCATAAGGCCCGGCAATGCCCGACAGCACGGAACCGGCGAGGTGCGGGTTGAATTCCGCGAGGCCATGCATCAGTTCCAGGGCCTGTTCACGCAGGGCGGCAACACGCCGGCGCTGGTCATCGGGGAGGTAGATTTCCTGGTACTGGCGCAGCGCCGCTTCGACTTCGGCATTGTTGGGCAGGCTGCCGGTATCGGGCAGTCCAAGCTGGCGGGCGGCCTTGCGTTTGGCGAGGCCGTAGTCTTCGATGCCGTCCTCGGCCATCAGCCGCGCCGCCTGAACGGCGATCGCACTGCGCACATCGTCGCGAATCCTTGCCCTCGACATCCTCATACTCCGCGGCGCACCCCCAACGCCGACAGCATCGGCAAAAGCGGGGAAGCCGTCAAGGCGCTGCACGGATCAGAACAGCTGGCCGCGCGCGTCCTCGGGCAGTTTTTCCGTGCCGCCCTCAGCGGACGGCGCCACATACTCCTGATAGAAGTATTCGCTGATGCCGCCGTCTGAAACACGCAGGCCGGTGTCCGGGTTGATCTGCATCGCAATCACGCCCTGGGGCGGGGTCAGCGGTTCCTCGGGCACGTTTTTCAGTGCCGTCGCCATGTAATCGATCCAGATCGGCAATGCCGCACTGCCGCCGGTTTCATTGCGGCCCAGCGTGCGCGGCTGGTCAAAACCCATCCAGGCAATCGCCACCAGTGTCGGCTGATAGCCGGCAAACCAGGCATCGACGAATTCATTGGTGGTTCCGGTCTTGCCGGCCAGATCTCCCCTTTTCAGGCGCAGGGCCCGGGTTGCCGTACCGCTGCGCACGACATCTCGCATCAAACTGGACATGATGAAGGCGTTGCGCGCATCGATGATGCGCTCGGCATTTTCACCGGCAATCACCGGCTGGCTTGAGAACAACAGCCCGCCCTTGTCATCCTCTACGCGATCGATGAAGTAAGGCGCGATGCGGAAGCCGCCGTTGGCGAAAGCGGAGTAGGCGCCAAGCATCTGCATCGGCGTGACGTTGCCGGCGCCAAGCGCCATGGTCAGATACGGCGGATGCAGCTTCGGATCAAAACCGAAGCGCGACACATAGTCCTGCGCATATTGCGGAGTGATCGCCTGCAGGATGCGCACTGAAACCAGGTTTTTCGATTTGGCGAGGGCGGTGCGCAAGCGCATGGGGCCATCGAACTTGCCGTCGTAGTTCTTCGGCTCCCAGGGCTCGGAGCCGGTCTGCGCCGCGGTGAAAGTCAGCGGCGCATCGTTGATCACGGTTGCGGCCGTGAACCCTTTTTCCAGGGCTGCCGAATAAATGAAAGGCTTGAAACTCGAGCCCGGCTGGCGCAGTGCCTGGGTGACATGGTTGTACTGGTTGCGGCCAAAATCGAATCCGCCCACCAGGGCGCGGATTGCGCCGGTGCGCGGATCAGCGGAAACCAGCGCGGATTCCACCTGCGGCATCTGTGCGAACTGCCAGCGCCCTTTTTCGTCCTTGCTGATGCGCACCACCGCGCCGCGACGGATGCGCTGGCTGGCCTGTGCATTGTCGGCCAGCTGTCTGGCCGCGAATTTCAGCCCTTCTTCGCCAATGGTGATGCGTTCACCACCCGAGCGGTACAGCTTCACCTGCTTTGGTGAGGCTTCAAGCACGATTGCGGGATACAGTTCATCGCTGTCGGCAATATCCTGCAGCGCATCTTCGAGTTTTTCGTCGGTAACATCCTTGCCAAGCTCGACAAAGGCCTCGGGGCCGCGGTAACCGTGGCGGCGGTCATAATCGAGAACCCCTTTGCGCAGTGCCTCATAGGCAGCCCGCTGGTGCTCGACCAGCAGCGTGGTGTGTACCCTGATGCCGCGTGTATAGGCTTCCTCGCCAAATCGCTCGAACATCTGCGCGCGCACCATCTCGGCAAAGAAGTCGGCGCGCACAGCAAACTCGCTGAGCCCCGCACGCACCGCCGGCGGCTCCTTGTCCGCAGTGGCGAGCTGCTCGGGTGTGATGGCCCCCAGCTCGCGCATCCGCCGCAATACATACTGCTGGCGCAGCTTGGCTCGTGCCGGATTGGCAATCGGATTAAAGCGGGATGGCGCCTTGGGCAGTCCTGCGAGCATCGCCAGCTGCGCCACCGAAAGCTCGTTCAGCGTCTTGCCGTAATAAATCTGTGCGGCAGCAGCAAATCCGTAGGCACGCTGCCCCAGGTAAATCTGGTTGATGTAGAGCTCGAGGATCTGCTGTTTGCTGAGGCTCGATTCAATCTTGAACGCCAGCAGCATCTCGTTGAACTTGCGGGTCAGCGTTTTTTCCTTCGACAGGAAAAAATTGCGGGCCACCTGCATGGTGATGGTTGAGGCCCCCTGACGCACGCCACCCGAAGTGAAATTGGACAGCGCGGCGCGCGCAACACCAACGTAATCGACGCCGCCATGCTGGAAAAAGCGCTCATCCTCTGCGGCAAGAATGGCGCTGATCAGCGGCTTGGGCACCTGCTCGAGCTTGACTACGGCACGGCGCTCCTCGCCAAACTCACCGATCAGCTTGCCGTCGGCGCTGTAGACCCGCAGCGGGATTTTCGGCCGGTAATCGGTCAGAATTTCCAGCGAGGGCAGGGTCGGCGAGATCAGGACCGCGGCGAATCCGAGCACCAGTACAGCCGCCGAAGCCAGCAAAAACACCAGTAATAGTGGGAAAACCCACCAACGGACGGACATCTAGTGGAAAATCGCTTTTGTGAAAAAAGTCAAAGAAATCTGTGGGTTACGCGCCACATCTAATGCAAAATCTTATTGCGCTGGGCCGGAAAATCCTGCACAGTAACGTTAATCGCGCTGCATTATAGGCGCAACATTCCGCAAAAGAAATGCGGCAGAAAAGTGTGTTCTGACAAATAGTTGTCGGGATTAATTAAAGTTTTTTCTGAATAAGTACACATAAACCGCTATGGCGATTGGCAAATTTAGCCTTAACTTCGATGCGCTTGAGGCCTTGTTCAAGCCCAAGTCACCACCGCTGATCGGTGCCGACATCAGTTCGTCGGCCGTGAAGATGGTGGAAATCGGTGACGCCGGCAAAGGCGCTTACCGCCTTGAGCGGTATGCCATCGAACCGTTGCCCCATGATTCAGTGGTCGAGGGCAACATCAACAACCTCGATGCCGTCATCGAAGCCGTCAAGCGCTGCCACAAGCGCCTGGGCAGCAATTACAAGAACCTGGCTCTGGCCCTGCCCAATGCGGCGGTGATCAGCAAAAAAATCCTGGTCCCGGCCGGGCAGTCGGATGATGACCTGGGCAATGAGGTCGAACTGCAGGCCAACCAGTACATTCCGTTTGCGTTGGAAGAAGTGAATCTTGACTACCAGGTTGTCGGCCCGGCGCCGAACAGCCCGGAAGATGTCGAGGTGCTGATTGCAGCCTCGCGCAAAGACAAGATCGAAGACCGTGTCGCGGTCGCTGAAGGCGCTGGCCTCAAGGCGCTGGTCATGGACGTCGACCTGTTTGCCGCCCAGGCCGCTTTCGAACTGATTGAAAGCACGATGCCCGAACGCGGCCGCGATCTGAATATCGCAGTAGTTGATATTGGCGCTTCGACGATGAGCGTCAATGTGCTGCGCAACGATCAGTCGATCTACATGCGCGAGCAGCCTTTCGGCGGCAGCCAACTGACCCAGGAAATCCAGAACAAGTTCGGGCTTTCAGCTGAAGAGGCTGAAGCCGCGAAGCGCGCCGGCGGTCTGCCGGAAAACTACGAATCCGAAGTGCTGGTGCCCTTCCTCGACAACCTGGGCCTTGAAATCGCGCGTGCGATTCAGTTCTTTTTTTCCTCTACGCAATACAACAAGGTTGACCACATCATTCTCTGCGGCGGCTGTGCAGCGATCCCCGGCATTGCCGAGGCGGTATCCAAGCGCGCCCAGGTGGAAACCTCCGTCGCCAACCCCTTCGCGAACATGGGCATGTCCGCCATGATCCGCCGCAAGAACCTTGAACAGGATGCGCCCTCGCTGATGGTTGCCTGCGGCCTGGCCCTGAGGAGGTTCGACAAATGACCGCCCGCATCAATCTGCTGCCGCATCGCGAGATGCGGCGCAAGCAGCAGCAACAGCATTTTCTGGTGATGCTCGGCGTGGTCGTCGCAATGGGTGCGGCGATCTGGTTCGGCGTGCATACCTATCTCGACGGCGTGCTGACCAACCAGCAGGCACGCAACAAGTATCTTGAAGAGGAAATCGTCAAGATCGACAAGGAAATCGCCGAGATCAACAAGCTCAAGGAACAGATCGCGGCGCTGCTCAAGCGCAAGCAGGTGGTTGAAACCCTGCAAAGCAACCGCGCCGAAGTTGTTCACCTGCTCGACCAGCTGGTTCGCCAGTTGCCCGATGGCATGTACCTGAAATCGATCAAACAATCAGGCACCAAGGTGTCGATCAGCGGTTTCACCCAGTCTCAGGCGCGGGTATCCACACTGATGCGCAACCTCGAAAGCTCCCAGTACCTGCAGAACGCGAGCCTGGTGGAGATCAAGTCCGTGTCGCAGGGCGGGCAGCGCCTCAATGAATTCATCATGAACATCGACGTGACCCGTGCTGCCGCTGAATCCAGCGACAAGAAAGGCGGCAAAAAGGGCTAAACCATGACGCTCGACGAACTCAAGAAACTAGACCCCAACAAGATCGGCAGCTGGCCGATCCTGCCCAAGCTTGGCGTCCTGCTGCTGCTGCTGATCGTCTTGGTCGGCGCCAGCTACTGGTTTGATTGGCAGGATCAATTGACCCAGATTGATGGCGCCAAAGCCAAGGAAGAACAGCTGCGCACCACCTTCCTCGACAAGAAAAAACAGGCGATTGACCTGCCGGCCTACCGCAAGCAGCTGGTGGATATCGAATCGCAGTTCGGTGCGCTGCTTAAGCAGCTGCCGGGACGCTCGGAAATGGATGCCCTGCTCACCGACATCAACCAGGCGGGACTGGGCCGTGGCTTGCAGTTTGAATTGTTCAAGCCTGCATCTTCCGAAACCCAGGGTGATTTCTACGCGGAACTCCCGATCACGCTGAAGGTTACCGGCAGTTATCACGACCTCGGCGCCTTCGCTAGCGACATCGGCCGCCTTTCGCGCATCGTGACGCTGAATGATATCTCCCTCTCCACCGGCAAGGATGGCCTGACACTTGATGCCGTGGCCAAAACCTTCCGTTACCTTGATGACAGCGAACTTGCAGCCCAGCGCAAGAGTGCCAAGGGAGGGGCGAAAAAATGAACTCCAAAGCCCTGATCATCGCCCTGCTCGGCGTCACCACGCTCGCAGGCTGCAGCAGCGAGGAGCATTCCGACCTGCGACAGTTCGTGCGTGAATCGGACAAGCTCCCGGGCGGACGCATCCCGCCACTCCCCGAAGTGAAGCCTTACGAGCCTTTCGCCTACAACGCTTACGAACTCACTGATCCGTTCCGGCCACGCAAGATCGAGCCGCCGAAATCGACGGTAAAAGGCGGCCTGCAGCCTGATTTCAACCGGGCACGCGAGGCGCTAGAAGCCTTTCCGCTGGAAAACCTGAAAATGGTTGGCACTCTTCAGCAAAAAGGCCAGACCTTTGCCTTGGTGAAATCTCCCGACAGCGCGTTGTTCCGGGTCAAGGCTGGCAATTACATGGGCCAGAATTTCGGCCGGATCACGGCCATCAGCGAAACCGATATCAAACTGAAGGAAATCGTTCAGGACAGCGGCGGCAACTGGGAAGAAAAGGAACAGGCGCTGATGCTGCAGGAACAGGGAGGTGGTAAATGATGCACGCACATAATCTGCTGGTTCGACTGACACGCTGGACCGCAGCTGCGGCCATGGCCTTTATTGCCATGCCGCTGCTGGCTCAGAACAGCATCGAAGCCGTCAATGTCACATCGCAACCGGGTGGCTCAACGGTCGTGCGTATCACCATGAAAGGCGCACCTGCAGCGGCACCGGCCAGCTTTGTGGTCAACAACCCGCCACGCATCGCCTTCGATTTCCCGAACACCGCCAACGGATCGGGCAAAAACGTGCACGACCTCAACGAAGGGGATGTGCGCCGTGTCAACATCGTCCAGGCCGGCGACCGCTCGCGCCTGGTGCTGGAAACCAACCGTCAGGTCGGCTACGACACCCGGATTGAAGGCAATACCGTGCTGGTCACGCTGGGTGGCTCCTCAGGCTCCGCCTCTGCTACGCCGGCCCCTGCTGCGCAAACATTTGCCCAGGCCCGTCCCAACGACGGCAAACACAGCCTGCGCGACATTGACTTCCGCCGCGGCAAGTCCGGCGAAGGCCGCGTTGTTGTCGATCTTTCGGACAACCAGGTTGGCATCGACCTGCGCGTCCAGGGTCGTTCGCTGATCATCGATTTCCTGAACACGGCTGTTCCGAAAAACCTGACCCGCCGCCTTGATGTTGTCGACTTCGGCACGCCCGTCGATACCATTGAAACCTTCGCCCAGGGCAACGGCACGCGCATGGTGATCACGCCGCGTGGCGCCTGGGAACATTCCGCCTACCAGACTGACAACCGTTTCATTCTTGAAGTCAAGAAAGTGGCCGATGACGCCAACCGTCTGGTGCAGCCCGGCTTCACCGGCGAAAAACTGTCGCTCAACTTCCAGAACGTCGAAGTGCGCGCAGTGCTGCAGGTCATTGCCGATTTCACCGGACTCAACGTCATCACCAGCGATACCGTCGGCGGCAGCCTGACCCTGCGCCTGAAGGACGTGCCTTGGGATCAGGCCCTAGATATCATCCTGCAGAGCAAGGGCCTCGACATGCGCAAGACCGGCAATGTGGTATGGATTGCCCCGCGCGACGAACTGGCTACCCGCGAAAAACTCGCACTCGAAGCCAAGTCGCAGATTGCCGACCTGGAACCCCTGCGCACCGAAAGCATGCAGGTGAATTACCAGAAGGCCGCGGACTTCCAGACCCTGCTGTCCGATCCGAAGCAACGTATCCTGTCCAAACGCGGCAGCGCGGTGGTTGATGTGCGCACCAACACGGTATTCGTGCAGGACACTCCCTCGCGTCTTGAGGAAGTCCGCAAGCTGCTGCGCCAGGTCGACATCCCGGTGCGCCAGGTGATGATCGAATCGCGGATTGTCGAGGCCAATGACACCTTCAGCCGCAACCTTGGCGCGCGTCTGGGCTTCAATGACACGACCGGCCAGGGCTTCCGCGTCGGCAACGGCAACGGCGTGAATGCCAATGTGCTGGGTGGCTCGCTGGCGAACAGCGCCTTCCGCACCAATCAGTCCACCACAGCCACCGCCTTTAATGACAGCCTGATGATTAACCTGCCGGCCCAGGGTCTTTCCGGTGCCAACCCCGGCGTATTCTCCTTCCTGCTGTTCAACGACAAGAGCACCAAGTTCCTGAATCTGGAGCTCTCGGCGCTTCAGGCCGACGGCAAGGGCAAGATCATCTCCAGCCCGCGTGTGATCACGGCGGACAAGATTGAAGCCACCATCGAACAGGGCACCGAGATCCCCTACCAGCAGGCCACGTCAAGTGGTGCAACCAGCGTGTCCTTCCGTAAGGCAACACTGTCGCTGCGCGTGAAGCCACAGATCACGCCGGACGACAACGTGATCATGACACTGCGCGTGAACAAGGACAGCGTCGGCCAGAACACGCTGTCAGGCCCGTCGATCGACACCAAACAGGTCGCCACCGAGGTGCTGGTCGAGAACGGCGGCACGGTGGTAATCGGCGGCATCTACACGCAGGATGAACGTTCGACCACAACCAAGGTACCGGTGCTCGGCGATCTGCCCTACATCGGCTTCATGTTCAAAAACAACCAGCGGGTTGATGACCGCCGCGAACTGCTGATCTTCATCTCGCCGCGCATCATCAAGGAAGGCGCATCACTGCGCTGATCGCCGGACTGGACAAAAAGGCGGCGCTTGCGCCGCCTTTTTTATTACCTGCAGAAAGTAATTTCCGTCCGTTCGGCTAGAATCTGCGGATGCAAGCTGCCGTGAACAATGCAGGCCCTGATGCCGGCAAAAACGAGCGTATTTTCCTGGTCGGCCTGATGGGCGCGGGCAAGACCTCTGTCGGAAAAATGCTGGCGCGCCGCCTGCAAAAGGAATTCCTGGATGCCGACGCCGAGGTCGAGCGGGCAACGGGCGTAAAAATCCCGGTGATTTTCGAAATCGAGGGCGAATCCGGGTTCAGGGCACGCGAGGAAAAGATGATTGCACGCCTGACAGAGCGTCCCGGCATTGTGCTGGCCACCGGGGGCGGGGCAGTGATTTCGGCGAACAACCGGGAGTTGCTGCGTTCGCGCGGCCGGGTCATTTACCTGCGTGCGGCTCCCGAAGATCTGTGGCGCAGAACCCGCCGCGACCGCAACCGCCCATTGCTCCAGACCGCCGATCCGCTGGCCCGCCTGCGCGAACTGCATCAGCAGCGTGATCCACTGTACCGCGAAGTGGCTGAACTGATCGTGGATACCGGATCACAAAGTGTTTCAGCACTGACTTCGCACATCCAGCAGCTTCTGGATCAAAGCGATTCCACCACTAATTTCACGGTTTCAACCCCGGAATCCTGATGTCCGCACACGCCACACTCGAAGTACGGCTCGAAGACCGCAGCTATCCGATCCACATCGGACCTGGACTGCTAGGTCGCGGAGATCTGGTCTCGGCTCACCTGCCTCAGAAGAAGGCTGTCATCGTCACCAACAGCACCGTGGCGCCGTTGTATCTGGATGCTTTTCGCGAAAGCCTTGCCCGGGCTGGCGTGGGCAATGAAGTGGTGATCCTCCCTGACGGGGAAGATCACAAAGACTGGCAGACACTGAATCGCATTTTCGATGCCCTCCTGGCGCGCAACGCTGAACGCAAGACCGCATTGATTGCACTCGGCGGCGGCGTCATTGGCGACATGACCGGTTTTGCCGCGGCAACCTATCAGCGCGGCGTACCGTTTGTGCAGATTCCGACCACGCTGCTCTCCCAGGTCGATTCATCGGTGGGCGGCAAGACCGCGATCAACCATCCACTGGGCAAAAACATGATCGGCGCGTTTTACCAGCCTCGGGTGGTCATCGCCGATACCGATACGCTGAAAACCCTGCCTGCGCGTGAACTTTCCGCGGGCCTTGCCGAAGTGATCAAGTACGGGCTGATCGGCGACGCACCATTCTTCGAATGGCTGGAAGCCAACATCGACCGCCTGCTTGCAGGCGAGGCCTCGGCGTTGACGTATGCCATCGAACAATCCTGCCGCAACAAGGCGGTGGTGGTTGCCGCGGATGAACGCGAGCAGGGGGTACGCGCACACCTCAACTTCGGCCACACCTTCGGCCACGCCATCGAAGCCGGGCTCGGCTTCGGCGTCTGGCTGCACGGTGAGGCCGTGGCAGCAGGCATGGCGATTGCCGCACGTGTTTCGCGGCGGATGGGTCTGGTTGACGACCAACTGGTCAAGCGCACGCTGTCCCTGCTGGAGCGCGCGCAGTTGCCGGTGCGCGGCCCCGCGCTGGGTGCTGGGCGCTATCTGCAACTGATGGGCCACGACAAGAAAGTGGAGGGCGGCAGGACCCGCTTCGTGCTGCTGCGCGGATTGGGTGAGGCCTTTGTCACTGCGGATGTGCCGCAGGAAACACTGCAGCTGGTGCTTGAAGGTGAGGGTGTCGATGCGGCCTGAGCTTGCCCCCTACGCTGCGACTTCCGAAACCAGCCGCGGCCGCCGCTTCAGGGAGTCGCCGCCACGCGGACGCAGCGAATACCAGCGCGACCGCGACCGCATCATCCACTCCACCGCATTCCGCCGTCTCGAATACAAGACCCAGGTTTTCGTCAATCACGAAGGAGACCTGTTCCGCACACGCCTGACCCACAGCCTCGAGGTGGCGCAGATCGGCCGCTCCGTCGCCCGTCATCTCGCGCTCGATGAAGACCTGACCGAAGCAATCACGCTCGCCCATGATCTCGGCCATACGCCCTTCGGCCACACCGGCCAGGACGCGCTGAATGCCTGCATGAAGCCCTATGGCGGCTTCGAACACAACCTGCAATCACTGCGTGTGGTTGATGTGCTGGAACAGCGCTACGGCGCTTTCGACGGATTGAACCTGACCTTTGAAACCCGCGAAGGCGTGCTCAAACACTGCTCACTGAAAAATGCGCGATTGCTGGGCGATGTCGGCGAACGTTTTATCCGCAAGCAAAGGCCCGGTCTTGAAGCGCAGATTGCCAATCTTGCTGACGAAATCGCCTACAACAACCACGATGTCGATGACGGTCTGCGTTCCGGGCTGCTGCAGATGGAACAGCTGTCGGAAGTCGCGATTTTCCGCCGCCACATGCGCGCCGCGCTGAAGGAGTTTCCGCACATCGACGGCCGCCGGCTGGTGCACGAAACCGTGCGCCGGATGATCGACACCCTGGTCACCGATCTTATCCGCCAGAGCAAAGCCTGCATCCGCGATGCCGCCCCGCGAAACCTGGACGACGTGCGCCGCGCACCGCAGATGATCCGTTTTTCGGAACGCATCCGTCTCGAACAGGCCGAATTGAAGCGTTTCCTGCACACCAATCTCTACCGCCACTACCGCGTCTGCCGGATGAGCACCAAGGCCCGCCGCATCGTTTCCGACCTGTTTCAGGCCTTCCTTGCCGAGCCACGGCTCCTGCCCCCGGAATTCCAGGCCCGTGCCCGTGAAGACACGCCCCGTGCAATTGCCGACTACATTGCCGGCATGACCGACCGCTACGCCATCGTCGAACACCGACGTCTGTTTGCTATCGACGTCAGTTGAGATTTTCTCGCGGTGCAACAGCCCCAATCTGTTGAACCAACCCCTTGATGGCGATACACTTATCGGGTTTCACTCCGTTTTTTGCGTTTTGACGATCGTGGCCTGCGGCGTCGCAGCAATTAATGCCGTAACCCATTGATTTTCAACATGTTTTGACGAGGCCACCCGATGTCGCACCCGAACCTGCCGCCAGCCCAAGGTCTTTACGACAGTGCCAATGAACACGACGCCTGCGGCGTCGGCTTCGTGGCCAACATCAAGGGCAAGAAAAGTCACGACATCGTCGACCAGGGTCTGACGATTCTGTGCAACCTGACCCACCGCGGCGCGGTGGGCGCCGACCCCAAGGCCTCGGATGGCGCCGGCATTCTGATCCAGATTCCCGACGCGTTTTTCCGCGAGGAAATGGCCAAACAGGGCGTCAAGCTGCCGCCGGCCGGCCAATACGGCATCGGCATGGTGTTTCTGCCCAGCGAACCGGCCTCACGCCTCGCCTGCGAACAGGAAATTGAACGCGCAATCAAGGACGAAGGGCAGATTCTGCTCGGCTGGCGCGACGTGCCGGTCGACAGTGAAGACCTTGGCGAATCGGTGAAAAAAGTCGAGCCGGCGATCCGCCAGGTGTTTGTCGGCCGCAGCTCCGAAATCCGCGTTACCGATGCTCTGGAACGCAAGCTCTACGTGATCCGCAAGCGTGCCGGCCATGCCATTCGTGCACTGCACCTTGCCCACGGCACCGAATTTTTCGTGCCCTCGATGTCGGCGCGCACCATCGTCTACAAGGGCATGCTGCTGCCTTCGCAGGTCGGCACCTATTACAAGGACCTTCAGGATCCTCGCGTGGTGTCGGCGCTGGCACTGGTGCACCAGCGTTTCTCGACCAACACCTTCCCGACCTGGGACCTTGCCCACCCTTTCCGCATGATCGCGCACAACGGCGAGATCAACACCGTACGCGGCAACGTCAACTGGGTGCGCGCGCGCCAGGGTGCGATTTCCAGCCCGGTGCTCGGTGACGACCTCGAAAAACTGTGGCCGCTGATCTACCCCGGCCAGTCCGACTCGGCCTCGTTCGACAACGCGCTCGAACTGCTGGTGATGGGTGGCTACTCGATCGCGCACGCGATGATGATGATGATTCCGGAGGCGTGGGAAGGCCACACGCTGATGGACGCCAATCGCCGCGCCTTCTACGAATACCATGCCGCGATGATGGAGCCCTGGGACGGCCCGGCGGCGATCGCCTTCACCGACGGCCGCCAGATCGGTGCCACGCTCGACCGCAACGGCCTGCGCCCGGCGCGTTACATCGTCACCGATGACGACCTGGTGATCATGGGCTCAGAGTGCGGCTGCCTGCCTATCCCCGAGGAAAAAATCGTCAAGAAATGGCGCCTGCAGCCGGGCAAGATGTTCCTGGTCGACCTCGAAAAAGGCCGCATCATCGACGACAAGGAACTCAAGGAGTCGCTGTCCTCGAGCAAACCTTATGTCGAATGGATCGAGCGCATCCGCGTCAAGCTCGACGACGTCGAGAGCCAGAAAAAAACCCCCGAGCGCAGCAGCGTCCCGCTGATCGACCGCCAGCAGGCCTTCGGTTACACCCAGGAAGACCTCAAGTTCCTGCTTGCGCCGATGGCTGCCAATGGCGAGGAGCCGGTAGGCTCGATGGGCAATGACTCGCCGCTGGCCGTACTCTCCGGCAAGAACAAGAACCTCTACCAGTATTTCAAGCAGCTCTTTGCCCAGGTCACCAATCCGCCGATCGATCCGATCCGCGAGGAACTGGTGACCTCGCTGGTGTCGTTCATCGGGCCGAAACCGAACCTGCTCGGCATCGATGAAATGAATCCGCCGATCCGCCTCGAGGTCAGCCAGCCGGTGCTCGATTTCTACGAGATGGAGAAAATCCGCAACATCGAGCAATACACCGACGGCAAATTTAAGTCCTTCGAGCTCGACATCACCTACCCGGTGAGCTGGGGCAAGGAAGCCATCGAAGCGCGGCTCGCCAGCCTCGCCTCACAGGCCGAGGACGCCGTGCGCAGCGGCTACTCGATCGTGATCATTTCCGACCGGCACGTCGATCGCGAACATGTCGCGATTCCGGCGCTGCTGGCGCTGTCGACGGTGCACCACCACTTGGTCAACAAGGGCCTGCGTACCAGCGCCGGCCTGGTGGTCGAAACCGGTTCTGCGCGCGAGGTGCATCACTTTGCCCTGCTCGGCGGCTACGGTGCCGAAGCCGTGCATCCCTACCTGGCGCTGGAAACGGCAATGCACCTGTCGCCGACCGACCCCGAAAAAGCCATCAAGTACTTCGTCAAGGCCATCGGCAAGGGCCTGCGCAAGGTCATGTCCAAGATGGGCATCTCGACCTATATGTCGTATACCGGCGCGCAGATTTTCGAGGCCATCGGCCTGTCACGCCCGCTGATCGACAAGTATTTCGCCGGAACTGCGTCCAACGTCGGCGGCATCGGCGTGTTTGAAGTTGCCGAAGAGGCGATTCGTACCCACCGCAGCGCCTTCGGCAACGACCCCGTGCTCGCCGGTGCACTCGACACCGGCGGCGAATACGCCTGGCGCGTGCGCGGCGAGGAACACATGTGGACGCCGGACGCGATCGCCAAACTGCAGCATGCGACCCGTGCCAACAGCGCCTCGACCTACCGCGAATACGCGCAGATCATCAACGACCAGTCGAAGCGCCACATGACCTTCCGCGGGCTGTTCGAATTCCGCCTCGATCGCTGCACCCCGGTGCCGATCGAGGAAGTCGAACCTGCGGCGGAAATCGTCAAGCGTTTCTCCACCGGCGCGATGTCGCTGGGCTCCATCTCGACCGAGGCGCATACCGCGCTCGCCATCGCGATGAACCGCATCGGCGGAAAATCAAACACCGGCGAGGGTGGCGAAGACCGTCGCCGTTTCGCCCCGGTCAAGGCCGGCGAGACGCTGATGTCGCGCCTCGGCCAGGGCCGCGTGGAAACCGACTTCGAGCTCAAGGCCGGAGACTCGCTGAAATCGAAAATCAAGCAGGTCGCTTCGGGCCGTTTCGGCGTCACCGCGGAATACCTCGCCAGTGCCGAACAGATCCAGATCAAGATGGCGCAGGGCGCCAAGCCCGGCGAAGGCGGACAGCTGCCCGGCAAGAAAGTGTCGGAGTACATCGCCGAGCTGCGTTGTTCGACGCCCGGTGTCGAGCTGATTTCACCACCACCGCACCACGACATCTATTCGATCGAAGACCTGGCACAGCTGATCCACGACCTGAAAAACAGCAACACCGCGGCATCGATCAGCGTCAAGCTGGTGTCCGAGGTCGGCGTCGGCACTGTAGCCGCGGGTGTGGCCAAGGCCAAGGCTGACCACGTCACCATCTCCGGCCACGACGGCGGCACCGGTGCCAGCCCGTGGTCGTCGATCAAGCATGCCGGCACACCCTGGGAACTCGGCCTTGCCGAAACCCAGCAGACGCTGGTGCTGAACCGCCTGCGCAGCCGCATCGCGGTGCAGGTCGACGGCCAGCTGAAAACCGGCCGTGACGTGGTCATCGGCGCACTGCTCGGCGCCGACGAGTTCGGCTTTGCCACCGCGCCGCTGGTGGTGCAGGGCTGCATCATGATGCGCAAGTGCCACCTCAACACCTGTCCGGTCGGCGTCGCCACCCAGGACCCGGTGCTGCGCAAGAAGTTTTCGGGCAAACCCGAACACGTCATCAACTACTTCTTCTTCGTCGCCGAGGAAATCCGCGAGCTGATGGCGCAGTTCGGCATCCGCAAATTCAACGACCTGATCGGCCGTGCCGACCTGCTCGACACCCGCAAGGGCATCGAGCACTGGAAGGCGCGCGGGCTCGATTTCAGCCGCATTTTCCACCAGCCGCAGGTCGGCCCCGAGGTTGCACGGCGCAACATCGAGACCCAGGATCACGGCCTCGACAAGGCCCTCGACCATCGCCTGATCGAGCTCGCGAAGCCGGCGCTGGAGCGTGGTGAAAAGGTCCGCATCGACATGCCGATCCGCAACATCAACCGAACCGTCGGCACCATGCTTTCCGGCGAGGTGGCCAAACGTTACGGCCATGACGGACTGCCCGAGGACACGATCCACGTCACTTTCGCCGGTTCCGCCGGGCAGAGTCTCGGCGCCTTCCTTTCACGCGGCATCACCATCAACCTGATCGGCGATACCAACGACTACGCCGGCAAGGGCCTGTCGGGCGGGCGCATCACGGTCCAGCCTTCGCCGAAATTCCGTGGTGACGCGGGGCAGAACATCATCACCGGCAATGCCGTGCTCTACGGTGCCGTTGCCGGTGAAGCCTACTTCCGCGGCGTTGCCGGCGAGCGTTTTGCCGTGCGCAACTCCGGTGCCCACACCGTGGTTGAAGGCACCGGCGACCATGGCTGCGAATACATGACCGGCGGCACCGTGGTCGTGCTCGGCCAGACCGGCCGCAACTTCGCGGCCGGCATGTCCGGCGGCATTGCTTATGTCTACGATGAGGACGGCAGCTTCAAGTCCTACTGCAACACCTCGATGGTCCAGCTCGAACCGCTGCTGACCGAGTCCGAGCAGGACGCCAAGGTGTCGCGCGACATCTGGCACATGGGCGAGGCCGACGAAGTGATCGCGAAGCGCCTGCTTGAAAACCACGCGCGTCTCACCGGCAGCACCCGTGCCCAGCAGATTGTTGCCAACTGGGCCACCGCACGCGGCAAATTCGTCAAGGTATTCCCCAACGAATACCGCCGTGCGCTGGGTGAGCTTGCGGCAAAGGGCAAGAAGATCGCGGCGTAAACCACGCTGTTTGAACATACCGATGGTTCGAGACTGACAGGAACGCAAGACGATGGGCAAAGTCACCGGATTCATGGAATACACGCGGCTGCATGAGGCTGCTGAAAAACCGCAGGAACGGCTCAAGCACTGGCGCGAATTCGTCGGCCACCTGAGCGACCAGGATGCGGGCACCCAGGGCGCGCGCTGCATGGACTGCGGCACGCCGTTCTGCATGAGCGGCTGCCCGATCAACAACATCATCCCGGACTGGAACGATCTGGTTTTTCGCCAGGACTGGCAGCGTGCCATCGATACGCTGCACTCGACCAACAACTTCCCGGAATTCACCGGCCGCGTCTGCCCGGCGCCCTGCGAAGCTGCATGCACGCTGAACATCAACAATGATCCGGTCGGCATCAAGTCGATCGAACACGCGATCATCGACAAGGCCTGGGAATCGGGCTGGGTGAAACCGCAGCCGGCCGCGGCAAAAACCGGCAAGCGTGTTGCGGTGATCGGCTCCGGCCCCGCGGGCCTCGCCTGCGCTCAGCAACTGGCGCGTGCCGGCCATGACGTCGTGGTGTTCGAGAAGGCCGACCGTGTCGGCGGCCTGCTGCGTTATGGCATCCCCGACTTCAAGATGGAAAAGCACCTGATTGACCGCCGCACCGAGCAGATGCGCGCCGAAGGCGTGGAGTTCCGCACCGGCCAGCATGTCGGCAAGGACATCGCGATGAAAAAAATCGTCGATGAATTCGATGCCGTGGTGATGTCCGGCGGCGCCGAACAGCCGCGCGACCTGCCGGTGCCCGGCCGCGAACTCGCGGGTGTGCATTTCGCGATGGATTTCCTGCCGCAGCAGAACAAGGTGGTCGCTGGCGACAAGATCGACGGCCAGCTCAAGGCCACCGGCAAACATGTCATCGTCATCGGTGGCGGTGATACCGGTTCCGACTGCGTCGGCACCTCCAACCGCCACGGCGCGGCCTCGGTCACCCAGTTCGAACTGCTGCCGCAGCCCCCGGAAAAGGAAAACAAACCGATGGTCTGGCCTTATTGGCCGGTCAAGCTGCGCACCTCGAGCTCGCACGAAGAAGGCTGCCAGCGCGACTGGTCGGTGGCGACCAAGCGCTTCGAAGGCAAGAACGGCAAAGTCGAAAAACTCGTCGCCGCACGCGTCGAGTGGAAGGACGGCAAGATGCAGGAAGTGCCGGGCTCGGAATTCACGCTGAAGGCCGACCTGGTGCTTCTGGCGATGGGTTTTGTCGGCCCGGTGCCGACCGGTCTGCTCGAGCAGGCCGGCGTCGAAAAAGACAGCCGCGGCAACGTCAAGGCCGACACCGAAAACTACAGGACTTCGGTGGCCAAGGTCTTCGCTGCCGGCGACATGCGCCGCGGCCAGTCGCTGGTGGTGTGGGCGATCCGCGAAGGCCGCCAGTGCGCCCGCGCGGTCGATGAATTCCTGACGGGATCGAGCGAGCTGCCGCGCTGATGTCAGCGCTGCAGAACGACACCTTCCTGCGCGCACTGCTGCGCCAGCCGGTGCCGTACACCCCCGTCTGGATCATGCGCCAGGCGGGGCGCTACCTGCCTGAATACAACGCCACGCGCAAACGTGCCGGCAGTTTCCTCGGCCTCGCCAAAAATCCCGATTACGCCACCGAAGTCACGCTGCAGCCCCTGGCGCGGTTTCCGCTGGATGCTGCAATCCTGTTTTCCGACATCCTGACCGTGCCCGACGCGATGGGCCTCGGCCTGTATTTCGTGGAAGGCGAGGGCCCGAAATTCGAACGGCCGCTGCGCGACGAGACCGCGATCCGTGCGCTGCGGGTGCCCGAGCCGCGTGAATCGCTGGGTTATGTAATTGACGCCGTGAAGCAGATTCGCGGCGCACTCAACGGCAAGGTACCGCTGATCGGCTTTTCGGGCAGCCCGTACACACTGGCCTGCTATATGGTCGAGGGCGGCGGCAGTGACGATTTCCGCAACATCAAGACCCTGCTATATGCACGGCCCGAACTGTTGCACCACATCCTCGACATCAATGCGCAGGCGGTGATCGCCTATCTCAATGCGCAGATCGAAGCCGGCGCGCAGGCAGTGATGGTGTTTGACACCTGGGGCGGCTCACTACCGGCGGCGGCCTATCGTGAATTCTCTCTGGCCTATATGCAGCGTGTCATCGCCGGCCTGCATCGCGAGTGGAAGGGCCAGACCATACCCAGCATCGTGTTTACCAAGGGTGGCGGCCTGTGGCTGGAAGATATTGCCGCGATCGGCAGCAATGCCGTCGGCCTCGACTGGACCGTGGACATCGGTGAAGCCCGTCGCCGCGTTGGCGACAAAGTCGCGCTGCAGGGCAATCTCGATCCGATGGTGTTGTTCAGCCCGCCGGCCGCGATTGCCCAACAGGTCGGCCGTGTGCTCGACGCCTACGGCAAGGGCAGCGGACATGTATTCAACCTCGGCCACGGCGTTTCACAATTCACACCCCCCGAGCATGTTGCAGCGCTGGTCGAAGCCGTACACAGCCACAGTCGCCGCTATCATTAGCAGCTGGATAGCCGGCTCGGCGCTGCGGCTTCTGCAAAAATCTTATACACAGCAAGGGTTTAGCGGCGATCACCAGGCGCATGCCAGGATACCGCCGGCATAAATGTATAACCCATTGTTTTAAAACGATTATTTTTATATCCGGCATTGAAACTGATTGGAAAACGGGCCCAATCCCCAGCCGCTGATGACGATTGCGCCATTCATCAACAATGTTTTCCACAGGCCTGATCCGCAAAAAACCATGCTGGCTAAACCACTTGGCGGCTGTTTCGAGAAAACCACGCAGGTTTCGTCGCTAACTGTGGCTCAACAGCGCCTGACCGCATGAGCCCGCTGATCCGCGTCGCCCTCGACGTTCCCCTGCCGCAACTCTTTGATTACCGCTGCAGCGATGAGGCGGCCGTGGTGGGCGCACGTGTGTTGGTGCCTTTCGGGCGTCGGCGGATGATCGGCGTGATTGTCGAAAAACCGCAACAGAGTGATGTCGCCGAACACAAACTAAAACTGGCGCAACGCGTGCTTGACCGCGAAGCCCTGCTCGACCACGACACACTGCGCCTGCTGCACTTCGCCGCCGAGTACTACGCCTATCCACTGGGCGCAGTAGTGATGACCGCGCTGCCTGCGGCACTGCGCCGCGTGCTCAAGCGCGATTCGCTGCCGCAGGGCTGGACACTGAGCCTCAGTGGCCGGACGGTCAATGCCGAACAGCTGCCTCCGCGCGCCCGCGCGCAGCAGCGCCTGCTCGAACTGCTGCGGGCTTCAGGCACGCTGACCCATGCAGAAGCTGCGGCGACACCGGCCCTGCGCAAGGCGCTGCGCACTTTCAGCGAGGCCGGTTGGGTCATCGCCTGCGAAATAACCAACCCCGGCGCAGCGGCTGACGCCACCACAGTCCATGTGGATGCCCTCAACGTCGATGCGGCACCCGCGCTGAATGCCGAACAATCGGCGGCCGTCGCCGAAACCGTCGCCGCTTTCGGCCGCTTCCAGCCCCTGCTGCTGCGCGGCCTCACCGGCAGTGGCAAGACCGAGGTTTATCTGCACGCAGCCAGGGCAGCGCTGGAGCAGGGCATGCAGGTGCTGCTGCTGGTGCCGGAAATCGCGCTGACGCCGCAACTCGAAACGCTGGTGCGCGCACGTTTTCCCGGGATCGAACTGGCCACGCTGCACAGCAATCTCGCCGAAGGTGAACGCGCACAACGCTGGCAGGCCGCACGCGAGGGCCGTGCGCGCATTGTGCTCGGCACCCGGCTCTCGGTATTTGTGCCCCTGCCGCAGCTGGGACTTATTGTGGTGGATGAGGAACACGACAGCTCCTTCAAGCAGGGCGAGGGTTTCCGTTATTCGGCGCGCGACCTCGCGGTGGTCCGTGCCAGCCAGCGCAGGATTCCGGTGCTGCTCGGCTCGGCAACACCCTCGCTGGAAAGCTGGCGCAACGCCACCGAAGGTCGTTACCGCCTGCTTGAACTGCGCAGCCGCATCAACGCCGCGCCGCCGCGCATCGACTATATCGACCTGCGCCAGCAGAAATCCGTGGACGGACTTTCAGCACCACTGCTGGCTTCGCTAGGCCAACGGCTGGCCGCCGGCGAACAAAGCCTGGTGTTCATCAACCGCCGCGGTTACGCGCCGGTGCTGACCTGCGGCAGTTGCGGCTGGCTGTCGGATTGCCCGCGTTGTTCGGCACGCCTGGTGCTGCACCTGCGTGAACGCCGGCTGCGCTGCCATCACTGCGGACATGACCGCGCAGTGCCGCTGTCCTGCCCGGACTGCGGCGATGCTGACCTTGCACCGTTGGGGCAGGGCACACAGCGGGTCGAAGCCGCGCTGGCGCAGCATTTTCCGAAGGCACGCATCCTGCGCATTGACCGTGATTCGACACGCGCGAAGCAGGCCTGGCCGGAAATGCGCGACCGCATCCAGGAGCGCGACGTCGACATCCTGGTCGGTACCCAGATCCTCGCCAAGGGCCACGATTTTCCGCACCTGAACCTGGTCGGCATCCTCAACGCCGACAGCATGCTTTACAGCAGCGACTTCCGTGCCGCCGAACGGCTGTATGCCCTGCTCACCCAGGTTGCCGGCCGTGCCGGACGCGGCGCAACACGCGGCCAGGTGCTGGTGCAGACCCAGTTTCCGGACCACCCGCTGTACCAGGCACTGCAGGCCCAAGATTTCGCCGCCTATGCGCAGACCCAGCTTGATGAACGGCGCAGCGCCGGATTTCCACCCTATATGCATCAGGCACTGTTGCGCGCTGAAGCCGCCAAAATCGATACCGCGCTCGACTTTCTGGCTGCTGCGGCACGCGCGGCCGCGCCCCACGCCGACGGCATCACGCTCTACGATCCGGTGCCGGCAGGCATGATGCGCCGCGCCGGCCGTGAGCGCGCACAACTGCTGGTGCAATGCGTGTCACGCGCAAGGCTGCGCGAATTCCTCGGCCACTGGCAGCAGGTACTTGCCGCCAGCAGCACCCGGGCGCGCTGGTCACTGGATGTAGATCCGCTGGATTTCTGATTAAAAACAGCAGCTTGCCATGTTAAACTGCGCGCCCCTGCCGCTGCGACAATGACGCCCGGCGCAACATCCCGGCAGCATGGCCTGCCCTCTACAAGAATCTGACATGACCACCGCGCCCGCCGACGCCCGCACCCTGCTCGTTGGCCTGATTGAACAAGCGCTTGCCGGCATCGTTCCCGCCGGCAGCACCACCGCCATCCAGCTCGAACGTCCGAAGCAGGCCCAGCATGGCGATTTCGCCTGCAACATCGCGATGCAGCTGGCGAAGCAGCTGCGCAGCAATCCGCGCGCGATCGCCCAGCAGATCATCGCCGCGCTTCCGGCCTCACCGGATCTCGAAAAAGCCGAGATCGCCGGCGCCGGCTTCATCAACTTTTTCCTGACGCAAAGCTACAAGCAGCGCGTGGTATCGCGTGTACTCGCTGCGGGTGATGCCTACGGCCACGGCAAGCTGGGCGCCGGTCGCCGTATCCAGGTTGAATTTGTTTCCGCCAATCCCACCGGACCGCTGCATGTCGGCCACGGCCGCGGCGCGGCCTACGGCGCCAGCCTCGCGGCCATTCTCGCCGCCGCCGGTTACGACGTGCAGCGCGAGTTCTACGTCAACGATGCCGGCCGGCAGATGGACATCCTGCTGGTCTCGGTGTGGATGCGTTATCTCGAAGCCGCAGGCATCGCCGTCAGCTTCCCGCCCAACGGTTACCAGGGCGAATATGTGCGCCAGCGTGCCGCCGAGCTGCGTGCCGTGCAGGGCGCCGCGCTGGAGCGCAATGTCGAGGCCGTCGAGCAAAACCTGCCACCGCTGCGCGGCAACGAAAGCACCGAAGAACTCGATGCACTGCATGAGGCGCGCATGGACGTGCTGATCGCCAACATGAAGGCGCTGCTTGGCGGCGCTTTTGCAGAGGCTTTTGCCCGCGTGCTCGAACGCCAGCTTGCCGAGTGCCGCGACGTGCTGGAACGTTTTGGCGTCAATTTCGACCGCTGGTATTCCGAGCAGTCGCTGTATGCCGAAGGCAAGATCGCGGCGACGCTGGAACAGCTGCAAACCGCGGGACATCTCTACCAGAAGGATGGCGCCACCTGGTTCCGCAGCACCGATTTCGGCGATGACAAGGATCGTGTGGTCCGCCGCGACAACGGCCTCTACACCTATTTCGCCTCCGACATTGCCTACCACGCCGACAAACTCGCCCGCGGCTTCGAGCAGATCATCGACGTCTGGGGTGCCGACCACCACGGCTATATTCCGCGGGTCAAGGCCGCCATCACCGCGCTCGGCGGCGACGCGGCCAAGCTGACCGTGGCGCTGATCCAGCTTGTTGCGCTGTTCCGCGGCGGCGAGCCGGTGCGCATGGGCAAACGCAGCGGCAATTACGTAACGCTGGAGGAACTCTACGGCGACGTCGGCGTCGATGCCGCGCGGTTTTTCTACGTGCTGCGCAAAAGCGACCAGCATTTCGACTTCGACCTCGACCTCGCCAAGTCGCAGAGCAACGACAATCCGGTGTACTACATCCAGTACGCCCATGCCCGGGTGTGCAGCGTGCTCGCGCAGTGGGGCGGTGACGCAGCGACGCTGCGTGATGCCGACACTTCGGGACTGCAGTCGGCGCATGAGACGGCGCTGCTCAGGCGGCTCACGGAATATCCGGAAGTGGTCGAAGGCGCGGCACGCGATCTGGCGCCGCACAACATCGCGTTTTTCCTGAAGGAATTCGCCGGTGAATTTCACAGCTATTACAACGCCGAGCGTTTCCTGCTCGAGGATGCGACACTGACCAAGGCGCGACTGGCGCTGGCACTGGCGGTTAGCCAGGTGCTGAAGAACGGCCTCGCCCTGCTGGGTGTGGGCGCACCGGAAAAAATGTAAGATGGCCGCCGTGAGCAGGGACTACAAAAACCACGATCGCAAACCCGCTGCACGCGGCAGCGGCTCGATGTTCATCGGCATCCTGATCGGCCTGGTGCTCGGTCTGGGTATCGCGCTCGGTGTGGCCTGGTACATCTACAAGGCACCCAGCCCCTTCCAGCAAAAGGAAAAGCCGGTAGCCGGCAAGGCGGTTGACAGCAAGGCTGCCGAGAAGGGTGACAAAGGCGGCGAAAAAGCCGCCGACGCCAAACCGCGCTTCGATTTCTACAAGATCCTGCCCGGGGTCGAAGAACCGGCAACCGACCAGCAGTTGCGCGACGCCAAGGGTGGCGCAGCCGCGGCCAAGGAGTCGTTCTTCCTGCAGGCCGGTGCCTTTCAGAATGCCCCGGATGCCGACAACCTGAAGGCCAAGCTGGCTTTGATCGGAATACAGGCGTCGATCCAGACCACGACACTGCCCGAGCGTGGCGTCTGGCATCGTGTCCGCCTCGGACCTTATGCCAGTGTCGAGGAACTGAACAAGGCCCGCGACACTCTGAAGAACAACGGCATCGACACCACGCTGATCAAGGTTCGAGATGCTGACAAATGAGGCTGACAATTAAGGCCGACAAATAACCCGTTCGGAGAAATTCCATGCGTTTCACCGCTGTCATCGGCCAGCTGCTGCTGGCTGCAAGCCTCGCCCTGGGATTCACCCTTCCCGCCCAGGCCCAGATCACCGCCGGCAAGGAATACCTGCTGGTCAAGCCACCCCAGCCCACCGACAGCGGCAACAAGGTCGAGGTCATGGAGTTTTTCTGGTACGGCTGCCCGCACTGTGCCAACCTGCAGCCCTTCCTTGAAGGCTGGCTGAAGCGCAAGCCGGCCGATGTCGAGTTCAAGCATGTGCCCGCTGTATTCCAGGATTCCTGGGTACCGCTGACCCGCGCCTACTACACCATTGAAGCGATGGGCCTCACCGACAAGCTGCACCAGGAACTGTTCAACGCCATCCACAAGCAGAAGGCCAGCCTGCGCGATGCCGATGCGATCATCAACTGGGCCGTGGCCAAGGGTGCGGATCGCAAGAAATTCACCGACACCTACAACTCCTTCGGCATCAACGGCCGCCTGCAGCGCTCCATCGACCTCACCCGCAAGTTCGACATCCCGGGCACCCCGGCGCTGGTGATTGACGGCAAATATGTCACTGCGCCGTCGATGGTGCTCAAGGGCGACCGGGTCATCGACTACGATCGCTTTTTCCAGGTGGTCGACGCGCTGATCGCCGAAGCGCGCAAGAGCAAAGGCAAGTAAGCCATGGCCCGGGCGCTGGCGCTGCTGTTCGGCCGCGCGCTGGCGCTGGCCGTGCTGCTCGGCGCAGGCTTCGCGTCGGCACAGCAACCCGCACCCTATGTGGTACGCGCCGATGTCGACTACCGGGTGATCTCACCGCAGCCGACCGATCCCAAGGGCCCGATCGAAGTCATCGACTTTTTCTGGTACGGCTGTCCGTACTGCAACCGCCTGCAACCGGCGCTGGAGCGCTGGATCCGCAACAAACCCGCCGATGTCGTGGTGCGCCGCATTCCGGCAGTCCTGCGCGATAACTGGGCGCCGCATGCGCGCATCTACTACACCCTCGAAGCACTGGGCGAAGCCGAGCGCCTGCACCAGCAGGTCTATCACGGCTATCACGTCGAGGAGCTGTTCATGAGCCGCCCTGAAGTAATGTCGGACTGGGCGGTCCGTCATGGCATTGCGCGCGAACGCTGGGATGCGGCCTATCACTCGCCCGAAGTCATGCGCAAGGTGGCGGAAGCTTCAAGGCTTACCCGCGCCTACGATGTCACCGGCACACCGACGCTGGTTGTCGATGGCCGTTACCTGACCTCGGGCAACATGGCCGAGACCCTCGACGGCCTGATTCCGATCGTCAATGGCCTGGTCATCCGGGTGCGGGCGATCCGCTGAGTCAGGGTCTGTTAACCCTCATTCATGGACATCGGGCAGCGCCAGACCATCGTCATCACCGGGGCTTCAGGCGGCCTTGGCGCGGCGATTGCCCGCCGCTATGCCGCTGACGGTGCCGCAGTCGGCCTGATTGCCAGGCGTGCCAACGAACTGCAGGCGCTTGCCGCCGAACACCCGGCGCAATACCGGCTGCAATCCGCCGATGTCCGCGACTCGGCGACGATGCGCGCCGCAGCCGAGGCTCTCTCTGCGGCACAAGGCGTGCCCGACATCGTCATTGCCAATGCCGGTGTCAGCATCGGCACACTGACCGAAGCCGCCGAGGACGAACAGGCTTTCCGCGACGTGTTCGAGATCAATGTCATCGGCATGATGAACACCTTCCAGCCTTATGTTGCGGCGATGCGTGCGCGTGGCCACGGCGTGCTGGTCGGCATTGCCAGCGTCGCCGGCTATCGCGGTCTGCCCGGCTCCGGGGCCTATTCAGCATCCAAGGCTGCGGTAATCAGTTACCTGGAAAGCCTGCGCGTGGAATTGCGCGGCAGCGGCGTCAGCGTGATCACCATCTGCCCCGGTTATATCGTCACCGCGATGACGTCGAAAAATCCTTACCGCATGCCCTTCATCATGAGTGCCGACACTGCGGCCTCAAAAATTGCAGCGATCATCGCACGGCGCAAACCCTATGCGGTGATTCCCTGGCAGATGGCGGTGGTGGCGCGGCTGATGCATGTGCTGCCGCGCTGGATCTACGATCCGCTGGCGGCCAAATCGGGTCGCAAGCCGCGGCGCGGGCACTAGTTTTTTACTTACCTGCCTTTATTCGACCGCTTTTATTCCACCGTCACCGACTTCGCGAGGTTGCGCGGCTTGTCGACGTCGGTGCCGCGGTGGAGCGCCGTGTGATAAGCCAGCAGCTGCAGCGGCACGGTATGCAGGATCGGTGACAGCAGTCCGGCGTGGTCGGCGAGATGGATCACGTGTACGCCATCGCCGGAATCGATCTTCGTATCCTGATCGGCCAATACATACAGCTCGCCACCACGTGCTTTCACTTCCTGCAGATTGGATTTGAGCTTCTCCAGTAGCGCATCCTTAGGCGCCACGGCCACCACCGGCATGTTGCGGTCAACCAGGGCCAGCGGGCCATGCTTGAGTTCACCCGCGGCATAGGCCTCGGCGTGGATGTAGGTGATTTCCTTCAGTTTCAGTGCACCTTCCATCGCAATCGGATAGTGAATGCCACGGCCGAGGAACAGCATGTGTTCCTTCTGCGCAAAACGTTGCGCCCATTCCGCGATTGCCGGTTCGACCTGCAGCACATGGGTCAGCGCTGCCGGCAGGTGGCGCAGTGCCGCAAGCAGCTCGCGCTCCCGGGCAGCATCAAGGCGGCCGCGCTGCTTGGCCAGCGCCATGGTCAGCAGCACCAGCGCGGCGAGCTGGGTGGTGAAGGCCTTGGTCGAGGCCACGCCGATCTCGGGGCCGGCGCGGGTCAGGAAACGCAGGTCGGAAGCACGCACCAGCGCTGACTCCGGCACATTGCAGATCGACAGGCTGTAGCGATGGCCGCGCGCCTTGGCGTACTGCAGCGCCGCCAGCGTGTCCGCGGTTTCACCGGATTGCGAGATGGTGACCACCAGCGCATCAGGATCGTTATACGGCTCGCGATAGCGGTATTCGCTGGCGATCTCGACCGCGCAGGGCAGGCCGGCAATGGACTCCACCCAGTAGCGAGCAACCATCGCCGCGTGATAACTGGTACCGCAGGCAAGTATCACCAACCCATTGATTTTATTGAATATTTTATCCGCGCCTGCACCGAACAGCTGGGGCGAAATGGCACTGGCATTGGTCACCATCTCCAGCGTGTTGGCGACCGCCATCGGCTGCTCGAAGATTTCCTTCTGCATATAGTGCTTGTACGGACCCAGCTCCACCGCTTCGGCCGTGAGCTGCGAACGCTGCTCGGGGCGGATCGCGGCGCGGCCGCCGGCATCGACGATGCGGATCTGATCGCGGCGCAGTTCGGCGCAGTCGCCTTCCTCGAGATAGATGATGCGCTGGGTCACCTGCACCAGTGCCGATGCATCGGAGGCGGCGAAATTTTCACCATCACCGAGGCCGAGCAGCAGCGGCGCACCCATGCGCGCAACAATCAGGCAGTCGGGTTCGGTTTCGTCGATGACGGCAATGGCATATGCACCAACCAGTTCGTGCAGGCTGCGCTGCACGGCTTCAAACAGGTCCTTGCTACTCTTCAGATTGTGATGCACCAGATGTGCAATGACTTCGGTGTCGGTGTCCGACACAAAGACATAACCGGCGGCACGCAACCGCTCACGCATCGCCTCGTGGTTTTCAATGATGCCGTTGTGCACCACCGAGATGCCACCCGAGACATGCGGGTGGGCATTCTTTTCGGAAGGCACGCCATGGGTGGCCCAGCGCGTGTGTGCGATGCCCAGCGGCCCGCCGACCTTGGCGGTCTGCGCCATACGTTCAAGTTCGGCAACGCGGCCGGTGCTGCGGATGCGCTTCAGCGTGCCGTCGTTGACGGCAATGCCCGCAGAGTCATAGCCGCGGTACTCGAGCCGCTTCAGGCCTTCGATCAGGATCGGGACAATATCGCGCCCGGCGATGGCACCGACAATGCCGCACATGGATCAGAGACTCCCGTTCATTGTTTTTTCGGCGCCTTGCGCGGCCGTTGCCAATCACCGCGTTGTTCCTGGCGCTTGGGATTGATCACCAGGCCATCCGGCGCGGTGTCCTGCCACACCGTTGTGCCGGCACCAACGGTGGTGCCGCGTGCCACACGCACCGGTGCCACCAGCTGCACGTCGGAACCGATATGCACGTTATCCTCGATCACGGTGCGGTGCTTGTTCGCACCGTCGTAATTGCAGGTGATGGTGCCGGCGCCGATATTGACGTCTCGGCCAACAGTCGAGTCACCGACATAAGCGAGGTGGTTGGCCTTGGAGCCGTGGCCCAGTGTGCTCGCCTTGACCTCGACGAAATTGCCGATGTGCACCTCGTCCGCCAGCTCGGTGCCGGGACGGATGCGGGCATAGGGACCGATACGTGCGCCGGCGCCAATGGTGGCACTGTCGAGATGGCAGAAGGGTTCGATGCGGGTACCGGCACCGATGGCGATATCTTTCAGCACGCAGTTGGCGCCCACGGACACGCCGTCCGCCAGGCTGACCCGGCCTTCAAATACACAGCCGACATCAATACGCACGTCACGGCCGCAAGTCAGTTCACCGCGGATGTCGATCCGCGCCGGGTCATCCAGTGTGACACCGGCCTCGAGCAGGCGCAGCGCTTCCCGGGACTGGAACATGCGCTCGAGCTGGGCCAGCTGTACCCGGCTGTTCACACCCTCGGTCTCTCCGGCATCGGCAGCCTTGACGCCGGTGACCGCAACCCGATCCTTCACCGCCAGTGCAACCAGGTCGGTCAGGTAATACTCTTTTTGCGCGTTCTTGTTGCGCAGCTTCGGCAGCCACTGCTTCAGCTTCGCTGTGGGCAGCACCATGATGCCGGTGTTGATTTCACGGATTTTCAGCTGGGTGGCCGTCGCATCCTTCTGCTCGACGATGCCGATGACTTTCTTTTGCCGGTTGCGCAGGATGCGGCCATAACCGCTGGGATCCACCAGCTCTGCGGTCAGGATGGCGACACCCTTGCCGGCAGCTTCCAGCAGTCCGCGCAGGGTCTCGGCACGCACTAGCGGCACATCGCCATACAACACCAGCGTTTGCGCGGCATCACCGAGCTGGGGCAGGGCCTGCTGCACAGCATGTCCGGTGCCGAGCTGGGGTTCCTGCAGCGCAAAACGCAGGTCGGCGCCGGCCACGGCTGCGCGTACCTGTTCGCCGCCATGGCCGTGGACCACGCAGATCTGTTCCGGTGCCAGCGCGCGCGCAGTGGCGATGACATGGGCCAACAGGGGGCGGCCGGCCAGCGGATGCAGGACCTTGGGCAGATCGGAATTCATCCGCTTGCCCTTGCCTGCGGCAAGAATGACAACCTGGAAGCGCATCGTGAAATTATCGCATGAAGGTTCGCGGCAACTGCCGCCGCCGGTAATAACAAAAAAGGGCAGCCGAGGCTGCCCTTGCTGGAATCGAGGGTTGCAGACTCAGCGCTTGCCGCGCAGTTTGCGCACCGCGGCAAGCTGGGCCGCCAGCATTGCCAGTTCGGCTTCGACGGTGGCGACTTCCTGCTTGCCCTGGGCGTTTTTGCGCGCTTCCTCGGCCTGTTTCAGCGCTTCAACTGCTTTGGCCTCATCGAGGTCGGCACCGCGGATTGCGGTGTCGGCGAGCACGGTGACAACCTTGGGCTGCACTTCGAGCACACCACCAGCGACGAAGATGAACTCTTCGGCACCGCCGCCAGCCGGCTTGATGCGTACTTCACCGGGCTTGATGCGGGTGATCAGCGGTGTGTGGCGCGGATAGATGCCGAGCTCGCCGGTTTCGCCGGGCAGCACGACGAATTCCGCCTCGCCGGAGTAAATCTGTTCCTCGGCGCTGACGACGTCGACGTGCAGGGTGTGTGCGGCTTCAGCCATGGACGGTTTCCTTGGGCGGTTTGCCGTTTACTGAAGGGTCTTGGCTTTTTCGAAGGCTTCTTCGATCGCGCCGACCATGTAAAAGGCCTGTTCCGGCAGTGCATCGCACTCGCCGTTGACGATCATCTTGAAGCCCTTGATGGTGTCCTTCAGCGACACATACTTGCCGGGCGAACCGGTGAACACTTCCGCCACGGTGAACGGCTGCGACAGGAAGCGCTGGATTTTCCGCGCACGGGACACCGCCAGCTTGTCTTCCGGCGACAGTTCGTCCATGCCCAGAATCGCGATGATGTCGCGCAGTTCCTTGTAGCGCTGCAGCGTGGCCTGCACCTGGCGGGCGACGCTGTAGTGCTCTTCGCCGACGACATGCGGATCGAGCTGGCGCGAGGTCGAATCCAGCGGATCCACTGCGGGATAGATACCCAGCGAAGCGATGTCGCGCGACAGCACGACGGTCGAATCGAGGTGGCCGAAGGTGGTTGCGGGCGAGGGATCGGTCAGGTCGTCCGCCGGCACGTATACCGCCTGGATCGAGGTGATCGAGCCGGTCTTGGTCGAGGTGATGCGCTCCTGCAGGCGGCCCATTTCCTCGGCCAGCGTCGGCTGGTAGCCCACCGCCGACGGCATCCGGCCGAGCAGCGCCGAGACTTCGGTACCGGCCAGCGTGTAGCGGTAGATGTTGTCGACGAAGAACAGCACGTCACGGCCTTCGTCGCGGAAGGCTTCGGCCATGGTCAGGCCGGTGAGCGCCACGCGGAGGCGGTTGCCCGGCGGCTCGTTCATCTGGCCGTAGACCATCGCCACCTTCGACTGGGTCAGGTCTTCCTTCTTGACCACGCCGGCTTCCATCATCTCGTGATAGAAGTCGTTGCCCTCGCGGGTGCGCTCGCCGACACCGGCGAACACCGACAGGCCCGAGTGCTTGGTCGCGATGTTGTTGATCAGTTCCATCATGTTCACGGTCTTGCCGACGCCGGCGCCGCCGAACAGGCCGACCTTGCCGCCCTTGGCGAAGGGACAGACCAGGTCAATCACCTTGATGCCGGTTTCCAGCAGATCCTGCGAGGGCGACAGCTCTTCGAAGCTGGGCGCCTTGCGGTGGATCGACATCGTCTTTTCGGCCTTGATCGGGCCGACTTCGTCGATCGGGCGGCCGAGCACATCCATGATGCGTCCCAGCGTCGCCGGGCCGACGGGCACCGAAATCGGCGCGCCGGAGTTCGACACCATCATGCCGCGGCGCAGGCCGTCGGAGGAACCCAGCGCGATGGTGCGCACGATGCCGTCGCCGAGCTGCTGCTGCACTTCCAGCGTCAGCTCGCTGCCATCCATTTTCAGCGCGTCATACACCCGCGGCATCTGGTCGCGCGCGAATTCGACGTCGATCACCGCGCCGATACACTGAACGATTTTTCCCTGGCTCATGGTCAATTCCTGGATAAAAAATTCTTTATACGATCAGACGGCTGCAGCGCCGCCCACGATCTCCGACAGCTCCTTGGTAATGGAGGCCTGGCGGGACTTGTTGTAAATCAGCGTCAATTCGTCGATCACGTTGGCGGCATTGTCCGAGGCCGCCTTCATCGCCACCATCCGTGCCGACTGCTCGGAGGCCATGTTCTCGGACACCGCCTGGTAAATCAGTGCTTCGATGTAGCGGGTCAGCAGCTGGTCAAGCACCACCTGCGCATCGGGTTCGTAGATGTAGTCCCAGGAACTCTCCGGAGCACCCAGCGCATCACCCGACAGCGGCAGCAGCTGTTCAACCACCGCTTCCTGTTTCATGGTGTTGACGAACTTGGTGTAGACGATCAGCAGGCGGTCAAATCGGTCCTGGGTGTAGCCGTCGAGCATCACCTTCACCGCGCCGATCAGCTTGTCCATGTTCGGCTTGTCGCCAAGCGCGATGACCTGCGACACCACCTTGGCGCCGAGCCGCTGCATGAAGCCGAGGCCCTTGTTGCCGATCGCGCAGACTTCGATTTCCTCGCCCTGCGCTTCGAGTTCCTTGACCTTGTTCAGCGCGAGGCGCAGCGCGTTGGTGTTGAGGCCGCCGCAAAGGCCCTTGTCGGTGGTGACGACGATGATGCCGACACGTTTCACCGAGTCGCGGTCCACCAGGAAAGGGTGGCGGTACTCGGGATTGGCGTGGCTGATGTTCGCCGCGACGTTGCGGATCTTCTCGCTGTACGGGCGGGCAGTGCGCATGCGCTCCTGCGCGCGGCGCATTTTCGAGGCCGCCACCATTTCCATGGCCTTGGTGATCTTGCGCGTGTTTTGCACGCTCTTGATCTTGGTGCGGATTTCCTTCGAACCGGGCATGTCGTAACTGTCTGTTTTTAAACGATTATTTTACTGGGCGGTCTTGAATGTCAGCGCTCACTACAGCTTAGTAAGAGCCGTTCTGCTTCCAATCCTTGATCGCGGCGGTCAGCTTCTCTTCGTCGTCCTTCGACAGATCCTTGGTGTCTTCGATGCGTTTCACCAGATCGCCATACTTGGACTTCACGTATTCGCGCAGCGAGCGTTCCGCGGCCAGCGCTTTTTTCACTTCGACATCGTCGAGGTGGCCGCCGTTGACGGCAAACAGCGTCAGCGCCATTTCCCAGACCTGCAGCGGCTCGTACTGCGGCTGCTTCATCAGTTCGGTGACCAGGCGGCCACGCTCGAGCTGCTTGCGGGTGGCTTCGTCGAGGTCGGAAGCGAACTGGGCGAAGGCCGCGAGTTCGCGGTACTGCGCCAGCGCGAGACGCACGCCACCGCCGAGCTTCTTGATGATCTTGGTCTGTGCGGCGCCGCCGACGCGCGACACCGAAATGCCTGCGTTGATCGCGGGACGGATGCCGGCGTTGAACAGGTCGGTCTCGAGGAAGATCTGGCCGTCGGTAATCGAAATCACGTTGGTCGGCACGAACGCCGTCACGTCACCGGCCTGGGTTTCAATGACCGGCAGTGCCGTCAGCGAACCGGTTTTGCCTTTGACGGCGCCCTTGGTGAAGGCTTCGACATACTCTTCGTTAACACGGGCAGCGCGTTCGAGCAGACGCGAGTGCAGATAGAACACGTCACCGGGGTAGGCTTCGCGGCCCGGCGGGCGGCGCAGCAGCAGCGACACCTGACGGTAGGCCCAGGCCTGCTTGGTCAGATCGTCATAAATGATCAGCGCGTCCTGGCCGCGGTCACGGAAGTATTCGCCCATGGTGCAGCCGGAGTAGGGCGCGATGAACTGCATCGCCGCGGATTCGGAGGCGGTGGCGGCGACGACGATGGTGTATTCCATCGCGCCGTGCTCTTCGAGCTTGCGCACCACGTTCTTGATCGAGGAGGCTTTCTGGCCGATCGCAACATAAATGCAGATCAGGTCCTTGCCCTTCTGGTTGATGATGGTGTCGAGCGCCACCGCGGTCTTGCCGGTCTGGCGGTCGCCGATGATCAGTTCGCGCTGGCCGCGGCCAACCGGCACCATCGAATCGATCGACTTCAGGCCGGTCTGCACCGGCTGCGACACCGATTTGCGCGCGATCACGCCCGGCGCAACCTTCTCGATCACGTCCGTCATCTTGGCGTTGACCGGGCCTTTGCCGTCGATCGGCTGGCCCAGCGAGTTGACAACGCGGCCGATCAGTTCGGGACCCACCGGCACTTCGAGAATGCGGCCCGTGGTCTTCACGGTGTCGCCCTCGGAGATGTGCTCGTATTCGCCCAGAATCACCGCGCCGACGGAATCGCGCTCGAGGTTCAGCGCGAGGCCGAAGGTGTTCTTCGGAAATTCCAGCATCTCGCCCTGCATCACGTCGGCGAGGCCGTGGATGCGGCAAATGCCGTCGGTCACGGAAATCACCGTGCCCTGGGTGCGCGCTTCGGTGGAACCGGCGAGATTCTGGATGCGGCTCTTGATGAGTTCACTGATCTCGGAAGGATTCAGTTGCATGGTGTTGCTCCTAGTGGGTCAGCGCGGCGGCCATGGCGTCCAGCTTGCCGCGCACCGTTGCATCGATGACTTTGTCGCCGACCATGATTTTCAGGCCGCCGATGAGTTGCGGATCGAGTTCGACTTTGGCCGTGATCTTGCGGCCGTATTTCTTTTCCAGCGACGCAACCAGTGATTTCAGCTGCGCGTCGTCCATCGGCAGCGCGGAAATCAAGGTGGCCTCCATCGCGCCCTCATACTCGCGGCGCAGTGCTTCGAAGGAAGCACGGATCTGGGCGGCAACGCCGAGACGGCGGTTCTGTGCCAGCACCTGCACGAAGTTGCGCGCTTCGCCGGAGAGGTGCTTGCCGATGGCGCCGATGATCAGTGCCTCGATCTGGGCGGCGCTCACCTGCGGCGCATCGATCAGCGCGGCAAGCTGCGGATCGGCAACCACGGTGTCGATCAGTGCCAGTGCGTCGGACCACGCCGGCAGCGTGTTCTGCTCGCGGGCGAGCTTGAACGCGGCTTCGGCGTAGGGACGGGCGATGGTGACGAGTTCGGCCATGTCGTGATCAGAGCTGCTTCTGCACCGCGGCGATCAGCTCGGCGTGAGCCTTGGCGTCGACTTCGCGTTTCAGGATCTGCTCGGCGCCAGCGACTGCGAGTGCCGCAACCTGGCTGCGCAGGGTTTCCTTGGCGCGCGCGACTTCCTGGTCGATTTCGGCCTTGGCGCCGGCAACCAGGCGTTCGCCTTCAGTCCTCGCCGAAGCCTTGGCTTCCTCGATCATCTGGCTGGCGCGCTTCTCGGCCTGGCTGACGATCTCTGCGGCACGGCTGCGCGCCTGGTTGATCGCTTCCTCGACCTGCTTTGCCGAACGCTCGAGCGACTGCTGGCCGGCTTCGGCTGCAGCCAGACCGTCGGCGATGCGCTTGGTGCGCTCGTCCATCGCGCTGGTGATCATCGGCCACACGAATTGCACGGTGAACCAGATCAGCGCGGCGAACGACAGTGCCTGGACGAGCAGGGTGGCGTTGATGTTCATGGCTTAAGCCCCTGTCGGGAGAAAAATTACTTGGCCAGCACGCTCAGCAGCGGGTTGGCAAAGCCGAAGAACATGGCGATACCGACACCGATCAGGAACGCGGCGTCGATCAGGCCGGCGAGCAGGAACATGAATTTCTGCAGTTGCGGGATCAGCTCCGGCTGGCGGGCGGCGGCTTCAAGGAATTTGCTGCCCATGATGCCGATGCCGATACAGGCACCGATGGCGCCAAGGCCGATGATGATGCCGATGGCAAGCGCGGTGTAGCCTTGAATGACGGCGGCGAATTGTTCCATTTGAATTTCCCTTTCTTTTCTTTCAGGTGTTTCGGACGAAGTGTTTACTAGGTGTAAATGGGTTTAAAAGCTGAGGTTGGAAATCAGTGATGCTCGTGCGCCATCGCGATGTAGACGCACGACAGCACCATGAAAATGAAGGCCTGCAGCAGGATGATCAGGATGTGAAAGACCGCCCAGCCCCAGTACAGCACGCCCGCGGCGGTGCCGGCGACCACGCCGCCGAAACTGGTGGCGGCCAGCGTGCCGAGCAGGCCGAGCAGCATGAAGATCAGTTCGCCGGCATACATGTTGCCGAACAACCGCATCGCCAGCGACACCGGCTTGGACAGGTATTCAATGATGTTCAGCGCGAGGTTGGGCAGCCACAGCAGCGGATGGCTGCCGAAGGGCGCGGTGAACAGCTCGTGCATGAAGCCGCCGGCACCCTTGGCCTTGAAGCTGAAGAATATGGTCAGCAGGAAGATGGTCAGCGACATTGCGAAGGTGGTGTTCAAGTCGGTGGTCGGCACCGGCTTCCAGTGATGCAGCCCCGCGGCACCCGTGGTGGTCGCCACCCAGTCGATGGGCAGCAGGTCCATCAGGTTCATCATGAACACCCAGACGAAGATCGTCAGCGCCAACGGGGCGAGGAACTTGCGGTCACCGGGGAACACGCCCTTGACGGTGTCATCGACGAATTCAACGACCAGCTCGATGAAGCCCTGGACACGGCCGGGCACGCCGGCGGTGGCGCCGCGTGCGACCAGATAGAAGGCTCCGAGACCGATCAGGCCGGTGATCCAGCCCATCAGGATGGTGTCGAGGTGAAAGGTCCAGAACCCTTCGCCAAAACGGAGGTTGGTCAGGTGATGACCGATGTATTCGCCCGCATTCTGGGGCGCTTGGCCGGCAGCCATGGTGACCACAATAACTCTCTTTTTTTACTTACCCGTTACCAGCGCCATCGCCAGCGGATAAGCCAGCAATGCCGCGATGAATCCGGTCAGAAACGGAGCCGCGGCAAATCCGCGCTCCATACTCAACCCCCAGAACAACAAGCCCAGCGCCACGGCAACCTTCAGCGTTTCCCCGGTCAGATGCCCCCACAGCAGCCGCGAGGCGCTGCGCCCGGGAATCAGGCGCTGCCCGGCGACGTAGGTCAGGCTGCCCGCGAGGGCGCAGCCCGAACCGGCCGCCACCGCAATGGCAACCGCTGCATCAAACCAGATCCAGCCGATCGCGGCGCCGACCCCTGCAATCAATGCCTGCAGTGCAACAACCAGGGGCGCCACTAGGAAAACTGCCGAGTGCACCATGAGCCATGCAAAGGCCAATCCAGCTCATGGAAAGCTCTAAATTTTACAATTGCACGCGACATAGCGTCAAATCAACGGATTTTGCTGCACTGCGTCCGAAGCCTTTATTTGAGCCGGCCGAGCAAGGCATCCAGCTGTTCCAGCGTGCGGTAGGCGATGACCAGCTGGCCACTGCCCTTGCGCGCGCCGGTCTTGATCTGCACCGTAGTGCCCAGCTTGTTGGACAGTTCTTCCTCGAGCCGCGCCACGTCGCGGTCCTTGCGCGCGGCCTTGCGCAGCACCGGGCTGGCCTTTTTCAGCAGTTCACCGACCCGGCGTTCGACTTCGCGCACCGACCAGCCTTCGCTGGCGATTTCGCGCGCAAGTGCCACCTGCTGTTCAGCAGGCAGCACCAGCAAGGCCCGCGCATGGCCCATGTCGAGCCGGCCTTCGCCGAGCAGTTCTCGCACCGGCGGCGGCAGTTCGAGCAGGCGCAGCAGATTGGTCACCGCCGCACGCGACTTGCCCACGGCATCGGCCACTGCCTGGTGGGTCAGCGAGAATTCGCGGATCAGCCGATCGAGGCCGATGGCTTCCTCGAGCGCGTTCAAATCTTCGCGCTGGATGTTCTCGATCAGTGCGACAGCGAGCGCCTGCTGATCCGGCACATTACGCACCAGCACCGGCACATTCGACAGGCCGGCGATGCGCGCCGCACGCCAACGCCGTTCGCCGGCGATGATTTCATGTTTGCCGCCACCGACCGGCCGCACCAGAATCGGCTGCATGATGCCCTGGGCCTTGATCGAAGCGGCAAGGGCGTTTAGTGCTTCCTGGTCCATGCGTGCACGCGGCTGGTATTTGCCGGGCTGCAGTGCCGTCACTGGCAGCGTTGCCGTGGCATCACCCGAAGCGGCGGCGGGCGCAGGCGCCGTGTCACCACCGAGCAAGGCATCCAGTCCACGCCCCAATCCTTTAGCCTTGACCATAAAATCCCTTTAAATACAATTACTTAAAACGTGTCTTACTGCGTCACTTCGGCGCGATTCAGCATTTCGCCAGCCAAGGCCAGGTAGGCCTGGGCGCCCTTCGAGCTGCGATCAAACTCCAGCGCGGGCAAACCGTGGCTGGGCGCTTCGGCCAGCCGCACATTGCGCGGAATCACCGTGCGGTACACCTTGTCGCCGAAGTGCTGCAGCAGTTGCGCCGAAACCTGCTGGGCCAGCATGTTGCGCGGGTCGTACATGGTGCGCAGCAGGCCTTCGATCTCCAGGCCCGGGTTAAGGTGGGCCCGCACACGCTTGATGGTGCCGACCAGATCGGAGAGACCTTCGAGTGCGTAGTACTCACACTGCATCGGAATCATCACCGCCTGTGCCGCTGTCAGCCCGTTCACCGTCAGCAGGTTCAGCGCCGGCGGGCAGTCGATCAGGATGAAGTCGTAATCGCTGGCGACCGCGGCCAGCGCATCCTTCAGCCGCGTTTCGCGATGTTCGACTTCGATCAATTCGACTTCGGCACCGGCGAGCTCGCGGTTCGAAGGCAGCACGTCATAGCCGGCGTTGGCGCGTTGGCGCGCCTCGGCCACGTTTTTTTCGCCGAGCAGCACTTCATAGACCGAGGCACTGAGTGCGCGTTTGTCGATGCCGCTGCCCATGGTCGCGTTGCCCTGCGGATCGAGGTCGACCAGCAGCACGCGGCGCTGGGTCGCAGCCAGGCTTGCGGCAAGATTGACGCCGGTGGTGGTTTTGCCGACGCCGCCTTTCTGGTTGGTGATCGCGATGATGCGCGTCATGCCGCCTCCGCCGGTTGCAACAGCGCGACATGGCGCTCGGCGCCAAGGCCCGGGATGTTCAGCGGCACCACGCTGCACAGGCGGAAGGTTTGCGGCAGCTGTGCCAGCTCATCGTGCGGATAGACGCCCTTCATTGCAATCACCACACCATCCTTTGCACAAAGCCGCCCGGCGAGGGCGATGAAATCGGAAAGCTCTGAAAACGCGCGTGACACCACGGTGTTGAACAGCCTGCCTGCACTCCAGCTTTCGACGCGCTCGCACACCACCTCGACATTGCCCGGCTTCAGCTCGATCACCGCCTGGCGCAGGAAGGTGGTTTTTTTCTGGTTCGAATCGAGCAGCGTGAACTGCAGGTCGGGACGCGCCAGCGCCAGCGGGATGCCGGGCAGACCGGCACCGGTGCCGACATCAAGTACACGCGGGCCGCGCAGATGCGGCAGCACCGCCAGTGAATCGAGCAGGTGGTGGGTCAGCATTTTTTCCGGCTCGCGCACCGCGGTCAGGTTGTAGGCCTTGTTCCACTTCAACACCAACGCCAGATAATCCAGCATGCGTTGCTGAGCACTGGCCGTCACCTCGATATCAAGCGCAGCAATGCCATTGGCCAGACCCGCGGCGAGATTCATGCGCTTTTCTTCAGCGCGGCCGTGTGCCGCTTCAGGTGTACCAGCAACACCGAGATCGCCGCCGGCGTGACACCGGACACCCGCGAAGCCTGGCCCAGGGTTTCGGGTTTGGCGCGATTCAGTTTCTGCTGGACTTCAATCGACAGGCCGCGCACCTGCGTGTAATCGAGATCGGCTGGCAGGCGCAGCGCCTCCTGCTGTGCGCGCTGTTCGATCTCCGCATGCTGGCGTTCGATATAGCCCTGGTACTTGGCCTGGATTTCCACCTGCTCCGCGACCTGTGCATCGGCCGTGCCGGGGCCCGCCTGCGGCAGGGTCATCAGCCGTGCATAGTCCACTTCCGGACGTCTCAGCAGATCGTGGAGTGAATACTCACGTTCTATAGATTTACCAATTAAATCAATGGCTTGCTGTTCTGGCAAATTCTGGGGATTGACCCAGATCGATTTCAGCCGCTGCTGCTCCAGCGCAATCGCCTCGCGCTTGCGCTCGAAGGCTTCCCAGCGCCGGTCATCCACCACGCCGAGCTTGCGACCGGTCTCGGTCAGGCGCAGGTCGGCATTGTCCTCGCGCAACGACAGCCGGTATTCGGCGCGGCTGGTAAACATGCGATAGGGCTCGGACACGCCACGGGTGATCAGGTCATCGACCAGCACCCCAAGGTAGGCCTGGTCGCGGCTCGGGGACCAGGCTTCGCGGCCGCTGGTCTGCAGCGCCGCGTTGATGCCGGCAAGCAGGCCCTGGGCCGCGGCTTCTTCGTAACCGGTGGTGCCGTTGATCTGGCCGGCAAAGAACAGGCCGCCGATGGCCTTGGTCTCCAGCGAGGCCTTCAGGCCGCGTGGATCGAAGTAGTCGTATTCGATGGCGTAACCGGGCCGTGTGATGTGCGCCTGTTCAAGGCCGGGGATCGAACGCACCACCGCCAGCTGTACATCAAAAGGCAGGCTGGTTGAGATGCCGTTCGGGTAGTACTCGTGCACGGTCAGGCCTTCCGGCTCGAGGAAGATCTGATGCGAATCCTTGTCGGCAAAACGATGGATCTTGTCTTCGATCGACGGGCAGTAGCGCGGGCCGACGCCCTCGATCACGCCGGTGAACATCGGCGAACGGTCAAGGCCGCCGCGGATCGCGTCATGCGTGCGCTCGTTGGTATGGGTGATCCAGCATGGCAATTGCCGCGGATGCTGTTCGCGGCGGCCGAGGAAGGAAAACACCGGCGCCGGATCGTCACCGGGCTGCTCGGTCATCACACTGAAATCAATGCTGCGGCCGTCGATACGCGGCGGCGTGCCGGTCTTCAACCGGCCCACCGGCAGCTTCAGCTCGCGCAGCCTTGAGGCCAGACTCACCGCCGGCGGATCGCCGGCGCGGCCGCCTTGGTAGTTCTGCAGGCCGACGTGGATCAGGCCGGCCAGAAAAGTGCCAGCCGTCAACACCACCGCACGCGCTTCGAAACGCAGGCCGATCTGGGTTACCACGCCGGTCACCCGGTCGCCCTGCACGATCAGGTCGTCAACCGCCTGCTGGAAAATCTGCAGATTCGGCTGGTTCTCGAGCCGGCTGCGGATGGCCTGCCGGTACAGCACCCGGTCGGCCTGGGCACGGGTTGCACGAACGGCTGGACCCTTACGCGAATTGAGGATGCGGAACTGGATGCCGGCCTCATCGGTGGCCGCGGCCATGGCACCACCCAGTGCGTCGACTTCCTTGACCAGATGGCCCTTGCCGATGCCGCCGATCGAGGGATTGCAGGACATCTGGCCCAGCGTCTCGACACTGTGGGTCAGCAGCAGCGTACGTTGCCCCATGCGCGCGCTGGCAAGTGCCGCCTCGGTGCCGGCATGGCCGCCACCAATGACAATTACGTCAAATTTTTCAGGGAATTGCGTCATTCTGCGGGCCACCACCACGGAACCGCCGGACGCCGTTGCGCCGGGGCGCGAATGATAGCCCAGATTACCGGCGCCGCGAAGGCCGGGGACT
>JAIENU010000154.1 GCA_019751125.1 Burkholderiales bacterium | reverse complement strand
ATGCGCCCCGGCGATGCGTGGATGCTCAACGACCCCTATGCCGGCGGCACCCACCTGCCCGACATCACGGTGATCACCCCGGTGTTCGACGAGTCCGGCAGCCGGGTGCTGTTCTACACCGGCTCGCGCGGCCACCACGCCGATGTCGGCGGCATCACTCCGGGCTCGATGCCGCCCGACAGCCGCCACATCGACGAGGAAGGCGTACTGATCTCCAACTTCCTGCTGGTGCAGGACGGCCGGCTGCGCGAAGCCGAAACCAGGGCGCTGCTCGGCGGCGCAAAGTATCCGGCACGCAATATCGACCAGAACCTCGCCGACCTGCGTGCAATGGTCGCCGCCAACCGCAAGGGCGCGGAAGAACTGGCGCGGATGATCGAACAGTTCGGCCTCGACGTGGTGCAGGCCTATATGAACCACGTGCAGGACAACGCCGAAGCTGCAGTGCGCCGCGTCATCGACCGCCTGCGCGACGGCGACTTCAGCTATGAAATGGACCACGGCGCGGTGATCCGCGTCAGCGTGAAGGTGGATCACCAGGCCCGCAGCGCCGTCATCGACTTCAGCGGCACCTCAGCGCAGGGCCATGACAACTTCAACGCGCCGCTGGCAGTGACCTACGCCGCGGTGCTCTACGTGTTCCGCTCGCTGGTCGATGACGACATTCCGCTCAACGCCGGCTGCCTGCGGCCGCTGCAGGTGATCGTGCCCGAAGGCTCCTTGCTCAATCCGCGGCCTCCAGCTGCCGTGGTCGCCGGCAATGTCGAAACCTCGCAGTGCGTCACCGATGCGCTGTATGGCGCGCTGGGTGTGATGGCCGCAGCCCAAGGCACGATGAACAACTTCACCTTCGGCAACGAAAGCCACCAGTACTACGAAACCATCGCCGGCGGCTCCGGTGCCGGTGATGGCTTCGACGGCACCGCCTGTGTGCAGACCCACATGACCAACTCGCGACTGACCGACCCGGAAGTGCTGGAATGGCGCTTCCCGGTGCGCCTCGACAGCTATGCCATTCGCCGCGGCAGTGGCGGCGCGGGGCAATGGCGCGGTGGTGACGGCGGCATACGTCGTATCCGTTTTCTCGAAACCATGACTGCAGCCATACTCTCCGGCCACCGCCGCGTGCCGCCCTACGGCATGGCCGGCGGTGCAGCCGGCGCCACCGGCCGTAATGCGGTGGAGCGCAGTGATGGCCGCATCGAAGAACTGCCCGCCTGCGCCAGCACTGAAATGCAGCCCGGTGATGTGTTCATCATCGAAACGCCGGGCGGTGGCGGCTTCGGACCGCTAAAATAGTGCGGCCGGCTCCGCCCTCACCCCTTATAATTTATTCAATAAAAACAAATACTTATAATCATGGCCCGCGTACCCCTGCTCGACGAGTCCCGCAACGACCTGATCCCCTTCATCGACCGCGTGAAGCGTGAACGCGGCAAGCTGATCAACCTTTACCGCGTGTTGATGAACAGCCCGAAGATTGCTGCCGGCTGGCTCGACTTCAACAGCGTGGTGCGTTACCAGACCACGCTCGACGCTGCGCTGCGCGAGCTGATCATCCTGCGCGTGTCCGTGCTCAATGGTGCTGAATACCAGGCCCGCATCCACGGCGCCAGCCACGCCCTGCACGCCGGTGTCAGTGCGGAACAGATCGCCGCACTCGGCCAATGGCAGAACAGCACCCTGTTCACCACGGCACAACGCGCGGCGCTGGCCTGGACCGACGCGATGACTCGAGATATCGAAGTGCCTGATGCGCTGCACGACGAGCTGAAAAAACACTTCAATGATCAGGCCGTGGTCGAGATCACCGTGCTCGCCGGCGCCTACAACATGCACACCCGCGTTGCGCGGGCGCTGCGTATTGAAGCCGAAGCAAAAACCGCCGAATCAAAATAATCAAAACAAAATGAATGCAAAAAAAACCGTCATTGCCGTCGAGGACGACCCCTTCCTGCGCCTGATCGGCGTCATCCTTGATCCCGCCACGCCCGCCGAACGTATCGCCGCTTTTTCCGACTTTTTCGCACACGACCTGCCCGACTTCGACGGCTGGCTGCGCAATCTGCGCGCGCGCCTGAAGCGACTGCACCCGGCCACCGTGCATATCGTCGAAGACGCCGCGCAATGGCCTGAAGCACTGGCACAGGCCGATATCGCGGTAGCCGAGTCATTGCCGGTCGGCGCTGCAGAACTGGCCGCAGCACCCCGGCTGCGCGTGGTGCAAAAATTCGGCACCATCGCCGCCGGCATTGATGCCGCAGCCTGCGCCACGCGCGGGGTCAAAGTGCGCACGCTGCGCCGCCGCGCCAACATCGCCTGCGCCGAGCATGCCTTGATGCTGATGCTGGCGCTCGCCCGTCGCCTGCCCGAAACCGCCAACCGCATCAGCATTCCACAGCTTCAAGCCGCCGGTTTTCATCCCCGAACCTACGACCGCCGCCACACCGCGAACTCAAACTGGGCACGCATCCCGATTCTGTCGCTGCTTCACGGGGCAACGCTGGGCATCGCCGGCATGGGAGAAATCGGCCGCGAACTGGCACAACGCGCCGCAGCCTTCGGCATGAACATACTGTATTACCAGCGCCGCCCCCTGCCCGCCGATGCCGAAAGCGCGCTGCATCTGCACGCATCACAGCTCCATTATGCCGACTTCGACACCCTGCTCGAAGCCAGCGACTGGGTGGTGATCTGCCTGCCCGGCAATGACTCGACCCGCGGCCTGTTCGAGGCACGGCGGCTGAACACGATGAAACCCGGCGCACGCCTGATCAACATCTCGCGCGCCGAGATTGTCGACCGCGCGGCACTGATCAACGCCTTGCGCTCCGGCCGCCTCGGCGGTTTCGCCCTCGATCCGCTGTACGAAGCACCGGGCCGCGATGATGACGAACTGCTCCAATTCCGCAATGTGCTGATCACACCGCACCTCGCCGCACAGCCGCGTTTCAACGCGCTCCACGATTTCACCGACCTGCTGCTCGGCCTTGAGGAGGCTCTGGCATGAAACCGCCGATCCTGCTCGCCGCACTGTCCTGCGCCCTGGCCATCACCGCAAACGCCATCGCCGCCGACACCTGGCCCTCACGTCCGATCCGGCTGATCGCGCCCTTCCCCGCCGGCAGCTCGGTCGATGCCGCGGCTCGGGTGATCACGCCGCGGGTTGCCGAAACACTGGGCCAGTCCATCGTCATCGACAATCGCGGCGGCGCGGCCGGTGCCATCGGCGCCGAACTCGGTGCACGAGCCGCGCCTGACGGCTACACCCTCGCCGGCGGCACCACCAGCACCCATGCCCTGTCCAAGGCACTGAACCCGCACCTCGCCTACGACCCGGAAAAGGATTTTGTGCCGATCACGCTGATCGGCCACCTGCCCTATGTGCTGGCAGTGCATCCCGGGGTCGGCGCGAATACGCTGAACGAACTGATCAATATCGCCCGCGCCAAACCCGGCCAGGTGCGCTACACCACGGTTGGCAATGCCAGTATGGCGCGGCTCGGCGGTGAACTGCTGTCGAACATGACCGGCACGCAGCTCACGCCGATCGCCTACAAGAGTTCGGCGCAGTCAGTGGTGGATACCGTTGCCGGCCGCATCGAACTGCAGTTCGGCACCATGGCACCGGTGCTGCCGCATATCCGCTCCGGCAAGCTGCGCGCGCTGGCGGTGACCAGCGCCACACGCTCACCGGCGCTGCCGGATACCCCGACGGCGCAGGAGACGGGATTAAAGGGTTTTGAAGTCACGCTGTGGCTGGCGGTGTTTGCGCCGGCCAAAACACCACGGCCCATCGTCGAGCGCCTGCACCGTGAATTCGCCGCTGCACTCACCGTGCCGCAGATCCGCGAAGCGCTGAACATCCAGGGCCTGCAGCCGGAAAGCGCGACACCCGCGGCTTTTTCGCGTTATCTGTCGGCGGAAATCGCCAAGTGGCGTGACGTCGCGCGCAAGGCCAATTTAAAGCCGGAGTGAAGTTACAGGGCGGGCAGCAGCTTGGCGGCCAAATCAACACCACTCAGCCAGGCACCCTCGACGCGGCCATCCGCGCACCAGTCACCGCAGGCCCCAAAACGCGCATCGCGATCAAAAAGACTGCCGACGCCGAGTCCCGGTGACAAGGCATAACGCCAGCGATGTGCCCGCGCTTCAATCACCGGCGGCACGGCGGGCACCACAACACGCAGGGCTTCAATCAGCAAGGGAGCCACAGCCCCGGCATCCAGTTCCAGATTCTCGCGCGACCAGTCCGCGGTGGCGTGCAGCACCCAGCGCTCACCCGGTTCACGCCCCGGCTTGGAGCTGTCGCGCATGATCCAGCCCAGATGCGCACCTTCGATAAAGGCCGCATCAAAATCCACCGGCAGCGGCGCGGCAAATTTTACCAGCAATGCCCAGCAGGGATGATGGCGCCCCTGCGCCACCCGTGCCGCAATGCCCGGCACCACCACACTCAATGGCAGCGCCTGCACCGCAGGCACCGCGAGCACCAGGGCGTCATAACCGTCATCACGACCGGCAGCGCCCAGCACCGACCAGCGTCCCTGCAGCTGCTCGACGGCGGCAACCTGCTGTTCGTGCACGATTTCGACCCCTTCCGCCAGCGCTCTGCACAGCGCCGGCATGCCGGGCAGGCCGACATAACGCGGTTCGCGATCAGCCACCGGCTTCAATACACCGGCACTCCACTGCGCAATGCGTCCGCGATAAGGCGCAAGTACGCCTTTGGTCTCAAGGTGACGTATCAGTGACTGGAATCGCGGATCACGCGCGGTGAAATATTGCGCGCCGTGATCAAAAGTGCCGGCATCACCACGCCGCGTCGCCATGCGCCCGCCGGTGCCACGGCTTTTTTCATAAATGCGAACCTGGTGACCGGCATCAGCCAGGGCACGCGCGCAAACGACGCCGGCAATGCCGGCGCCAACCACCGCCACTCTAGACAATACAGAGCTCCTTCAGGATTTACCGGTGTTTTTGGAACCGATACCCGGATCCATGCCCATCAGCCGCAAGGCCCAGGCCGACAGAAAACCGATCACCAGCGGCCACCATTCATGCAGCACCACGGCGCTGCCGGCCGCACACAGATAAGTCAAGGCCAGCAGCAGCGCACCGGCATGACGCCCGCGCCACCAGGTAAACACCAGCACCACTGCCAGCAGCGCAAAAATACCAGCAAAGAGATAAATCACGATCGTCATGCCCGGACCCTGACCTGTTTCTGACTCATTGATTGTTGCGACGTATACTGCCTGACGCTCGAGCCGTTATTATCGCCGAAGGGGGAGTTCCGCGAGTTGAGCACGACCAGACCAAAACAGGCATTACGCGCCTGCTGCGCCGCGCATACACTGCACGACGGGCTGTCCGACCTGACTTACGTATTGCTGCCGCTGCTGGCGCAGACCTTCGGCCTGAGCCTCGCGCAGGTAGGCATGATCCGCGCCGCGCACCGCACCGCGATGGCAGCCTTCCAGATTCCCGCAGGACTGATCGCCGAACGTTTCGGCGCGCGCAACCTGCTTGCCGTGGGCACCGCGATGGCCGGCGCGGCCTTTGTGCTGCTTGGCTACGCCAGCGGTTTCTGGATGATTCTCGCAGCGTTATTCTGCGCCGGTGTTGGCTCGGCGGTACAGCACCCGCTGTGCTCGACCATCATCTCGCACGCCTTTCCCGAAGCCGGCCGCCGCACCGCGCTGGGTACCTACAACCTGTTTGGTGACGTCGGCAAATTCGCCTTTGGCGGATTGCTGAGCCTGCTGCTGATGTTCGGCCTGCCCTGGCAGGGGCCGGTGGTTGGCTACGGCCTGATCGGCATCGCCACTGCCGTGGTGGTTTTTTTCTGGGTCAGCAACCGCGTTCAGAACGATGCGGGCGACGCACAACCTGCAGCGCCCAGCACTGGCTGGGGCATCCGTAATCAACGCGGCTTCACCGCGCTGTGCCTGATCGAAATCATCGACAGCAGCACGCGCACCGGCTTCCTGACGCTGATCGCCTTTCTGCTGATCGAAAAAGGCCTGTCCACCGGCTGGGCAACACTTGCGGTGCCGCTGGTGCTGGTCGGCGGCATGGCCGGCAAGTTCGCCTGCGGCGTGATCGCCGAACGGCTCGGCATCATCCGCACCATCGTCATCACCGAAGTCGCCACCGGCGTCGGCATCCTCGCCGCAGTGGCATTGCCCGGCATCGGCACGCTGTTGCTGCTGCCGCTGCTCGGCGTGGTGCTGCAGGGCACATCTTCCGTGCTCTACGCCACCATCGGCGACCTGGTGGAACCCGACAAGCTGCCGCGCACCTTCGGCCTGTTCTACACCCTCGGCTCGCTGTGCGGCATTGCTGCGCCGCTGGGTTACGGCCTGATCGGTGACCTTGCCGGCGTGGCCAATGCGCTCACGCTGATCGGCATCGCGGTGCTGATGACGTTGCCGCTGTGCGCCGTGCTGCGTCTGGCGGTTGCAAATGAACCTCATGGCGCATTGAAATAAAACGACCCACTGGAGAACAACATGAAACCGCAACGTATCAGCTATATCCCGCTTGAACGGATGACTCCGGAAATGATTGCAGAAATGGAGCGCTGCGCGCGGGAAGGTACGCCACGCCCCGAAAGCAGTGCGGTGCGCGCCCATGTCCCGGCCTGCTTCTGGTTTTTTGCCAATGCCTGGCAGGAGGTGTTTCGCACCGGGGTGCTCGAACATGCCATCAAGGAGGTCTGCAGGCTTTATGTTTCGCGCGCGGTGGTCTGCGAATTCTGCGGCAACCAGCGTTCAATCAAGGGGCAGAACGAAGGTGTTCATGAAGCGCAGGTCGATGATCTGATGAATTTCGAAAAGTCCGCGAAATATGACGAGCGGCAGAAAGCCGCGCTCGCCTACGCTGAAGCCATCGTCTGGCGGACCGAGACCGACGATGCCTTCTGGGACCGCCTGTATCGCCACTTCAGCGAAGCGGAACTGGTGGAACTGGGCTGCGCGATCGGCTTGACTTACGGCCAGCAAAGCTGGCTGCGCCTGCTCAACATCGATCACCATCAGGTCATGGCGGGCACCACTGCATCAATGGCGCCGGGCTTCGAAACGGCTGAAGCCCTCGCAAAAACCAAGGCGGCACCGGACTATTGGGCTCGACCGAAAACCGGCAGCACCACCAAGCCTTGATTTAATAAGCCATTGTATTTAAAAGATTAATTATCACATCTCCCGAAAGTATTATTGTTGGACTGATAGTTGACGCGCGTTGAAACTCCTTATATATTGAGAATCATTCTCAATTATTTCGGGTGATCAACGCCATGACATCTCCCTGCAGCAAACCTGCCGAACCTGACATTTCCACCAGCCCCGCAGCGCACAACGCCGGCACTGCAATACCGCCACCGGTATCCAGCACCCGACTGCTAGGCCAGCAGGGCTCGCTGCATATCGATCACCGCGGCGCGATCTACACGCTGCGCGCCACCAGCAAGGGCGGCCTGATTCTGACCAAATGATCTGACCCGATAAACAACGCCCGCCAGCCAGGGGATCTCCGCGATCCCGGTCGCCAGCCCGCAACGACGACCTTCCACGGAGAACCCATGCAACAACCCGTCATTGAAACAATGGCCGCCGAAGCCGGCGCCGAAATCAGCCACAACACCTTTGTTTCACGCTGCAGCGCCGCCGCGATGTACCTGATGTCGCAGTACACGCAGGCGCCCTGCCCGCTGCTTGCCCACGCCATTGCCGACCAGTTGCAGATGCTCTCGCGACTGCCGGCGACCGCCGCAAACACCGCGCTGCGCTCGCTCGCCAACGGACTGCTGCCGCGCTGGCAGGCGATTGCCGCCGGCGGCCGCGGCACCACCCACTGAGCGCGCGCCATGTCACATTCACGCACTCACCGCGACCTCGCCCGCGGCCTGATCGCCGAAGTCGGTTACTGCCCGGACTGCGGCCTGGTCCATCTCAACATCGGCGCGCTGACCTTGCGCCTGCAACCCTCGGCCGTGATCGATCTGCGCGACACCCTGAGCCGCGCGGTGGAACAGTTCGATCACGCACCCCAGGCAAGGGCCAGCGGCCTTTCCTGCCACTGACCGCGATGACGCCTGGCCGACACCGCAGCGGGCATGTGCTGCCGCTGATCACCATCACCGCCGCTGGACTCGCCTCAGCGCTGATTGACGCCACACTCGGCTGGGAACCCCTCGCCCTCGAACTGCTGCAACGCCTTGCACCGTAGTTTCACGCGATAATCGCGTCTTTCAACGACGCAGGCACAGGGCACAACATGCTGAAGCTGGACGGCAAGGTCGCATTCATTTCGGGAGCGGGCACGGTAGGTGCCGGCTGGGGCAACGGCAAGGCCACTGCAGTGCTGATGGCAAGACAGGGCGCCAAGGTGTTCGGCACCGATATCAACGCGGCGGCCGTCGAGGAAACCCGCTCGATCATCGCCAATGAGGGCGGCGTCTGCCACACCGTGACCTGCGATGCCACCGACTCGGACGCGGTCAAACGCGCGGTTGATGCCTGCCTCGAACGTTTCGGCCGCATCGACATCCTGGTCAACAACGTCGGCGGCTCCGCGCCCGGCAGCCCGGTCGACATGGCCGAGGAAGTCTGGGACCGCCAGCTCGACCACAACCTGAAGACCGCCTTCCTCTGCTGCAAACATGTATTGCCGGTGATGGAAAAACAGGGCAAGGGCGCCATCGTCAACATCGCCTCGGTCGCGGGCTTCGCGCACCAGGTCGATGGCCGTGTGCACGTCGCCTACAGCACCGCCAAATCAGGACTGCTCGGCTTCACCCGCTCAACCGCGATTGCCTACGTGAAAAAAGGCATCCGCTGCAATCTGGTGATCGTCGGCACCATGCACACGCCGCTGGTCGAAGAGCGGCTGATGAAACAGCTCGGTCCGGAAGCGGCCAAATCCCTGGTCGCCAAACGCAACGCCGCAGTACCAATCGGCCGCATGGGTGATGCCTGGGATACCGCGCATGCGGTGCTGTTCCTCGCATCGGACGAAGCGCGCTACATCACCGCGACGCACCTCGTTGTTGATGGTGGCCTCACCGCGGCACGCCCGGGGTGAAATCATTCACAGGTTGTGAATCAGCCAAAAACAAAGAGCGTCAGCAGGCGCCCTTTGTTTTTGCAGCCGCGATTTCATTGATCGCGGGTGATTACTTATAAGTAATTTTTTAAAAACAATAATTTATATATCCTACGCCACCTTCTGCTTGCTACTGGCAATCACCCCCGGCACCCGTGAAGCACGCACCAGCACCTGGCCTTCAAACATGCGGCGCTGCGTGCGATAGAAGGCGCCTTGCTCGGCCTGCCAGCCACCGTCTTTCTTATAGACGGTTGCCGCCACGGTGAGAATGCCCGAGGGCATGCCGATGCGGATCGGCGCTTCGGCATCGCCGCCCTTGCGCAGCACGTCGTTGACTACGCTGCCTTCGATACGCGCCGCCACCGCCATGCACAGCGACACCGTCAGCGGCAGTGCGCGGTGCGTCTGGCCGTTGGAAATGACACGTCCGGTGAGGTCGATGTCATTCGCCGAGATGGTTTCGCCCGACAGCAGCTTGGCATCCTGCACCGGCGAGACAAAGCCGATGAACGGGATCGATTTCTTTTTTGCCGCCTCCTCCGCGTTCGCCGCGATGCCCATCGCCACCGAACCCGCCATGCGGATCGCCGACAGCTTCTGCATCACCGCCGCGTCGGCATCGAGCTGTTCCGGCAGCTCGGTGCCGGTGAGGCCGATGTCCTTGGCATTGATCCACACTGTCGCGTTCGCGGCATCGACCAGCGACGCGCGGATCTTGCCGAGGCCGGGCACGTCGAGCACATCGATGGCATTGCCGGTGGGCAGCAGCTTGCCGGTGGTGGCGCCGCCGGGATCGCGGAATTCCAGCTTCACCGGCGCGCCGGTGCCCGAGACACCGGGGATCGCCAGATCGCCATCGACCGCGGCAAGGCCGTCATCAATGCTGAACAGCGCGTGGATGATCTTCTTGGTGTTGGTGTTGTGGATGCGCACCAGCGCCTCCTTGCCCGACACCTTGACCAGGCCTTCGTCCACCGCGAACGGCCCCATCGCCGAGGACATGTTGCCGCAGTTCGCGCCGTAATCGACCTTGGCTTCCTTTACCTGCACCTGGGCAAAGGTGTAGTCGATGTCGGCATCGGGACGCGTCGAGGGACCAACCACGCAGACCTTGGACAGCGAGGACACGCCGCCGCCCATGCCGTCGAGCTGGCGGCCGTTGGGGTCGGGGCTGCCGATCGCGGCAAGAAAAATCTCGTCCCACAGCGCACGATCCGCCGGCAGGTCGTTCTGGTTGAACACCACCGCATTGCTGGTGCCGCCGCGCATGAACACGGCGGGAATTTTCGGTTGCTTCATCTCGGTCTCCTTGTTGCGACAACGCCGCTGCGAATGTCATCGAGTTTACATCGTGGAAATTTACGATGTCGCTGACGCAGGATCATCCAGCAGCGCGACTGCGCACTGTAAATTGCACGCTCAGTGGAGTATTCTAACCGCAGGAAACAATGGCGTTGATGCACCAGCTCATGTCCGCCATGGATACATCCGCCGACACCACGAAGGAATCCACATCATGACACGTGCAGTTAATGGCTCAGTTAAAAGCAAAATTAAACGCAAAGTCACCGCCAGCCCCGCCAAAAAACGCCGCCCGGTGGCCGGCAAAACCGCATGCCGAAAACCAAGCGGCATCAGCGCCGCTGAATGGCAGGCCCGCGTTGAACTCGCCGCCGCCTACCGCCTCACTGCGATGATGGGCTGGACCGACATGCTCGGCACCCACATTTCCTGCCGCGTGCCGGGCACCCACGACCAGTTCCTGATCAACCCCTACGGCCTGCTGTTCGAGGAAATGACCGCCTCCGACCTGATCAAATGCGACGTCGAAGGCCGCAAGCTGTCGAAATCACCCTACGAAGTGAATTCCGCCGGCTTCACCATCCACAGCGCGGTGCACATGGGCTGTCCCGGTGCCGAAGGCGTGATGCACTGCCATACCCAGTACGGCGTCGCGGTCGCTTCGCAGAAAGACGGCCTGCTGCCGCTGACGCAGATGTCGCTGACCGCGCTGTCACAGGTGCGCTACCACGACTTCGAAGGTGTCGCCGAAAACCACGACGAACGCGAACGCCTGGTGCAGGACATCGGCGATGGCAGCATGCTGATCCTGCGCAACCACGGCACACTCACCGTCGGCCGTAGCATCGGTGAAATGTTCGCGCGCATGTACCGCCTCGAGCGCGCCTGCAAGATGCAGATCACCGCAATGACCGGCGGTGCGACGCTGAACCACCTGCCGGGTGAAGTGGTGAAACACACCATCGATCAGGGCGAATTCATCTATGGCGCAAACGGCCGCGGTGCCGGCGGCAAGCTGATGTGGGCTGCGCTGATGCGCAAGCTCGACCGCGAATCACCCGGTTACGCCTCCTGATTACGCAACTGCCGTCCTTATCCCGCCGGCCTCACCGCCGGCGGCCCGCCCTCGCAAGGTCAACACGCTCAGGGCAGCCATGAAACCGATCACCGTCATCACCCTGCTCACGCTGGCGATGCAGGGCGGCCACATGGGCAGCCGTGTCGTCGCCTCGCTGCTCGCGCTGAGCCTCGGCGCGGGGCCGATGCAGATCGGCATCCTGATCGCCTCGTATTCGATTTTCCAGCTCGGCTTTGCGCTGATCGTCGGCCGCATCTCCGACCGCTACGGCTCGCGCAAGCCGATGCTCGGTGGCTGCATCACCTTCGGTACCGGGCTGCTGATTCCAGCGCTGTATCCGACACTGCCTGCGCTGTACCTGTCGGCACCGCTGATCGGTGTCGGCTTCGTGTTTTTCAACGTTGCCGCACAGAACCTCGCCGGCACGCTGGGCACCGCAGCCGAGCGCACCCGCAACTTCTCGACGATGAGCCTGGGTTATTCCAGCGGCCACATGATCGGCCCGGTGGTCGCCGGCCTGGTCATCGACCGCTACGGCTTCGGTCCGGCCTATATCGTTTTCGCGGCACTGACACTGGCACCGATCCTGACACTGACGCTGATGCGTGCCCTCGGCGCCCACGGCGCGCGCAGCGAAGCGCCAGCCGGTGGCGCCTTCGACCTGATGCGCCTGCCCTCGCTGCGGCGGATGATCATCGTCAGCGGCCTGGTCACCACCGGCTGGGATCTTTACACCTTCTATGTGCCGATCTACGGCCATTCGATCGGCCTCTCGGCTTCGACCATCGGCACCATCCTCGGCGCCTTTGCCGCGGCCAGCTTCATAGTCCGCGTGGCGCTGCCGGTGCTGACCCGCCGCTTCAGCGTCGAAACCGTGCTCGCCGGCGCGATGGTGCTGGCCGCAGCGCTGTTCGTGCCCTTCGCCTTCATCGAATACGTACCGGCGCTGCTCGCACTGTCCTTCGGCATCGGCCTGACGCTGGGCGTCAGCCAGCCGCTGACACTGAACCTGACCTACAACCGCTCGCCGGCCGGGCGCTCCGGCGAGGTCACCGGGCTGCGCCTGACCATCAACAACATCACCCATATCGCGGTGCCGCTCGCTGCCGGATCACTCGGTGCACTGCTCGGTATCGCGCCGGTGTTCTGGGCCTCGGCCGGCATCCTGCTCGCCAGCGGCTGGCTGACCCACACCGACCGCGCCGTCAAATAAGCAGTCGCCAATAAAAACGCCGCCCTGGGGCGGCGTTTCGGGATGACTTCCGGAAGCGTCCGGGATTACTTCAACTCGATCCCCACGGCCTTCACCACCTTGCTGTATTTTTCCAGCTCGGCCTTCATCAGCGCATTCATTTCCGCCGGGGTGTTGGTCACCGAGCTGGCGCCGTTTTTCTCGAAGGCAGCCTTCATCTCCGGATTGTTGGCGATGTCGGTCAGTTCCTTCTGCAGGCGGGCCAGAATCGGCTTCGGCGTGCCCTTGGGTGCAAAAAAGCCCAGCCACAGCGACACCTCAAAACCCGGGAAACCGGATTCAGCCACGGTCGGCACGTTGGGCAGCGCCGGCGAGCGTTTCGCCGTGCCCACGCCGATCGGACGCAGACGGCCGGCCTGCGCGTGCGGCAGCACCGCCGGCATGCTGCCGAACAGTGCCTGCACCTGGCCGCCGAGCACCGCAGTGCCGGCCGGGCCGTTGCCGTTGTAGGGCACGTGAACGATGTCGATGCCGGCGGCGAGCTTGAGCATTTCCATCGCCAGCTGTGTCGTGGAACCGGTGCCCGCCGAAGCAAAATTCAGCTTGCCCGGCTGCGATTTCGCCAGCGCGATGAATTCCTTCAGATTGTTCGCCTTCACCCCGGGGTTGAGCACCAGCAGGTAGGGCGTGGATGCCACCAGCGTCAGCGGCTCGAAATCCTTCACCGGATCGTAGTTGACCTTGGCATAGGCCGCGGGTGCAATCACATGCGTGCTGGTCGTGCCCATGGTCAGGGTGTGGCCGTCGGGTGCGGCCTTGGCGGCAATCTCGGTGCCGATCGTGCCGCCGGCACCGCCACGGTTGTCGACCACCACCGGCTGTCCCAAGCGCTCGCCGAGGCGCTGCCCGACCAGGCGGGCAATGATGTCGGTGGAACCACCGGCCGGAAATGCAACCACCAGCCGGACCGGTTTGGTCGGATAAGTCTGATTTGAAGCAGCCTGCGCCCCCGCTGCAATCGGCAAGGCTGAAGCCAGCGTGACCGCTGCGACCGCCAAGGTGGATTTGATTGTTATGGTCATGCTTTTCTCCTCAGTCAAAAAAAAGCACGCGGCTTGCGCCGCGTGCAGTGTTGTTGCCGGAACAACCTTTCGGCTTAGGCCGACGGCGGTTCCTGATATGCGACTTCGCGCTTCTTGCGCACCGCCGGCAGGATCATCACCACCAGCAGCAGGATGGTCAGGATCAGGAAGGTGGCACTGATCGGACGGTTGAAGAACACCAGCGGGTCGCCACGCGAAATCAGCAGCGCACGACGCAGGTTTTCCTCCATCAGCGGTCCGAGCACGAAGGCCAGAATCAGCGGCGCCGGCTCGCACTTCAGTTTGACGAAGACATAACCCATCAGGCCGAAGAACACCGTCAGGTAAATGTCGAGGTCGAGGTTGTTGACGCTGTAGACGCCGATCGCCATGAAGGTCAGGATCGCGGGGAACAGCAGGCGATACGGCACGCGCAGCAGTTTCACCCACAGGCCGACCAGCGGCAGGTTCAGGATCACCAGCATCGCGTTGCCGATCCACATGCTCGCGATCAGGCCCCAGAACAGCTCGGGACGCTGGGTCATCACCTGCGGACCGGGGGCAATGCCCTGGATGGTCAGCGCGCCCAGCATCAGCGCCATCGTGCCCGAACCGGGGATGCCCAGGGTCAGGGTCGGGATGAACGCGCACTGTGCAGCTGCGTTGTTGGCCGATTCCGGACCAGCCACGCCCTGAATTGCGCCCTTGCCGAACATCTCGGGGTTCTTCGCAACCTTCTTTTCCAGCGCATAGGCCGAGAACGCACTGATCGTCGGACCCGCGCCGGGCAGCGTGCCGAAGAACGCGCCAATTGCGGTACCACGGATGATCGAGCCGGTGGACAGCTTGATGTCCTCCCAGGTCGGATAGAGGTGGGTCAGCTTGGCGTTCAGCAGATCGCGGCTGCTCGCCTCTTCGCCCTTCTCCAGGTTCGACAGGATCTCGCCAAAACCGAACAGGCCCATCGCGACAACGACGAAGCTCAGACCGTCAGCCAGTCCTGAAGCGCCGAAGGTGAAACGGGACATGCCCGAATTCACGTCGGTACCGACGATGCCGAAGATCAGGCCGAGGAAAATCATCGCGATTGCCTTCAGCATCGAACCGCTGGCGAGCACCGCCGAAGCGATCAGGCCCATGGTCATCAGCGAGAAGTATTCGGGGGCGCCGAACTTCAGCGCGACTTCCGCCAGCGGCGGTCCGAACAGCGCAATCAGGATGGTGCCCACGGTGCCGGCAAAGAAGGAACCGACAGCGGCAATTGCCAGCGCCGGACCGGCACGACCGTTTTTCGCCATGGCATGACCATCCATGCAGGTCACCACCGAAGCGGATTCACCGGGCAGGTTGACCAGAATTGCCGTGGTCGAGCCACCGTACTGCGTGCCGTAATAAATACCAGCCAGCATGATCAGCGCGCCTACCGGCGGCAGATTGAAGGTGGCAGGCAGCAGCATGGCAATCGCAGCCAGCGGCCCGATGCCGGGCAGCACACCGACCAGCGTGCCGACAAACACACCAATGAAACAATAAATCAGGTTCTGCAGCGTTACCGCGGTCTGGAAGCCCAGTGCGAGGTTGGCAAAAAGTTCTTCCATGTTGTTATCTCCACCAGAACAGCGGGAAGGGCAGCTCAAGGCCCTTGATGAACAGTGCCCAGCAACCGATGACCAGACCGATTGCCAGCGGGATCACTTCCTTCCACCGGAACTGTGTGCCCGCGGCGGCGCCAATGACCACCAGCGCGGCGCTGGCCGGAACGAAACCGACATGGTCGATGCCCCAGCCAAACAGCAGGAAACCGACGCTCATCAGGATCATCGGACGCCAGGCCCATTTGCCGACCTTGTCTTCGTCTTCGGCCTTAAGGCAGCTGGCAGCGATCATCACACCAAGGACGGTCATGATGATGCCGATCCAGGTCGGGAAGAATCCCGGACCCATGCGGCTGGCCGTACCAAACGGATAGTCACGCGAAATCCAGATCGCGAGCAATCCGAATCCGATGAACATGATTCCCGACCAGAGGTCGGTTTGACTCTTGATTTTCAACTGAACACCCTCCTGATGACGATACTCTGACTCCGGAAAATTCCGCGAGGCTAGTTGCGGAGAATCCGGCATGCGGCTATTCGCGGCGAGTGTCTGCACTTTCACTTCGACACCCAGCGAAATTTTGGATTTTTTCTTGACCCCTGTTGCAGTGTTGTTACGCCGGAACGGAACTCTACACGAAGCCCTTGTGTGCACAAAGTCTTTTTAACGCTGAAATTGTGCGTCGCACAAAGGCATCCACCCACTCTTCACGGCAATTTCACAAACCAGAAAATGGAACCACAAAACGCGGGTGCGGCGAAGTCTAGGGAGACGTGCTTACAACGGGCTTACGGTGCAGACCCTCTCAAAACCGTGCTACCGAAATCCTCGCACCATCGCACGGCAAGGGCTGCCGCGGTGCGCCACCGTGGTGCGTCGCGGCGTCGCTACGCACCACGCTGGTCATCCCCCGCCCCTTCCCGAGCGCAGTCCTGTCGTCGACAGACCCAGGACGGCTAATCCATCATCTCCACACGACCGGTCTTGATCAGCATCGCGAGCTTCTCGGTTTCGGTGCGGATGAAGGCGCCGAAATCCTCAGGCGTGCCGCCGGCCCTTACCAGGCCCAACTGGTCCAGCCGCGCCTGCACATCGGGCATGGCCATGATCCGGTTCATGTCGGTATTAAGCTTGTTGATGATTGGCCGCGGCACTTTCGCCGCGACCTGCACACCGAACCACACCGTCGCCTCGGCGTTTTTCACGCCCTCTTCCAGCAGCGTCGGCACCTGGGGAATCACCTTCTGCCGTTCCGGGGCGGCCACGGCGAGGATCTTGATGCGGCCGGCCTTGATGTGCGCCTCGCCGCTGACCACGGTGGTGTAGACCACGTTCACCCGGCCGCTGATGACGTCGGTCAGCGCCGGCGCGGTGCCCTTGTACGGCACGTGCACAAAATCGAGCCCGGTCGCGGCGCCAAACAGGGCAAGGCCGATGTGCAGGCTGCTGCCGTTACCGGACGAGGCCCAGGTCAGCTTGCCGGGATTGCTCTTGATGTAGGCGATCAGCTCCCGCGCATTGTTGGGTGCGAACTGCGGGCTCGCCACGATGATCAGCGGTGAATACCCCATGAACATCACCGGCGCAAAATCACTGACCCGGTACGTCGGCTTGCGCCGCATCACCACGTTGTTGACGCTGGGGCCGGGATTGGCATGCAGCAGGGTGTGGCCGTCGGGTGCGGCCTCCGCCGCGAGCTGGGCGCCGATCGAACCACCGGCGCCGGCGCGGTTGTCGATTACAAACTGCTGGCCGGTGATCTCGGACATCTTGTGCGCGAACAGCCGTGCCGTGATGTCATTGGACGCACCCGGCGGGAAAGGCACGATCCAGCGCACCGGCTTGCTCGGATAATTGGCCGCAGTGGCCTGGGCCAGCGCGCTGCCGGCGACCAGACTGCCGCACAGCGCGACGATCAGGCTCGCGTTAAAACGTAATGCACTGGTTTTAAACATCACTCCTCCTTAGTTGTGGCAGGACGGCCTGCCGCGGTCTTGCCGCGGCTTTTTTGCCGTGCCCTTATTTTGCCGTCTTAAGCGCCTCGGGGTTGACCATGTTGATCGGCTCACCCGAAGCATAGGCCGTAATCTGATCGAAGATGTTGCCGAAGATGCGTTCGTAGCCGTTGCGCTCGACATAACCGATATGCGGCGTGCACAGCGCATTGTCGAGCTTCAGCAGCGGATGGTTGCCGCCGAGCACCGGCTCTTCCTCGAACACGTCTACCGCCGCCATGCCAGGCCGTCCCGCCTTCAGTGCCGCCTCCAGCACCCCCGGCGCAATCAGCCCGGCGCGGCTGGTATTGACGATCAGCGATGTCGGTTTCATCCGCGCGAGGTCGGCCGCAGTGACGATGCCGCGGGTGGCGTCGATCAGCCGCAGGTGCAGCGAGATCACGTCGCAGGTTTCGAAAAACGCCTCCTTGCTCGGCGCGGTGGCATAACCGTCGGCACGTGCGCGCTCCAGCGAGCCTTCGCGCCCCCACACCAGCACCTTCATGCCGAAAGCCTTGCCGTAGCCGGCGATCACGGCACCGATGCGGCCGTAGCTGAAGATGCCCAGCGTCTTGCCGCGCAGGCCGGAGCCGACGGTGGACTGCCAGCGCCCCGCCTTCAGTGCCGCGACTTCCTGCGGAATGTGGCGCATCGCGGCGATGATCAGGCCCCAGGTCAGCTCGGCCGTGGCATGCGAAGGCTGGCCCGGATGCAGGCTGGTGCACAACAGCACGCCGTGTTGGGTGCAGGCGTCGAGGTCGATGTGCGGATAAACGCTGTGGTGGCTGATCAGCCTCAGCTTGGGCAGGCGTGCGATCAGCGGCGCGCGGATCGGCGTGCGCTCGCGGATCAGCACCAGCGCCTCGGTGTCCTTCAGGCGCTCGGCGAGCACGTCAACATCCTTGCTGTGGTCGTTCCACACCGTTACTTCATGCCCCTTCAACTTGCTGAAGCAGTCGAGGCTGCGGATCACGTTCTGGTAGTCGTCGAGTATCGTTACTTTCATGGATATATCCTAAACCATTGTTTTTATTGATAAATAAATTCAACCGCCCCTCAATTCAACCAACCCTTCGCCCGCTGTTGCGCCAGCACCTCGTCAACAATCTCCGGTGCGCGTCCGACATAGGTCGTCGGATCCAGCACGGCCTTGAGTTCCGCCGCACTCATCGCCTGCTTCACCTGCGCGTTCTGCATCAGCGCGTCCTCGAATGAGACATTGTTTTCAATGCCATGCATTGAGGCTTCATAGACCAGGTCGTGCGCGGTCTGTTTGCCGACTTTTTCCGAGAGCTCGAACATCACCCGCTCCGAGAGCAGGAAGCCGCCGAGGCTGTCGAGGTTCTGGCGCATCCGGGCGGCGTCGACATGCAGCCCGGAGAGCACGTATTTCATGATCGACAGCATGCCGCCGACGATCAGGCAGGACTCGGGCAGCGCCTTCCACTCGCCGCGCCAGGCCGAGCCGTCGCGCTCGTGCTCGATCAGCATCGACTCGAGCATATAGGCCACGTTGTAACGCACCGCGCGGCTGGCACCGACCACCGCCTCGCAGCTCGAGGGATTGCGCTTGTGCGGCATCGTCGAGGAGCCAACCTTGCCCGCGCTGAACGGCTCGTAAAGCTCGCCGATCTCGGTGTGTTCGAGGTTGATGATCTCGTTGGCGATCTTTGCCAGCGTCGCGCTGATCAGCCCCAGCACATTGACGTATTCGGCAAAACGGTCACGCGCCGGCTGCCAGTTGATGTCGGCGACACCAAGGCCGAGGCGCTTCATCAGCCGCTGCTCCAGTTCCTTGGCCTTCGGGCCGAAGGAAGCCTGGGTGCCGACCGCGCCGACCATGCCGCCGACAAACACCCGAGGCTCGAGCTGGCGCAGCCGCTCGTAGTTGCGGCCCATTTCCGAGAGCCAGATGGCTGCCTTGTGGCCGAAGGTGATCGGCAGCGCCTGCACGCCGTGCGAGCGCCCGACCATAGGCGTATCGCGATGCTGCTCGCACAGCTTCACCAGCGCCTGGCCGATGGCCTTCATGTCGCGCAGGTACAGCGCATGCGCGTCCTTGATCTGCAGCATCACCGAGGTGTCGAGCACATCCTGCGTGGTCGGGCCGAAGTGGATGTATTCGCCGTGGTTGCCCTTGCACAGCTGCTGCACCGCTTTCACCGCCGGCACCAGCGGATGCTTGATGCGGCGGATTTCAGCCGCCACTGCATTGACGTCGATTTTCGAGATCTTGCAGTTGGCGGCGATATCCGCAGCAGCCTCCTTCGGGATGATCCCCAGCTCGCCCTGCTCCAGCGCAAAGGCCGCCTCGTAGTCGTACCACTTCTGCAGACGGTTGTGGTCATTGAAGATGTTGCGGAACTCTTCGGTGCTCCACAGGTGCTGGATCAGGATGTCGTCAAATACGCCGGAGGCCATGTCTTTCCTTTCGCTTCGATTCAATTCAATCAAGTACGTTCGAGAATGTGCAGGCCACGCACCCGGTCAAGCAGATACAGCAGGCCGCGGTCATCGACGGTGACGTCGTTGCTCTGCACGCGCTCCGAACCCGGCGGCACGTCCGGCACGTAGTAGGCCACCTCCTTCATCGAATGCGGATTGGAGATGTCAACGATGCGCAGGCCGTGGGCAAACCAGGCCACCGGGATTTCGGTGCCGGTGACTTTTTCGCAGGGCTGGTGGCAGCCTGTCGCATAGGGCTGTTGTTCGTCGGGAATGTCCTCGAGCTGGAAACTCGATACCACGGCCGGGTGTTTTTCGTCGGTGATGTCGACCATCCAGAAAAACGCCGAGCTGTGCGGCGGGCAGCCGGGCAGGCGCACCACATCCTCGTCGGAGACCACCATGAAATCACGGTTCTTGATCTTGAACGGGATGCGCAGCGCCGTGTGCGTCGGCCACGGAAAAGGCGGACTCCAGTCCAGTCCGGAGACAAACTTCGGCTTGCTCATGTCGTCGATGTCGAGGATCACGAAACCGCCGTGCCAGTAACTGGTGTAGAGGCGGTTGCCGTAACGCAGCGGGTGATGGCATTTGTGCGCCGCGCCGCGCCAGGTCGGCGTTTCGCCGCCGGCGATATGTTGTCCGGGCATCCACCAGCGGCCGACTTCCTGCGGCTTCGCCGGATCTTTCAGATCAAGAATCATCACGATGTTGCCGAGATAACCGTCCATCGTCGGCGAGATATAGGCGTAACGGCCGTCAAAGTCGAAGCGGTGTACGCCGCGGGCGTATTCAACACCGGGTTTGTCGTCGGTTTCCCACAGCGTGATCAGCTTGGGCTTGGCCGGGTTCGACACGTCATAGATGCCGAGGCCGCCGTGAAAATCATCGGGCGGCACTTCACCTTTGGAGTTTTTTGCCGACAGCACCTCGCGGTTGGTCAGCATGATGTCGCCGGACACCCGCACCTTGTGCGAGTGGGTGCCGGGGGGCATGTTGATCTCGGACAGGAACTTCGGATGCTTCGGATCCTTGACATCAAAAATCAGCGTGCCGTGCGGATTGCGCATGTTGCCGACATAGGCAATGTTGCGCTCGACCACCACCTGCCCGCCGCCGGCGCAATCAGTGAAGGACAGCGGCTCGAGACCGGCGCTGCAGTTGTGCTGATGGCCATCGCCGCCGCCGGCGCGGACGTCAACGTAGGCGACTTCACGGATACCCTTGGATTTGCTCATGATGGCCTCTGCTTTTGGTGATGTTCAGAATGGTTACTGGATTTCGATTTTTGCCGCTTTGATGACCTTGCCCCACTTCTCGTATTCGCTGCGGATGAAGGCGCCGAATTCCTCCGGCTTGTCGCCCACCGGCACCGTCGCCAGGCTGAGCAGCCGGTCCTTGACCTCGGGCACTGAGAGCGCCTTCACCAGTTCCTGGTTGAGCTTGCCGACGACGGGCTTCGCAGTGCCCGCCGGCGCCAGCCAGCCGAACCAGCCGATGACTTCAAAACCGGGATAACCGGACTCGGCCACGGTCGGCAGTTCCGGCGCCACTGGCGAACGCTGGGCGCTGGTGATCGCCAGTGCACGCACCTTGCCGGCCTTGACCTGTGGAGTTGCTGCGAGCGCGATGCTGAACAGCGCCTGCACCTGGCCCGCGACCGTCTCCTGCAACGCCGGGCCGCCACCCTTGTACGGCACATGTACAAAGGACAGTCCGGTGGACAGGCGGAACAGCTCCAGCGCGAGATGGCCGGAAGTGCCGTTGCCGGCGGAAGCAAATGAAAAACCGCCCTGCTTCGCCTTGATCGCCGCCACCAGCTCGGCCACCGACTTCGCCTGCACCGAAGGATGCACAACGAGGATGTTGGGCACGGTGATGCCCAGCGTGATCGGCGCAAAATCCTTGACCGGATGGTAGGGCACGTTGCGGTACAGGCTGGGGTTGATCGCGACGCCCGCAGCAACCAGCACAAAGGTGTAGCCGTCGGGCGCGGCGCGGGCCGTGGTTTCGTAGGCGATGCCACCATTGGCGCCGGCCCGGTTGTCGATGACCACGGTCTGTCCCATCGCACTGTTCAGATGCGGCCCCACCAGACGCGCCAGCGTGTCTGCCGGACCTCCGGGCGGTACCGCGACCAGCATGCGCACGGGTCGGTTGGGATAGTTCAGGCCCTGCGCCTGCGCCAGCCCAGATGAAGCCAGCAAGCCGCACAACACGGCCATCAGATGACGATTCACCGCGATCTCCTCCGTGTTTCTCTTTTTTGTTTTATTGACGGCTCAGGCCACCAGCGCGCGATTAGCCGGCATGTTCATGAAGGACTCCATGGCATGCCAGAACTTGTGGCGATTGATGCCCAGCGTCGCGGCATGGGCCAGCCCCGAAACGAACACGAACTGCTTGTCCTTGCTCGGCAGCTTGCCGAAAAAATCAAGCAGGTCGGGCTCGGCGGCGATGCCGTCGTATTCTCCGCGAATGATGCAGACCGGACAAGCAATCTGCAGCGGATCGAGCACCGGCAGATGCGCGCACATGTCGAGGTAGGTGCCGTTGGGCACCGAATCGCCGAGCGCGAGTTCGGCCGCAGCCAGTGCATCGGCAGCGATCATCTCCGAGGTGCCCGGCTTGTCGCGGGTGAACATGCTACGCACGAAGTCAACGTCAACCTTGCGCCGCGGATTTTTACGGTATTCCTCGACCTTCTCGCGGCGCTTGGCCAGCGTCGGTGATCCGGCACCGGTATAGACCAGCGCCGACACCATCAGCCGGCGCACCCGGCCCGGATTTTTCTGCGCGTAGAGCGCGGCACGCAGCGCGCCGGAAGAACCGCCATACATGAACACTTCACGCTGCCCGGTTTCGCGCTCGACCAGTGCCATCGCCGCGGCCAGGTCCTCGGCACCGGAGGCAATGCCGGAATGGCTGTCGGTGCGGTCGGAGCGGCCGTAGCCTTCGTGGTCCATGGTCCACACGTCGTAGCCCAGCGCGGCAAAATGATTCATCAGCGAGTAATCGTCACGCCCTGGCACCTGCAGGTCGAAACTGTTGCGGCCCGAGGCCGAGGAGCCGTGCACCAGGAACAGCACCGGCGCTGCACTGCCGGCAGCCTGCTGGCGATACTTGCGATAGACATAAAGTTTGACCGTGGCTGCATTGGCCACGGTTTTTTGCACCCAATATTCGGAGTGTTGGATTGATGCGGTGTTCATGACGGGGATTCGCTCTGAGGTTTTTGGTGGCGGTTCAGGGAGGCCGATTATCGCACCGCATGCGCGGCATCCACCTCCGCAAGTCCGAATGCTGGCCGCGTGTAAAATCAACTTCAAACCGGCGTCAACAATGCCTTCCATAATCGCGGAGACCACCATGGCCGCCAGCCCCTCGAAAATCATCAGCCTCAGCGAACTTGCCGCGCGCATCCCTGACGGCGCGGCGCTCGGCCTGGGCGGCGTGTTTCTGCATCGCGGTCCCTTCGCGCTGGTGCGCGAACTGGCCCGCCAGCATCGCCGCAACCTGGAAATCATCAAGCCTTCCCCCGGCTACGACCTCGATCTTTTGTGCCGCGCCGGCGCAGTAAGCAAGGTGCGCGCCGGCATCGTTGCGATGGAAGGCAACTTCGGCCTGGCGCGCTGGTACCGCAAGGCCATCGAGAACCGCGAGGCCGCGCTCGAAGAACACGCCTGAATCACCTTGGTCTCGGGGCTGCGTGCAGCCTCCTACGGTATTCCCTTCCAGCCGGTGGCCGGCGTCCACGGCAGCGAACTCGCCCGCGTCAACCGGTGGCAGACCGTGCGTGACCCCTATGGCAGCGGCAGGGATGTGTATGTGATTCCGGCGATCCATCCCGATGTCGCGGTGATCCACGCCGCCGAAATCGACGAACAGGGCAATGCCCGCGTCTACGGCTCGCCGTTCTGGGACCATCCGCTGACCCGCGCCGCGAAGCGTGTGCTGGTCACCGCCGAAAAACTGGTGCCCACCGAACGCCTCGCCGCCCAGCCCGAGCTGACGCTGGTGCCGGGCTTCCTGGTCGAAGCCGCGGCCATCGTGCCGCGCGGTGGCTGGCCGGGCTCGATGCATCCCGATTATGAAATCGACTATCCCGCGGTCGAGCGCTACATGCAGGATGCACCGGGCATCCTCGAGGAACACCTCGCCGCAGCACCGGAATGCGCACGCCAGGACAGGTCGTGAACACCATCCACAGCTTTCCGCCGGTGGCCGGCAACAACGCCCGCCTGCTGATCCTCGGCAGCATGCCCGGCGTCGAATCGCTGCGTGCCGGCGAGTATTACGCCCATCCGCGTAACGCCTTCTGGCGCATCCTCGGTGACCACCTCGGCATCGCGCACGATGCACCGTATGCAAAACGCATCGCCGCATTACGCGCAGGCGGCATCGCGCTGTGGGACGTGCTCGCGGCCTGCATACGTCCCGGCAGCCTCGATGCAGCGATCGATGCGGGCTCGATCATCGTCAACGACCTGCAGGGGTTTCTGCTGCGGCATCCGCAAATCAAAGACGTACTGTTCAACGGCGCCACCGCCGAACGTTATTTCCTGCGCCATGTGTCACCCGGCCTCGAGCCTGGCGCGCTGCGCCTGACCCGCCTGCCTTCGACCAGCCCGGCGCACGCGGCACGCAGTCTCGGTGACAAGCGCCGCGAGTGGCATCGCGCAATAAGAAAAATTATTCAATAAAACAATGGCTTACATAAATACGCCCATCCTGCTCGCGATCCTCGGCACGGTCTGCTTCGGCGCCGGCATGATCAGTTCGCGGCTGGGCCTGCGTGATGCCGATGCGCGCACCGGCGCTGCGATCAGCGTGCCGACAGCAACACTGCTGTTCGTGATCAGCGCGCCGTTCACGGTTGATGCTGCGACATTCAATCTCGATGCCGCGCTGATCTTCGCCGCGGTGGGCCTGTTCTATCCGGCGATGGTCACGCTGATCACCTTCCGCAGCAACGAACTGCTCGGGCCCACGATGACCAGTGCGATCTCCGGCACCGCGCCGCTGTTCGCAATCCTCGCCGCGGCATTGCTGCTCGGCGAACAGGTGCCGGCACAGGTGGCGGTTGCCGCGCTCGGAGTGGCCGCCGGTGTTGCCCTGCTCTCCTGGCAACCCGGCCTGTCACTCCATGCCCTGCACGGCCGCGCCCTGCTGTGGCCGGTGGGTGGCGCGCTGCTGCGCGGCCTCGCACAGACCGGCGCCAAGGCCGGGCTGCTGGTCTGGGCCAATCCCTTTGCCGCCAGCCTGATCGGTTATCTGGTGTCCTCGGCCGCGGTGTTCGGCGCCGCCCATGCGCGCAGCGGCGGCCGGCGCCAGGCCAGTGCAGCGGGCAAACGCTGGTTCATCGCCACCGGCATCATCAATGGCGCAGCCATGGTGCTGATGTATGGCGCACTTGCCCAGGCCCCGGTCTCGACGGTGGCGCCGATCATCGCCGCCTATCCGCTGGTCACCGTGCTCGGCAGCGCGCTGTTCCTGCGCGAAGAAACACTGCGGCCGCAGATGGTCTGCGGTGCGATCATCACCGTTGCCGCGGTAGCCTGGCTCGCCGCGCACCGCACCTAAGGGCACACCATGAACTGGACCGCCTTCAGCTTTGTCGTGATCCACCTCGCGCGGCAGATCCGCGCCAACGAAATCACCTTCAGCGGCGTCAACTCGACGCTGCCGATGCTCTCCTGCCTGCTCGCCAAGCGTGTTTACGATTTCAGCTTCACCTATATCAACGTCGCCGGTGGCGTCGAGCCGCAGCCGGTGCACATACCGCTGTCGAGCAGCGACCCGGCCATCGTCCACGGTTCGCCGGCGATTTTTGCCAATCAGGATTTCTACGACCTTTGCGCGCGCGGCGGACTCGACCTGGTGTTCCTCGGCTGCGCGCAGATCGATGCCGAAGGCCGCACCAATGTCTCGGCCATAGGCTCCTGGGAAAACCCGAAGGTGCGCCTGCCCGGCGGCGGCGGCGCGGCAGTGATGCTGCCCACCGCAAAACGCGTGGTCACCTGGCGCACCGACCACAGCCCGCGCGCACTGGTCGATAAACTCGATTTTGTCACCGCATCCGGCAACATGACCGCGCTGGTAACGCCGCTGGCGGTATTTGAACGCGAACCCGCCGCCGGCTCACGTTTCAGGCTGACGCGTTACAACCCGGCGACCACGCCCGAAGCCATCGCACAAAAGACCGGGTTCGGTTTTGATGCCACGGCAGCACAGGCCGCCGATGCTGCAACGACGGCCGAACTCGAAGTCCTGGCCGAGCTTGATGCCGGTGGCCGCTTTTCCTTAGCGGTAAATTAAAAGCCTGTCATGGACCAGCGTAGCTTCCATCCCGCATTCCCGCTCTTTTCTGCCGTAAGCTGGAGCAGGAACAGACTAGCGATTGATCAGTTGAACTTGGGTTTGTAGAGGGCGAATGGTTTGATGAAGAAGAAAATGACTTTTGGTATCAAGGTTTTGATATGGGCTTAGCTATTCTGGGCGCATTAGTGCTCTATTTGCTGATTTCCATTGCGGTCGTCGTTGGCGCAATCAAGTATGCGAAAAATAACGGCAAGAGCGCTAGGTACTGGGGTTGGAGCGCAGCGCTGGTGATGTATTTGATCCCTTTTTGGGATTGGATACCGACGGTGGCAGTACATCAGTATTACTGCAAGACGGAGTCCGGGTTCTGGGTTTACAAGACTCTTGACCAGTGGAAAAAAATGAATCCAGGGGTAGCAGAGGCGTTAGTTGAAAACCTGTCTGTGATCCGACTAGGTGATAAGGAAAACTTTACCGACACATATTTTATTAACCAACGCATCAATAAAGTGGTGAAGAAATATGGAAAATTCATGTTCAATCGATGGCGGCATGAGCAGGAAATCGTAGATACCAAGACGAATGAAGTGTTAGCGCGGCACGTGAATTTCTCAACCGCTCAGATACTAGTCGGCGGTGGGTGGTATGGATGGAAATTTTGGTTGCGCAATTCTAGTTGCAGTAAAGGCGCCAACTCACAGCATGACACTCAGGAACTTCGAGAGCAGTTTGTCGAACTTGAAGTGCAGCTAAATGGACGAAAAAAATGAGTGCAGCTTCGGGGCTTTGATTATCACACCGAGAATATTACGACCCGTTGTGAGCCTGGCAAGGAAAATTTGCTTCAAGAAGAGAATCATTTAGTCAGGCGCGTTAAGGCGTCACGCGCAAACCCGCAGCCGCGGTGACCTTGGTCCACTTGGCAATTTCACTGCGCGTAAATGCGGTGAACTCCGCAGCGCTGCTGCCCGCCGGCTCATAACCCTGCTCCATCAGCTGGCGCCGCACCTCGGCGATTTTCAGCACGCGCTGCAGTTCGTCGCTGATGCGGTTGATGACCTCGGCCGGCACCTTGGCCGGTGCCACCAGCCCCTGCCAGGCCGTGGCCTCGTAGCCCGGCACGCCGGACTCCGCCACCGTCGGCACCTCGGGTGCGGCCAGTGAACGTTTGGCGCTGGTTACGGCCAGCGGAAACAAGCGCCCGCCCTTCAGGTACGGCAGCGCCGGCGCCATCGTCGAACTCATCAGCGCGACACGGCCAGCCAGCGTATCGGTCAATGCCGGCGGGCTGCCCTTGTACGGCACATGCATGATGCGGATGCCGGTCATCACATTGAGCAACTCACCGGCGAGATGCTGCGAACCGCCGGTGCCCGACGATGCAAAATCGATGGCGCCGGGCCGCGTGCGCGCAAACGCCACCAGCTGCCGCATATTGCGCGCCGGCAGCGAGGGATGCGCCAGCCAGATGTTCGGCTGCTGCGAAATCAGCGTAATCGCCGCGAAGTCGCGCAGCGGATCGAAACTCATCTTCACGCCCATCGCGCTGTTGGTGGCATGCGAGGTGGCCACCTGCAGCAGCGTGTGGCCGTCGGGCGGCGAGTTCAGCGTCAGCTCCGCGCCGATGATGCCGGTCGCACCCGGCCGGTTGTCGATCACCACTGGCTGGCCCAGCGCCGAGGCCAGGCGCGGTGCAAGCACCCGCGCCAGCGTGTCCGATGAGCCGCCCGGCGCCTGAGGCACGATGTAGCGGATCTGCCGTGAAGGATAGGTTTGCGCTTCGCCAGAGCACGGCAAAAAAGCCAAAACCGTTGCACAACAGGACAACAACAAACCACTGGCAGTGATGTTCATCGCAGCTCCATACGCTCGTTGTGTGTGACCGGCCACACCCTTGCATGAATCGTGCCAAAAGGGTCGGCGTTATAATAAGCTCACCTCATTCTCTCCACATGGCGCAGTCCGGATCACGGATCGCCAATCATCCCGATGCTGCCACTGGCCGACGTCCGAGTCGTCGAGTTCTGCCAGGTCCTCGCCGGACCCTTTGCCGGCTGCCTGCTCGCCGACATGGGAGCCGACGTGATCAAGGTCGAATCCCCGGAAGGCGATCTGATGCGGCAATGGCCGCCGATCCTCGACGGCTACAGCCAGTATTTCGCCTCGGTCAACCGCAACAAGCGTTCGGTCGTGCTCGACCTCAAATCAGAACAGGGCCGCGCGGATGCGCGCCGCCTCGCGCTGACCGCGGACATCGTGCTCGAAAACTTCCGCCCCGGCGTGATGGCGAAATTCGGCCTCGATTACGCGTCACTCGCCGCGGCAAAACCGGCGCTGGTCTATTGCTCGGTGTCGGCCTTCGGCCAGAGCGGACCGCGCGCCGGCGAAGGCGGCTTCGACATGACGGTGCAGGCGATGAGCGGCGTGATGAGCGTCACCGGTGACCGCAATGGCCGCCCCGCGAAATGCGGCATCCCGATCGCCGATTTCTCCGCGGGCCTGTATGCCGCGTTCAGTGTAGCCGCGGCGCTGAACAAGGCGCGCAGCACCGGCCAGGGTGACCAGGTTGATGTGTCGATGCTCGGCAGCATGCTCGGCATCGCCAACCTGCAGACCAGTGAACTGTTCGGCACCGGCCGCGACCCGGTGCGCCTCGGCTCGGCACATCCGATGAACGCGCCCTATGCCACCTTCTGCTGCCGCGACGGTTATTTCGCACTGGCCGCCGGCACCAACAAGCTGTGGGAAGCCGCCTGCGACGTCATCGCCCGCCCCGACCTGGTGCAGGATGCCCGCTTTACGTCCCCATCGATGCGCGCGCAGCACCAGGACGTGCTGCGCGAACTGCTCGAAGCCGAGTTCGTCAAATACGATGCCGCCGACCTGCTAGCGAAGATGAACGCCCGCGGCGTGCCCTGCGCGCCGCTTTACACTTATTCGCAGGTGCTGGCCGATCCGCAGGTCGAACACATGCAATGGGTGGAACCAATGACGCTGCCGAATGGTGTCAACAGCAAAACCGTGATCTCGCCGCAGCGTATTTCAGGCCGCAAGCTCGGCCTGCGCCGCGGCCCGCCGGCACTGGGTGCCGATACCGAAGCCGTGTTAGCCGAAATAAGGACTACGCCATGAGCAAAAACGCGCAACGCTTCCGCCACTTCATCGCCGAGATGACCCGTCTGGTCGAAAAAAGCGGCAACGATGAAAAAACCATGCACGAAACCGGCGGCCGCCTGCTCACCGAACTGATCAGCCACGATGACTGGCTGCCGGATGAAGCCGCGCAGCCGCACCCACAGTTCTATCAGCAATACCTGCTGTATTGCGATCCGCTCGAGCGCTTTTCGGTGGTGAGCTTCGTCTGGGGTCCCGGCCAGAAAACCCCGGTGCACGACCACACGGTGTGGGGCCTGGTCGGCATGATGCGCGGGGCCGAGCTCGCCCGCCGCTTCAGCCATACCGCGCCCGGCCAGCCAATGGTCGCCAGTGAAAGCGAACGCCTGCTGCCCGGACAGGTTGATCGTGTATCGCCGACGGTGGGCGACATCCACGAAGTGTCCAACGCGCTGGCCGACAAACCCTCGATCAGCATCCATGTCTACGGCGCCAACATCGGCGCGGTGAAACGCCATGTCTTCGATCCGGCCACCGGCGCCGACAAGCCCTTCGTCTCGGGCTATTCGAGCCCGCTGATGCCGAACTTCTGGGATCGTTCGGCGGAAGTGCGCGCGAGCATCACACCCGCGGCATGAGCGACGAACTGCTGCGCAGCCACGACGGTCCGGTCACGCGGCTGACGCTGAACCGGCCGCAGAAGGCCAATGCGCTGTCGGCCGCGCTGGTCGAGGCCCTGCTCGATGCCGTTGAATACGCCGCCACCGACGGCACCAGGCTGCTGATCCTTGAAGGCGCCGGCCGCCATTTCTGTGCCGGTTTCGACTTCAGCGACCTCGCCACGCTGTCCGACGGCGACCTGGCGCTGCGCTTTATCCGCATCGAAATGCTGCTGCAGGCCCTGCAGCACGCGCCGCACGCAACACTGGCCTTGGCCCAGGGCCGTGTCTTCGGCGCCGGTGCTGACCTCGTTGCCTGCTGCAGCCGGCGCATCGCCACGCCCGATGCCAGTTTCCGCATGCCGGGGCTGCGCTTCGGCGTGGTACTCGGCACACGCCGGCTGGCCGCGCTGATCGGCACGGATCGCGCCCGCGACATCCTCGGCAGTTCACGCGCCTTTGATGCCGACGAGGCCCTGCGCTGCGGCTTCCTGACCGGCATCACTGCACAGGAAGAATGGCCCGCGGTCATCGAAGCCGCGCATAACGCCGCGATGACGCTGACACCGACGGCGGCTGCAGCACTGCAGCGCCGCAGCCAGAACGACACGCGCAGCGAGGACATGGCCGAACTCGCACGCTCGGTCGCAGCGCCGGGACTGAAGGAACGCATCCGCCGCTATCGTGAATCCAGCAATTGAACAAATATCTGAAGAAAGACTGACACCATGAGCAACACCCTGCCCGCCACCATGCAAGCCGTCGAAATCTCCGCACCCGGCGCCCCCGATGTACTGAAACCGGTCACGCGCCCGGTGCCGCAACCAAAGGCACACGAGGTACTGATCGAAGTCGCCGCCACCGGCGTCAACGGCCCGGACATCATGCAGCGCAAGGGCCTCTACCCGGCGCCGGCCGGCGCCTCCGACCTGCCCGGCCTTGAAGTCTCGGGCAAGGTGGTGGCCAAGGGCGCCGCGGTGACGCGCTGGAATCTCGGTGACGCGGTGGTGGCACTGACCAACGGCGGCGGTTATGCCGAATACGTTGCCGCCGATGGTGAACACTGCCTGCGTGCACCCAAGGGCATCAGCCTGCACGATGCCGCCGGCCTGCCCGAAACCTTTTTCACGGTGTGGAGCAATGTGTTCATCGGCGCCGGCCTGAAATCCGGCGAAACTTTTCTGGTGCACGGCGGTGCCGGCGGCATCGGCACCACCTGCATCCAGCTCGGCAAGGCCTTCGGTGCCAAGGTCATCGCCACCGACAGCCCGGCGGCACGCTGCCAGGTGTGCAAGGACCTTGGCGCGGATCGCGTGATCGATTACAAGACTGAGGATTTTGTCGAGGTGGTGCGCGGTGAAGGTGGCGCCAACGTCATCCTCGACATCGTCGGCGGCGCCAACATCGAGAAAAACATGAAAGCCGCCAGCCACGACGCGCGCATCATCCAGCTCGCCTTTGCTGCCGGCTCCAAGGTGGAGATCAACCTGATGCCGGTGATGCTGAAGCGCCTGACCTACACCGGCTCAACGCTGCGCACCCGTCCCGATGCCTTCAAGGCGCGCATCGCGCGTGAACTCGAAACCCAGGTGTGGCCATTGATCGAAGCCGGCAAGATCCGCGTGGTCACCCACAAATTCCTGCCGCTGGCTGAAGCGGCTGCGGGACACACGCTGATGGAATCCAGCCAGCACACCGGCAAGATCCTGCTCAAGGTGAAGTAAGGAAGAAAGCGGCGGACGGCGCGCAGGGCGCGGCGTTCAGGCTGCTCGAGCGAGTTCGAGATCGGGCAGGCGGCGGCGCAGCTGCGACACATCTCCGGTTTGTGCCAGGGTTTGCGCGTAATCGATGTTCTTGCGCGCTTCCAGGAAGTAGAGATTGACACCGTCAAAACAGCGGTCGGCGTAGCGGTAGACGCCGCCGAGATCCTGTTCGAGGCGCTTTTGGGCGCCGCTGAAAAAGCCCGGCGTCTTGAAAATCAGGTCTTCGGGGGAGGCAAACAGCACCTTTTCCTCGCCGCGCTCATCAACCTGGCGCGCAATGCCGCCGAGCACGAACTCCGGGTACAGCCGGTCGCGGCATTTCTCGAGGTAACAGCGATCCGACATCTGGGCGAGGATGTCGGCGCTGCCGAGCAGGTTGCCGAGCAGGCGCAGCTGCGGATCCACCTCTATGTGCTGCACCGGAATTTCATAGCCGGTGAAATGCACGATGCGGCAGGCTGCCGGCGCGAGTTCGGGCAGGCCGACTTCGGGCAGATACCAGGCCATGAAATCGGCGCCGCGGCCGACATGGGTCCGGGTGTATTCGGCGCCATGACGTTTGTCGGTATCGCCAACCCGGCGCAGATAACCGATGTCGTGGAACAGCGCGCTCACCACGCCCACCAGGAAACAGGTTTCGCTGATGGCCTGACGTCCGGCCCCCACCATGCAGCCGGCCATCAACCGCGCCATCGCCAGCGTGACCTCAAGCACATGCTGCACGTCGTGATAGTCGGTCTCGCAACCGTGGTATCCGGGAAATTCGCCGCGATACAGGCGGCCGACATCGGCAAAGACCCGCACCACGCCGGACGGAAACTCGCGTCGGTAGGCGGTCTCGTAAATCTGGGCAACGTGGACCGACACCGCCAGCGGACTGGTCGTATCGACCTCGTTGGTCACATCGTATTCGGCGCGGCGGTAACCCGCCTGTGAAATCCCCTGCATCATGCTGCTATAACGTCCTTGCCGATGTTTTTTTGAGGGTTCGGGGCATGGCACTTCGACTTCGGGGGCATGGTAACGACAACTTCCGGGCGGAAGCAACGTTAATGATGGGCGGCCCCGGCCGGCATCACCCCCGCCGCCCCTGCCTACAGGTTTGCCATTTGCGGCAAAATCGAAAAAAATCAATACAATAGGCGAACAGCCGCCGGTTAGCGCAGCGTCGCTTTGCGTTTAAGCTTCGTGTTTTGCGGGTTAGTGAACCGGCTTGACCAAGATTCGCCCCGATTCGCTCCGACCGCATTGACCTGGCAGGAATCCATATGCACCCGCAAACCGTCTACGCCAAAACCTCGAAGGGTGTTCTCGAGTTCAAGAACAAGACCATCAAGCTCGACCGCAACGCCGGCCTGATTTTTCTCGGTGTGGACGGCAAGTCGACGGTCGCCGAACTGGTCGCCAAGAGCAAGCTCGACGCCAAAACCGTTGACGGCATCCTCGATGAACTGACCAAGACCGGCTATATCAAGGTCTTCTCCACACCGTCTGCGGCACCCGCTGCGGCTGCAAAACCGGTGGCGCCGGCGGCTGCGGCATCCAAGCCTGCGCCGCCACCCGCCGAAGAAGAGGAAATGGACCTCGACTTCACCTCCCCCGAGGCGGTAGCCAAGGTCAACGCCGAGGCCGAGTCACGCAAACAGAAAGAGGAAGAAGCCAAGGCCCGCGCCCAGGCCGCGGCCAAGGCCGCACTCGAAGCCAAGGCCAGGCAGCAGGCCGAAGCCCAGGCCCGTGCCGCAGCCGAAGCCCGCGCCAAGGCCGAGACCGAAGCCAAGGTCAAGGCCGAAGCCCTTGCCAAGGCCGCCGCTGCCGCGCGCGCCAAGGCCGAGCAGGAAGCCAAAGCCGCGGATGCCCAGGCCAAGGCCGCGGCCGAAGCCAGGTTGAAGCTGGCCCAGGAAGCTGCCATCAAGGCTGAAGCCGAATCAAAGGCACGCGCCGAAGCGGAGGCCAAAGCCAAGGCCGAAGCCGTCGCCAAGGCCGCTGCCGAAGCCAAGGCCAAGGCCGAGGCTGAAGCCCAGTCCAAGGCCGAGGCCGAAGCGATGGCCCATGCCGCTGCTGAAACCAAGGCGCGTGTCGCCCTTGAGGCGCAGATGAAGGCGATGGCTGATGCCCTCGCCCGTGCCCAGGAATCCGCCAAACGCGAAGCAGAAGCCCGCGCAAAAATGGAAGCCGACATCCAGGCGCGGCTTGATGCCGAGCGCCGCGCGCTGGCTGAAGCCGAAGCCCGTGCCAAGGCTGCCGAAAACGCGATCGCCGAAGCACGGCAGATGGCCGAGGAGGCTGCAAAGGCCAAAGCCGCGGCCGAAGCCAGGGCCGCCAGCCAGCAAGGCAGCGACCCTGAAGCGGTGGCCCGTGCCGAAGCCGCGATGAAGGCACTGGAAGAAGCCAAGGCCCGCGCCCGCGCCGAAGCCGAAGCGCGTGTAGCCGCCGAAAACAAGGCCAAGGCCGAGGCCGAAGCGCGCCAGCGCGAGGAAGAGCAGCGCAAGGTCGCCGAGGAAGCCGCGCAGAAGGCCCGCGCCGAAGCCGAAACCAGGGCCAAGGCCGAATTGAAGTCGCTGCAGGAACAGGCGCGCAAGGCCACGGTCGAGGCTGAAAGCCGCGCCGAGCAGGAACGCCTTGCGCGCGAGGAAATGGAGGCGCGGATTGCCACCGAGCGCCGCGCACGCGAGGAAGCCGAAGCCAAGGTCGCCGCTGAACGCGAGCTGCGCGAGGAAGCCATCCGCAAAGCCCAGGCCGAGGCTGAAACCAAGGCCCGCGCCGAAGTCGAGGCCGCGATCGAAGCCGAGCGCAAAAAACGCATGGAAGCCGAAGCCAAGGCCGCGGCTGAAATTTCCGCACGCGCCATGGCCGAGCGCAAGGCGCGTGAGGAAGCCGAGCGCCAGCTCGAACTCGCGCAGCAGGCGCGGCAGGAAGCCGAACGGCTCGCCCGCGAAGCCGCCAGCGGCGAAAGCGCGCAGGCCCGCCAGGCGCGTGAAGAAGCCGAGGTGCGCGCCAAGATGGCCGAGGCCGCGATGGCCAAGGCACAAGCCCAGGCCGAGGCCGAACGCAAGGCTCGTGCCGAAGCCGAGGAGCGCGCCAAGACCGAGGCCGTCGCGCGCGTGGTGCGCGAAACCGAATTGCGCGAAAGCGCCGAGAAAAACGTCAAGGCCATGGTCGAGCAGGAACTGCGCGCACGTGCCAAGGCCGAGGCCGAGGCCGATGCGCGTTACCGCGCCGAAGCGGAAGAGCGCGCCAAGGCTGCCGCGGCCGACCGCAAGAAACGCTCGGAATCCGAGGCACGCGATGCCGCTTCGACATTCCGCAGCGAGAACAAGCCGCGCAGCAAGGGCGCCCTTGCCATCATCGCCGTGGCCGTATTGGCCGGTGTCGGGCTTGCCACGCTGCAGCTGATGCCGCTGGCCGGATACATCCCCGGAGTGCAGCAGATGCTGACCGAGCGCTTCAAGCAGCCGGTGCACATCTCCAATATGCGCTACACGGTGTATCCGGAGCAGCAGCTGAAACTCGAGCGCGTGAGCATTGGCAGCGTGCAGCAGATCGTCGCCGAATCGGTGGTGATCCCGATGATGCCGTGGACGCTGCTCTCCGGCACCCGCGATATCGACACCGCCTTCGTCACCGCGGTGGCCGTCGAACCCTCGGCCTTTGCCCTGCTGCCGACACTGGTCAAGGGCGGCGGCAGCGCGCCGCTGCAGCTGCGCCAGTTGAAGGTCCACGGGGTCAAGGTTACCGGCGCGCCCTTCGAAGTGCCGATGTTCGATTCAACCGTCAGCTTCGGCCGCGACGGCAGCGTGCAGAAGATGCGGATGAACGACAGCAAGATGACGGTGGACCTGACGCCCAAGGACAACAGTGTCGCGCTGGTCATCGAGGCGCGCGAATGGCAACCGCCGGTAGGTCCGCGGTTGCAGTTCAGCGATGTCACCATCTCCGCCCAGGTGGAGGCCAACCAGGCCACACTGACCGCGATCGAAGGCCGCCTCGGCGGCGGCCGCGTCAAGGGCGCGGCCAAGGCAAGCTGGGCGAGCGGTCTGCGCGTGGAGGGCGAATTCAACCTCGAAAACGGCCGGCTGCAGGAATTGATCCCCGCCTACACCCGCGAATTCGCGGCCAGCGGCAGCATGAAGGCCAGCGGCAACTTCGTGCTGCAGGGCAAATCACTGAAGACGCTGTACGACAGCAGCGAGGCCGAAGCCAACTTCACCGTGGACATCGGTGAACTCGGCAACATCGACCTGGTGCGCGCGATCCAGTCGCCCGCCCCCGGCGGCTCGCGCGGCGGCAAGACCAAGTTCGACACCCTCACCGGCGCGGTCAGCATCAGCAACGGCCGTTATGCCTACCGCCAGCTGCAGCTCACCTCGGGTCCGCTCAACGCCACCGGGGCCTTCAACATTGCCGGCGACGGCAGCCTGTCGGGGCGCCTCAATGCCGAACTCGGCTCGCGCGGCCTGGTGGTGGCACGCGGTGGCCTGTCGATCACCGGCGCAGTGCGGGATCCTGTTTTGCGTCCATGATGCAGCCCCCCCCGGGGCGGCAGTCTCGGGCGATAAAAAAAGCCCGTGTCTTCCGACACGGGCTTTTGCTTTGCAGCGCCCGGGGCTTAATTCGCAGCACGCAGCGCGGCGATACGCTCGTCCAGCGGCGGGTGCGACATGAACAGCTTCATGATCGCACCACCACCGGAGATGCCGAAGGCCGACATCTGCGCCGGCAGCGCAGTCTGCTCGTGGTTGACCTTCAGGCGCTCCAGCGCGGCAATCATCTTCTGGCGGCCGGCCAGCGAAGCACCGCCGGCATCGGCGCGGAACTCGCGCTGGCGGCTGAACCAGGCGACGATCATGCTCGCCAGCACGCCCAGCACCAGTTCGGCGACCATGGTCGCGATGAAAAACCCCGGGCCCGTGCCTTTTTCGTTTTTCAGCAGCACGCGATCGACAAAATAGCCGATCACGCGCGAGATGAAGATGACGAAGGTGTTGACCACGCCCTGGATCAGCGTCAGCGTGACCATGTCGCCATTGGCAACGTGGCTCACTTCATGGCCGAGCACGGCCTCGGCTTCCTCCTGCGTCATGTTGTTGAGCAGGCCGGTGCTCACCGCGACCAGCGCGTTGTTGCGGTTCCAGCCGGTGGCAAAGGCGTTGACGTCGGGCGCGTCGTAGATGCCGACTTCCGGCATGCCGATGCCGGCGCGCTCAGCCTGGCGCCGCACGGTATCGACCAGCCAGCGCTCGGTCATGTTCGACGGCACCTCGATCACCTGCACGTTCATCGATCGTTTTGCCATCCATTTCGAGATGAACAGCGAAATGAACGAACCGCCAAAACCGAAAATCGCGGCCATCACCAGCAGACCCTGCAGATTGAGGCCGGTCTCGTTGGTCAGCGCGCGGTCGATGCCGAGCAGGCTCATGGTGACGCTGAGCACCGCCAGAATCGCAAAGTTGGTGACGATCAGCAGCATTACGCGTTTCATGGTGTTGTCGAACTCCTCAGGAATGTGACGCCCATTAGATGATGGCGCCGGGTGCAAGTTCAAGGGCTATGCAGGCCTTGGGGATTAATTATAAGTAATTGTTTTAATTGGATAATTATAAAAACTCGAAACGATGTGCCGATTTTACGCCAGACCGGTGACAAAACAGCTCAGCGCCCGCCGCCAGTCTGCAGCCAGAACGTCACCGGCCCGTCGTTGGTCAGCGTCACCTGCATGTCGGCACCGAAGCGCCCCTGCCCGACCTCCACATGGTGCTTTCGGGCAAACGCCAGCGCATGGTCAAACAACTCACGGCCGAGTTCCGGTGGCGCGGCTGTGGAAAAACCGGGACGCAAACCCTTGCGGGTGTCGGCAGCCAGCGTGAACTGCGGCACCAGCAACAGGCCGCCGCCGATCTCGCGCAGCGAACAGTTCATCCTGCCGTCATCATCGGCAAATACCCGGTAATCCAGCACCCGCTTGATCAGGCGTTCAGCATCCCCGGCGGTGTCACCGTTCTCGACACCAAGCAACACCAGCAATCCCTGGCCGATCTCGCCCACCGTCGCGCCATCAACCTCGACCCGGGCCGCACGCACCCGCTGCAACAGTGCAATCATTGCCGGGCCTCTGTCAGGTGCAATCGCCGCCCGCTGCGGAACTGCCGCGTGTCGTCGTAGTACGCCGGATCGGCATTGTCGGCACACCAGCCGGGGATGCCGAGAACCGGCAGCGGCGCCAGCTCCCGGGTCGTCGCCAGCGAGCCGGCAGCCGCTATGCTCAGCGCCAGCTGCTCATCCATGGCTGCAAGAAGCCCGCGGTCATCCAGCTTCAGCACCTGCGGCGTGACTTCAAACAGCAGCGCCTGCCCGGTGATGCCGCGGTATGGAGCCATCGCCTTTTCGCACAAGGCATGGCCAAAAGGCAGCACCCGCATCCGCGTCAGACAATCGGCTCGGCGCCCCAGGAACAGCGCCTTCCATTCAAAACCGCGAATCAGCGCGAGCAGCGCCGGATCATCGGCCAGCACCACCAGTCCACTTTCGTCAAACAGTGTCAAGGCATCACGCACCGCGCCGCGCCCGCTGACCGGCGCTGCCGACCATGCCGCGTAATGGCGCGCATTAAGCGCCGCCTTTGCGCGAGGATAGGCGAACCAGATCATCAGGTTGAACCAGTCGTGCCAGTTGTGCTCGCGGAATTCGAGCTCACCCGTCTCATAAAGTCGCTGCTCGTACGGCTGTGCGCCATCAGGCGCGACGAGGCGCAGAGGATGACCGGCAGCGACGCGCAATCCCGCCGCATCCATGCGCGCCTGCAACTTTTCAAGCGGTGGCCAGTCAGAACCGCTGCCGGCAAACTGTCGCAACGGTGCAAGCAGCGGCATGCGATCTGTCACAGTATTGACCCAGATCATGTCCCGAGTGTACGCCGGTCGTAGCATTTGCAGTAGAATCCGCCGCACCTGAGCCGGCGATTTCTTTCTTGAACACAAGAATATACCGATGAGCCTGTTCCGATGAGCGACAACAACGCCTACCGCATGACCGACAAGGGGCGCAGCGAAGTCTCGGCCAGGCCGGGCCTGCTCAAGCCGGGCCTGAAAGGCCTGCTCGCCGCAGTCGGCAACATCGCCAGCGCCGAAACCCTGCGAAAAAAGTTTCCGAAAGCCGGCGACATCGCCGCGGCGCTGGCTCAACTCGCCCGTGACGGATACATCGAAGCCCTGCCCGCAATCGCCGCCAAACCCGCCGCGGCAAAGCCGGCAGCAGCCAAACCCGCACCGGCCGTTGCAGACGATGACCTCGACATGTCATCACTGTTTGCCAAACCGCCCAAGGAACCGACGCTGCACAAACTCCGTGAAGCCGAAGGCACGATCTCCGGCACCCGCCGCCTTAAGGCCGGTTACCAGATCAGCATCGTCAACCGTCCCGGCCGGCCGCTGCCGGCGCGCAGCGGCGGCAAACACGGCATCCTGCTGATCGACGGCCACGAAGCGGAAGCCCTGCAGGCGGCGCGCGACCTGATGCAGGCCGGCTTTGATGTGCGCGGTGCCGCTACCAAAGCGGAAATCGTCAGGGCACTCGGCCAGAAACCGCTGCCCGACCTGATCGTGATGGATGTCGATCTGCCGGATGCCGTGGGCCTCGACCTGCTCGGCAAGCTGCACGAACACCCGGAATTAAAAGACACGCCGATCCTGGTGGTCACTGCACGTGCGGAACGTGATGACGTGGTGGCAGCACTGGCCTATGGCGCCTCCGGCTACCTGAACAAACCGGTCAAGCCGGAAGTGTTGCTGCGCCACATCAAGGATGCACTTGGCCTGCCCTGAGCAGGCCATCCCCGGTCTTCACCCGTTCCCCCCCGGCCGCCTTCAGTCCTCAAGCAGCCTGCGGATCTGCGGCAGTGCGAGTTCGGCCGCCGCACACCCCTCCTCGATCGATTCTGCGGCGCGGTGATAGTCGAGCGAGCCGAGTGACCCCAGTTGCGGCATCACCAGCGCGTCAGCCGGTTCGCCCGCCAGCCGGCTCCTCGTGATGCGCACCTGCATGATATTGATGCTCTCGGCAAGCACTTCGATCATCCCCGGCCTGCGCGTGCTGGCCTGATCATGCACATGACGACCGGCGATGTTGGAACCGAGATCGACGCCGATCACAAAATCGGCCCCCATCGCGCGACACAGCGAAACCGGCACCGGATTGACCAGCGCGCCATCAACCAGCAGACGTCCGTCGCGCTCCACCGGCGTAAACAGTCCCGGCAGCGCGATCGAGGCACGCACCGCGTCGGCAGCGCGACCTTCGCGCAGCCAGACTTCACGCCCGCTGCGCAGGTCAGTGGCAACCGCCGCAAAAGGCAGCGCGAGATCCTGGATCGGACGATCCAGCAGATGACCGTCGAGATGGGCGATCAGCTTTGCGCCTTTCAGCATGCCGCCGTTGAAACTGAAATCAAAAAAACCCAGCACCTTGCGCCAGGTCAGTCCGAGCACCCAGTCTTCCAGTGCTTCGAGACTATTGTTGGCATACACCGCGCCGACCAGGGCGCCAATCGAAGTGCCGCAGATCACGTGGGGACGGATGCCGGCCTGCGTCAGCGTGCGCAGCACACCGATATGTGCCCAGCCGCGGGCCGAGCCGGCCCCCAGTGCAATGCCGATATTGAGCGAAGGTTTCATAAAAATATCAATAAAAACAATTGGTTATAAATTCACTCCGGCGCCGCCGTGCGTGCCAGGAAATCCGCCACCGCCGCCGTCCACTGCGGACGCGCAAACAGGAAGGCGTCATTGTGATCCCCCGCCAGCTGCAGCAGTTGGCGCCGCCCCTGCACCGCGGCATACAGACGCTCGCCGTGAGCATGTGGCACCAGCCGGTCCTCAGGGCTGTGCGCAACAAGCACCGGCCCGCGATAGGCACGCACCCCCGCCAGCGTGTCATAACGATAACGGCTCACCCAGCGCACCGGCAGCCAGGGGTACAGCTCCGCGCCGAGATCCGTCATTGAGGTAAATGTCGAGGCAAGGATCAATGCCTGCGGCTGCACCCGCGCCGCCAGTTCCGCCGCCACCGCACCGCCCAGGGATTCGCCAATCAGCACCACCTGCTGCCGTGTATACCCGCGAGCCATCAGCCAGGACCACGCCGCGTCGGCATCGGCATAAGTGCCGCGTTCGCTCGGCTGGCCGCTGCTCGCGCCAAAACCACGATAGTCGGGCAGCAGCACCGAATAACCCATGCGCTGCAGCGGTTGCAGATAATCAAGGCGGTGGCTGATGTTGCCGGCATTGCCGTGCAGTATCAGCACCGCGCGAGTTTTGCCGTGAACCGCATCACGCGCCGGTACCCACCACGCCGCGAGGGTTTCGCCATCCGCGGTCTTCAGGCGTACATCCTCGAACGCAAAACCCAGCCGCCCCGGCGTTGATGGCGGCGTGGTGTAAGTGCGCGGGTGATAGACAAGGCTGTCCTGGGTCCACCACATCCAGCCCGTGGCCGCGAGCCAGGCCAGCGCCAGCAGCAGGGCAATCCGCGCCAGAGACTTCAGCATGTCCGCAGCGCTCAACCCCGCCATTGCAATGGCGGCTCGTCGAGCACCGCCGACTGCTCACGCAGCGCAAGGATATGGTCCTGCCAGTAGCGCTGGGTGTTGAAAAAGGGAAAGCTCGCCGGGAAAGCCGGATCGTCCCAGCGCCGCGCCAGCCAGCCCGCGTAATGCACCATGCGCAGCGTGCGCAGGGCCTCCACCAGCATCAGCTCATTCGCATCAAACTCGCGGAATTCGCAATAACCCTCCAGCAGGCGCAGCAGCTGCGCCTGCTGCGCCTTGCGCTCGCCCGACAGGCACATCCACAGATCCTGCACCGCAGGCCCCATGCGCGCATCGTCAAGATCGACAAAATGCGGGCCGTCATCGGTCCACAGCACATTGCCGGCATGGCAATCGCCATGCAGCCTGATCTGCCGTGCCGCACCGGCGGCCTCCCAGCGCCGCTCGATCCGTTCGACCACATCCTCGGCCACGCTGGCATAGGTGTCATAGAGATCGTCCGGCACAAAATCGCCGTCAAGCACGAACTGCACCGGCTCATAGGCAAAGGATTCGATGTCGAGAGTCGGCCGTTGGGTGAAGGGTTTGACCTGCCCCACCGCATGGATGCGCGCGATGAAACGCCCCATCCACTGCAATGTTTCCGGATCATCCAGCTCCGGCGTGCGCCCGCCGCGGCGCGGTGTCAGCGCGAACTGGAAACCGCCGTGTTCATGCAGGGTGCGGCCATTGAAGGCCAGCGGCGCGACCACCGGCAATTCACGCGCGGCGAGTTCGGTGGCGAAGTCCTGCTCTTCCTGGATCGCCGCGCTGCTCCAGCGCTGTGGCCGGTAGAACTTGGCCACCACCGGTATGGCATCAGCCGGCCCCCCATCATCCAGCCACAGCTGGTAGACGCGGTTTTCATAACTGTTCAGGGCCTGCAGCCGTCCGTCACAACGCAGGCCGCTCGCCGACTCCACGGCATCCAGGATCAGTTCCGGCGTGAGGGCTTGATAGACACTCATTGCCCCGCCGATCTTTTAGCGCAGTCGCCGTGAAATTTGCGTGAATTCATCAAAACTTTTTTCGTGGCTTTGTATTGTGTCCATCGCTATTCTACCGGCGCCTTGAATCACCACGAGGCGACGTGTGTTCCTGACAACAAAAATCTTCCACCAGTTCCGCCCATATCGTCTGCCGCAGTTGCTGCTGCTTGCCGCAACATGCGTGATGCCATCGGTTGCCGCAGCGGAGGCGCTCAGCCTGAAGCAGGCCGAGACCCTGTTCATTGCACGAAACCGCGAACTGCTCAATGCCCGTCGCCTCACCGAAAGCGCAGAGGCCGACGTGATCAGCGCTGCCGCGCCGCCCAACCCCAGCCTCGCCATCGCCACCTCGCGCATCAGCCCGACCATCGGCGTCGGCCCCGGCCGGCTGTCCGACAAGCGCGTCGATACCGTGATCGGCCTGTCACAGCTGATCGAACGCGGCAACAAGCGCGAGCTGCGCACCGGCGCCGCGGAATTCAGCGCCGCCGCCGCACGCAGTGACGAGGCCGATGCCGGACGCCAGCTGCGCTTCCAGTTGCATGCCGCCTACTTCGACCTCGCGCTGGCCCAGGAACGGCTGCAGATCGCCGAGTCCGGCGCTGCCCTTCTGGAAAAATCGGTGGCCGCCGCCGAGCGCCGCCACCAGGCCGGCGACATCGCCGAAACCGAACTCACACGCATCCGCGTCGAGGCGCTGCGCGTGCGTAATGAGGCGCGCCAGGCGCGCAGCGAGCGCGAGCGTGCGCAACTGGGACTTGCCTACCTGATCGGCCATGAAACCCAGGCTGCAACGCTGGGTGCCGCCGATCCCTGGCCCGAAATCGCCGGGCGCGACAGCAGTGCCGCAACTGACACCCTGATCAACAACCGCGCCGATGTACGTGCCGCACAGGCCCGTGTCGGCGCTGCCGAAAAGGCGCGCGACCTCGCCCGCGCCCTGCGCACCCGCGACGTCACCGCGGGCCTGCAGTACGAACGTTTCCCCGGCGACACCGCCAACAACAGCTACGGCTTCGCGGTATCGATCCCGCTGTTCACGCGCTACCAGTACGCCGGCGAAATCCGCCGTGCCGAAGTCGAGCTGCAGGCTGCCCAGGAGCAGGTTGAACGTGTACGCGCGCTGGCACTGGCCGAAATCCGCCGCGCCGAATCCGAACTCGATGGCGCAATTGAACGCGCACGCCGCGCCGGCCAGCAACTGCTGCCGGCCTCGGCCAAGGCCGCCGCCGGTGCCGAATTCGCCTACAGCCGCGGCGCCATCGGCGTGATGGACCTGCTCGATGCGCAGCGCCAGCACCATGCAGCGCGCATCGAGGCTGCTACCGCCGCCGCTGACCACGCGCGGGCGCTCGCCGCATGGCGCAGCGCCACCCGCATCACAGACTGAATCCGAACTTCTCGCCAAGTTGCCGCAAGCCATGAACAAAATCCCGCTGCTGATCGCCACCGCCGCCCTTGTTGCCGCCGGTTGCAGTGAACCCACGGCCGTCGCACCCGCAGCCGATCCGGTGGTAGACAAGAACACCATCACCTTCCCAGCAGGCAGCAGCCAGCTCGAGAGCCTGCGTGCGCAAAGCATTGAAATGCAGCCGGTGCCCTCGATCCGCCTGAATGGCCGGTTGACCTGGAACGAAGACAGCACGGTGCGCGTATTCACGCCCTTCGCCGGCCGCGTCGAACGCATCCTGGTGCAGCCCGGCCAGACGGTGACCCAGGGCCAGCCGCTGGCGGTGATCGCCTCGCCTGATTTTGGCCAGGCCCAGGCCGACGCACGTCGCGCCGAAAGCGACCATGCACTGGCCGAAAAAAACCTCGCCCGCATGCGCGAGCTTGAACAGCACGGTGTCGCCGCAAAAAAGGAACTCCAGGCCGCCGAGGCAGAGGCCGCGCGCAGCAAGGCCGAATATGACCGCAACCGCGCCCGGCTCAAGCTCTATGGCAACGGCCGCGGCGATGTCGACCAGACCTACACACTGGTGAGCCCGATCGCCGGCACCGTGGTCGAGCGCAATATCAATCCCGGACAGGAACTGCGCCCCGACCAGATGATCGCGAACGCGCCGCCGCTGTTCGTGGTCACCAATCCCGCGACCCTGTGGGCGGTGTTCGACGCCTCCGAGCGCGACCTCGCCATGCTGCGCATCGGCAAGCGCATCCAGGTCAGCACTCCGGCCTACCGCGACGAGCGTTTTCCCGCCCGAGTCGAAGCCATCGCCGACTTCCTCGACCCCGCCACCCGCACCCTGAAAGTCCGCACCCGCATCGACAACCCGAGCCGCAAGCTCAAGGGTGAAATGTTCGTCACCGCCGAGGCCGAATCCGACGGCGACCAGGAACTGCTGGTGCCGACCCGCGCAGTGTATTTCCAGGCCGAACGCCACTACCTGTTCATCGAGACCGGCCAGGGCCGCTACGAGCGGCGCGAAGTGAAGATCGGCGACGTGCGCGGCGACCAGATCGAAATCCTGCTCGGCCTGCAGGAGCGCGAAAGCGTGGTGGTCGAGGGCTCGCTGATGCTGCAGCAGGTGATGACCCCGCGGCGCGTGCAGAAGTAGGGTCCGCCGATGATCAAACGCATCGTCAGTTTCGCGCTGCACCAGCCGCTGTTCATCATCCTCGGCACGATCCTGTTCATCGGCGGCGGCATCGCCGCGTTCAGGGCGCTGCCGGTGGAGGCGCTGCCCGACGTCACTGATACCCAGGTACAGGTGATCACGCTGTTTCCGGGCCGTGCCGCGGAGGAGGTCGAAAAGCAGGTCACCTACCCGATTGAGGTCGCGCTCGCCGGAATGCCGAACATGATCCGCATGTTCTCGCACACCCAGTTCGGCCTGTCCTTCATCATCCTGACTTTCGACGACAAGGCCAACGCCTACTTCGCGCGCCAGCAGGTTCTGGAGCGCCTGCGCGAAGCCTCGCTGCCGCCGGGCGCACAGCCGCAGCTGGCGCCGCTGTCCACCGCGGTCGGTGAAATCTACCGCTACCGGGTCAGGGCGAGCCATCTGGACGCCAGGGAGCTGCGCTCAATCCAGGACTGGACCGTGGCACGGCAGCTGAAGCTGATCCCGGGCGTGGCCGACATCGTCAGCTTCGGCGGCTTCATCAAGCAGTATGAAGTCAACCCTGATCTCGCCAAGCTCAAGTACTACAAGGTCAGCCTGCAGCAGCTGTTTTCGGCGCTGGAGCGCGGCAGCTCCAATGCCGGCGGTGGTTATGTCGAGCAGGGACAGCAGCAGTTCCTGATCCGCGGCATCGGCCTGCTGCGCTCTGCCGAGGAAATCCTCGACATCGTCGTCGCCGAACGCAACGGCACGCCGGTGCTGGTGCGCCATATCGCCACGCTCTCGGTGGACTCGGTGCCGCGCCAGGGCGTGATCGGACAGGACGACGACTCCGACATCGTTTCCGGCGTGGTGCTGATGCGTCGTGGCGAAAACCCCGGCGAGGTGCTCGCCGCAGTCAAGGAACGTGTCGCCCAGCTCAACGCCAAAGGGCTGCCCAAGGGCGTCGAGATCACCCCCTTCTACGACCGCACCTGGCTGCTCGACAAGACCCTGAAGACCGTATTCGGCAACCTGGTCGAAGGCGCGATGCTGGTGATGCTGGTACTGCTGCTGTTCCTCGGCAACCTGCGCGCCGCGATCATCGTGGCATTGATCATCCCGCTGTCCCTGCTCGGCACCTTCCTCGGCCTGACCTGGCTCGGCGTCCCCGCCAACCTGCTGTCCCTGGGCGCCATGGACTTCGGCATCATCGTCGATGGTGCCGTGATCGTCGTCGAAAACGTGTTCCGCAGGCTGTCCGAGGCCCACGGCACGCTGCGGCCGCGCGAACGCGTCCAGGAAATCATTGATGCGGTGGTCGAGGTCGGCCGGCCGACGCTGTTCTCGATGCTGATCATCATCGCCGCGCATATCCCGATTTTCACGCTGCAGCGCCATGAGGGCCGCATCTTCGCGCCGATGGCCTATTCAGTCACCTCCGCGCTGATCTGCTCGCTGATCTTTTCACTGACACTGGTGCCGCTGCTGTGCAGCCTGCTGCTGCGCAAAAACCTGCCGGAAAAGGAAAACTGGCTGGTTCACCACTGCAAGCGCCTCTATGAACCTGCGCTGCGCTGGGTGCTCGCGCGCAGCCGCAAGGTGGTGTTCGCTGCGTCGCTGGCGCTGGTGGCGAGCCTGGCACTGGTGCCGCGGCTGGGCACGGAATTCCTGCCCGAGCTCAACGAAGGTTCGGTGTGGATCAACATCCCGCTGCACCCCAGCGTCTCGGTCAGCGAGGCACGCCACCAGATGGCGCAGATCCGCGCCGCGATCGCGCACATCCCCGAGATCAATACCATCGTCTACAAGGCCGGCCGCCCGGAAGACGGCACCGACCCCAAGCTGATCAGCATGGCCGAGTTCCTGATCGACATCAAACCCGAGTCGGAATGGAAGCGCAAAGTCAGCAAGCAGGACATCCTGCGCGAGATGGAACAGGCACTCGACAAGCTGCCCGGCGTGCAGGCCAGCTTCTCGCAGCCGATCCGCGACAACATCCTTGAATCGATCTCGCAGATCGACGGCCAGATCGTGATCAAGATTTTTGGCGACGACCTCGCGGTGCTGCGCGGCGCCGCCGGCTCGGTGCTCGCCGCGATTGCTGACGTGCCAGGCGTGGCACGGGCGATGATCGACCGCCAGGGCGAGCTGCCGCAGGACCTGATCGAAATCGATCGCGCACAGGCCGCGCGTTACGGCCTGAACATCGCCGACATCCAGGACGTCATTGAAACCGCCCTGGGCGGCCGCGAAGCCACCACCATCTGGGAGGGTGAGCGTCGCTTCGGCGTGGTGGTGCGGGTGCCGCCGGAGCAACGTTCCCTCACCCAGTTGCGCGACCTGCTGCTCACCACCTCCAGCGGCAACTTCATTCCGCTGGCACAGGTGGCCACCTTCCGCACCATCGGCGGCAGCATGAACATCAGCCGCGAGAACGGCGGGCGGGTGATCGCGATCGGTGTCTTCATCGAAGACCGCGACATGGGCTCGGTTGTCACCGACATGAAGCAACGCATCGCGCAGAAAGTGACGCTCCAGCCCGGCTACTCGATGTCGTGGTCGGGCGAGTTCGAGAACCAGGAACGCGCGATGAAGCGGCTGTCGGTGATCGTGCCGATCTCGATCCTGCTGATCTTCCTGCTGCTGTTCGATGCCTTCGGCTCATTCCGCAGCGCGCTGCTGATCATCCTCAACATTCCCTTCGCCCTGATCGGCGGCATCCTCGCCCTGCTGATCACCGGCATCCCGCTGTCGGTATCGGCGGCGATCGGCTTCATCGCCCTGTTCGGCCAGGCAGTGCTCAACGGCGTGGTGATGGTGTCCTACTTCAACCAGCTGAAGAACGCCGGCGCCGCCCCCGAGGACGCGGTGATCACCGGTTCGCTGGTGCGCCTGCGCACCGTGCTGATGACCGGCCTCTTGGCGATGATGGGCCTGATGCCGATGGCCCTGTCGCATGACATCGGCTCCGAAACCCAGAAACCGCTGGCCGTGGTGGTCATCGGCGGCCTGATCTCGGCCACCATCCTGACCCTGATTGTTCTGCCCGCGTTATACGTGATGTTCGAGCGCCGCTGGCACAAGGGACATCAGGGGCGGAAAGACGAATCCGCGGAAGCGAAGATCGTGCATTGAGGATTTCGTAGGGCGGATGAGGCGCGAAGCGCCGTTATCCGCCAGATGATTACAAAACAGCAAGGTCGCATGCGGCGGATGGCGCCGCTACGCGGCTTATCCGCCCTACAGGGCTAGTGCTTCGCCGGCGCTTTGGCCAAACCTTCCAGCATCCGCCCGGCCACAAACACCGATCCATTCTGCAGCCGTTCCGGCAGCAGCTGCGGCAGCACCGTCACCGAAGGTACGCGGCATTCATTCAGCGTATCGAGCAGCAACTTCGTCACTTCGGCGACATCGTCCTGCGGCTGCAGCGGCCAGGCATAGCCTTCAAACAGTGACTCATCAAACGGCGTGCTGAGACTTAACCGCAGTTCGCCAGCGCCGTTATCCAAACGGTGCGCGCTGAGTACGGCCTCGGGGTCGCCGACTGCCATGCGGAATTTGCGCAGGGTGTTGCCGAGGAACAGGCTCAGCGCGGCTTCGAGCTGGGCGCGGCGTCCGGCGTGGGCGGCCTGGGTCAGCGGCTGCGGCGGTCGCGGCATGGGCAGGATTTCGAGGCCGGGCTGGGCCAACTGGCGCGCCAGTTCACGGGTGAAGGGCATGCCCCAGGTGCCGATGTTCGAAGCCGACTCGAGGAATGACGGCAGATGCTCTGGTGTCACGCCGGCACCCACCAGAAAACGCAGATGCACCTGCTCGCGGCTGCCGGCCACGGCAATCGGCTCAGGCTGCAGCGTGTCGAGCGGCGCGCGTTGCGCGGGATCGGCGGCGGCACGCCACAGTGCCGAGGGTGACAGCGCATCCAGCGCACCGGCGCTGACCAGCGCATTGCCCATGCCGAAGTTGCGGGTGACGCCGATGGCGCCATGCTGCTCGAGCAGGCCGCGCAGCACATGCAGCTCGGGCAGCGCGCCGGCCACCGTGCAGGGTTTGCGCGAGCCGGCAACAATCACCAGCGGAATCGCAAAAAAGCGCAGGCCGATGCCCTCGCCGCGGCTGTCGATGGCCGCAGCCAGCAGGCGTGAGGCTTCATGCGCCTGCGCCGGTACGGACAGCGCCTTGTGAATGGCCGGATCATCCCCGGCTTCGAGCGCCGCGCGCAGCGCGGCTTCATCCATTGTGGAAACCGCGGCAACGGGCCGCGGGTCAGGCAATGTTTCGGTATTGCTCAATCTGCTGTCGCTCAATCTACCTTTGCTCCCGAGGCCTTGACCGCCTTGCCCCATTTATCCAGCTCGCTGCGGATGTAGGCCGCAAACTGCGCCGGCGTATCGCCGACAAATTCGGCACCTTCCGCGATCATGCGGTCGCGCAGGTCCGGCGCCTGCAGCGCCTTGGTCGATTCCGCATGCAGCTTGGTGATGATCGCCTGCGGCGTGCCGGTGGGCACTGCCATGCCGAACCATGAACCGGTTTCGTACCCTTTGAGCCCCTGCTCGTCGAGGGTCGGTACGTCTTTCGCCGCATCAACACGTTTCAGGCTGGTCACGCCCAGCGCGCGCAGCCGGCCGCTGCGTGCATGTGGCAGCGTGGATACCATCGCGCCGAAATAGACTTCGATGTGGCCGGCAATGATGTCGGCAATCGCCGGCGTCGCGCCCTTGTACGGCACATGCACCATCTTCACGCCGGCCATGGTCTTGAAGATTTCGCCGGCAAGATGGTGCGGGCTGCCGACACCGGTGGAGCCGTGGCGCAACTTGTCCGGATTGGCCTTGGCGATGGCGATCAGCTCCTTGGCGTTTTTTGCAGGCAGCGAGGGATGCACGACAACGATGCCCGGCACCCGCGCGAAGTTGGTGACGTAGGCAAAGTCCTTCAGCATGTCGTAGTTCAGTTTCGGATAGAGCGTCGGGTTGATCGCATTGGCCACCGTCGGCATGAACAGCGTGTAGCCGTCGGGCGGTGCCTTGGCGCCGAGTTCGGTGCCGATGTTGGTGCCGGCGCCGGGACGGTTGTCGATGATCACCTGCTGGCCCCAGGCGGCGGCAAGCTTCTGACCCACCGCACGCGCCAGCATGTCCGAGGTGCCGCCGGGTGTGTAGCCGACGATGTAGCGGATGGTGCGGTTGGGGTAATTCGCCGCCGCATCCTGCGCTGCTACGGTCAGCGGCAGCAGCGCGATCGCCGCACCCATGACAGAATTCAATAAGCCATTGTTTTTAAACACTATTTTCTCCTCCGGCGCTTTGCGCCTGTTTTATCCAGCAATCACCTTCAATCCACCCTGGCACCGGACTCCTTGACCACGCGGCCCCATTTCACAAAGTCGGCACGCACCACACGATCAAAATCTTCCGGCGTGCCGCCCACGGCTTCGGCGCCCTGCGCCTGCAGCGTCTTCAGCAGCTCGGGTGTGCGCAGTGCTTCGTTGAGCGCGCTGTTGATGCGTGCGGTCAGCGCCTTCGGCACACCTGCCGGCGCAAAAACGCCGAACCAGTTCACCACTTCGTAACCCTTCACCGTTTCGGCAATCGCCGGAATGGTCGGAAATGCCGGTGAACGCTTGGAGCCGGTGACCGCGAGGCCGCGCAGCTTGCCGGAACGCACCTGCGGCGCCAGCGGCACCGCGCTGGCGATGGTGACGCCGATCTGCCCGCCCAGAATGTCGGTGATCAGCGGACCGGTGCCCTTGTACGGAATGTGCTCCATGCGGATGCCGGCCATGCTCTTGAACAGCTCCACCGCGAGATGGCTCGACGAACCGCTGCCGGCAGAACCGTAATTGAGCTTGCCGGGGTTGGCCTTCGCGTAATCGATCAGCTCCTTCACCGACTGTGCCGGCAACGAGGGGCCGGCGGCCATCATCAGCGGGACCGCGACAAACTGCACCACCGGCGAAAAATCCTTCAGCGCGTCATACGCAACCTTCTTGTAAAGGTGCGGATTGATCACGTGCGGGATTGACGAGAACAGCAGCGTGTAACCATCGGCATTGGCGCGCGCCGTGGTTTCGGTGGCGATCAGGCCGCCGGCCCCTCCGCGATTGTCGATGACGATCTGCTGGCCGAGGCGTTCGGCCAGCTGCTGGCCCGCGGCACGCGCAAGAATGTCGGCCGCGCCCCCCGGCGGGAAGCCGACAATCAGCCGCACCGGGCGGTTGGGATAGTCGGCCGATGCGGCGATGGCCTGCGGCGTGATGACCGTGCCAAGCACGGTGAGGATGGCAGCACACTGCCACGACAGTTTGAATGCGGGTTTCATGAGCGGTTCTCCAATATTTCCGGTGCAATCCGGGCGCAGCGCCTTCAGCAGCAATCGTGCCAAGCGCTGCCGGATTGCTGCTTACTCGTAATTACCAGCCCAGCACGTACGCCGGACGGCGCGGATCCGCACCGCCGTGGAGCACGCCCTGCTGGAAATCGTTGACGATCGTGCACACCGAGCCGGCGAGCCAGGTCATGTCGTCCCACCAGTA
>JAIENU010000021.1 GCA_019751125.1 Burkholderiales bacterium | reverse complement strand
CCGACAAAAACCAGTTCGCCCTCTTTCGTTTTGAAGTTGTCGTACAGCGCCCAGGCACGGATGCGGTCGGGCATCGGCTTCACCGGCTTGCCGGTGGCATAACCTTCGAGCATGTGCTGGCCCATCAGGAAGGCATTGTTCTCGAACAGCGCGCTTTGCACATACTGGCCTTCGCCAGTGGCATGGCGCTGATGCAAGGCGGCGAGGATCGCCACCGCACCGAACACGCCCCCCATCACATCGTTGACCGAAGCCCCTGCGCGCAGCGGGCCAAAACGCCCTCCCGTCATATAGGCGAGGCCACCCATCATCTGCACCACTTCATCAAGGCCGGTGCGGTGTTCATAGGGGCCGGGCAGGAAGCCTTTCAGTGAACAGTAGATCAGCGCGGGCTTCAGTTTCTTCAGCGCGTCATAACCGAAACCCAGCTTGTCCATCGCGCCGGGACGGAAGTTCTCGGTGACCACGTCGGCGCTGGCGATCAGCTTCAGCACCAGCTCGCGACCTTCGGCGGACTTCAGGTCCACCGCGATGCTTTTCTTGTTGCGGTTGTAGGTCGGGAAAAAACCGGCACCGGAAGCCGTCAGCTTGCGCGTATGGTCGCCGTCCAGTGGTTCGACTTTGATCACCTCGGCACCGAGGTCGGCGAGCACCAGGCCGCAGGTCGGGCCCATCACCACATGGCAGAACTCGATGACGCGGATGCCTTCGAGCGGGAGTTTTTTGGTCATGGCCATTCCTCAGCGTTGTTGCGTGGCGGGCACAAAGCCCTTGGTGATGCCGGCCAGCGGCACATAACCGTACAGCGGCTCTTCCGGCATGCTCTGCTTGAGGATGTCGCGGATCGCCAGCAGCTTGTCGAGGTCGATGCCGGTGCGCAGTCCCATGGACTCGAGCATGAACACCAGGTCTTCGGTGACGATGTTGCCGGAGGCACCCGGCGCGAAGGGGCAGCCGCCGAGCCCGCCCAGCGAGCTGTCGAAGGTGGTGACACCGACTTCCAGCGCGGCAACCACATTGGCAAGCCCCAGCCCGCGGGTGTTGTGCAGATGCGCGCCCGAGAGTTTGTCACCGATCGCGGCACGCACTTTCTTGAACACGCGGCGGATCTGCTCCGGATTGGCGTAGCCCGTGGTGTCGGCGAGGCCCACCTCGTCGCAGCCGGCTTCGACCGAGGCCACGGCCATGCGCACCACTTCATCTTCGCTGACCGCGCCCTCCAGCGTGCAGCCGAACACCGTAGACAGGCCGGACTCGATCACCGGGCGCTGGTCCTTGGGCAGGCTGTCGCGGAATTCGCAGATTTTTTTCGCGCTGGCGATAGCTTCGTCCGGCGTCATCCGCACATTGGCGAGGCTGTGCTCGCGCGATACCGAAATCGTCAGCGTCAGCTTGTGCACGCCGGCTTCCATTGCCCGCTGCGCGCCCTTGAAATTGGGGGCCAGTGCGGCGACATGCAGGCCGGGAATGGTCCGGCTGTGCGCAACCACCTCGGCGGCATCGACCATTTGCGGAATCAGCTTCGGCGGCACGAAGGAGCAGACCTCGATTTCACGGATGCCAGCCGCCGCCGCCGCGCTGATCCAGCGCTTCTTGTACTCGGTGGGCATGAAGGCCTTGGTGTTCTGCAGGCCGTCGCGCGGACCCACTTCGCTGATCAGGATGTCGATGTCTTTGTGCATTGCAGTCTCCGTTCACACTTTATGACGGCCGCGCGCAGGCGCAGCCGATGGAAAAATCGAGGCGTCGCCGCCCAATGTCCGGGTCAGCGCGGCGGCATGCGCCAGCACGGCCGGACGGAAGCGCGCCACCGCGGCCTCATCCATCCGCGCCAGCGGCACGCTGACAGTCAATGCGCCGATCAGCTTCTGGCCGACACCGAACACCGGCGCCGAGATGCCGCCAAGATCGGCGATGCGGTCACCGCGCGATACAAATACTTTCTCGCGGCGGATCGTTTCGCTCTCGGCACCCTTGCCGCTGGTGAAGGCGAGCAGCACCTTGCCGCCGGCGCCATGCTCCAGCGGCAGGTGTTCGCCCTGGCGCACATGGTCGCGGATGCGCTGCGGCGATTCGACGCGATAAAGGCTGATGCGTACGCGGCCCTCGCGTACATGGAAAGCCACGGTCTCGCCGGTTTCCGCCACCACCTGCTGCAGCACCGGCTCGACGATGTCGCCGAGGTCGAAGGCCGACTGGTAGACCGCGCCCAGCCGTGAAGCCGCCGCGCCGAGACGCCAGCCGCCGTCGGCAAGACGGATCAGATAGGCTTTTTTCTCCAGCGAAGCAGCCAGGCGCAGGATGGTGCTCTTGTAAAAGCCGGTGCGCGCCGCGAGCTGGGCCAGCGTCAGGCTGTGATCCTGCTCGGTGAAGGCATCGAGGATGGCCAGCGCGCGCTCGACCGCGGCAACGCCGCCGCCGGACTCGGGCGCTGTCTTGGTCGGTGATTTCATTTACTGCGGCTTGATGCCCGCGGCCTTGATCACCGCGGTCCAGCGTTCGATTTCGTCGCCGACCAGCTTCGTCGCATCGGCAATGCCATTGCCCACCGGATCAACGCCCATTTCGGCGAGGCGTTTTTTCGCTTCCGGCGCGTTGACTGCGATCACCACTTCCTTGTTCAGCCGCTCCACCACCGGCTGCGGCGTGCCCGCCGGCACCGAATAACCGACCCAGAACTTCATCACCATCTTCGGCTGGTTCAGTTCAATCGCGCTCGGCACATCGGGCAGCGGTGCGAAACGCTTGTCGTCGGTGATCATCAGCGCGCGCAGCCGTTTTGAATTCACGTACGGCAGCACCGTCGGCGCCGCCGAGATCAGCACCTGCACCTGGCCCGCCATGAGGTCGGTCAGCACCGCGCCGGCGCCCTTGTACGGGATATGCGCCATGTTCGTGCCGGTCGCGTTCTTGAACAGCTCCGAACCGAGGTGGGTGTTGGTGCCGGTGCCGCCGGAACCGAAATTCAGTTCACCCGGCCGTGCCTTGGCCAGCGCGATCAGGCCTTTCACGTCCTTCACCGGCAGCGTCGGCGTCACCACCTGCACATGCGGCACCGAGGTCGCGGTCACCACCTGCTGGAAAGCCTTGCGCGCGTCGAAAGGCAGATTCGGCAGCAAGCCCGGCGCGATGGTGAAGGAAAGCTCCGTGGCGAGCAGCGTGTAGCCGTCGGCCGGTGCGCGTGCGACGCTGCTCCAGCCGATCACGCCGCCGCCACCGACACGGTTGTCGACAACCACCTGACGGCCCATCTGCTGCGACAGTTCGCGCGCGATCAGCCGCGTGATCAGGTCGGTGCTGCCGCCGGTGGAATAGGGCACCACCAGCGTCACCGTTTTGCTCGGGAATGCGGATTGCGCCTGTGCCTGGCCATGGATTGCCAGTGTGATCAGTGTGAGTGTGAATGCGGCGGCGGCAAGGCCGCGGATCGGCTGCGTACTCATAAAAATCTCCCCCGGGTTGACTGCCGCCGGAAGGCGGCCGTGGCTTGCTTGGATGTTTTAAGTATTCTGTCTGACAGAACAGTATTCTGTTAAATAGAATAGCCGCCGCAAGCCCGAGTGGTCAACGCCACTCGAGAGCACTTCATAAGCCATTGTTTTAATTGATAAATTTATGCAGTCCGTGGAAATCGCCGGAAACCGAAATCGGCATCCGTGGCCACCGCATCGAGCAATTCCACTTCCCACTCCAGATACTCGCGCATCGCCTCCTCGACTTTTTCCTTGCGGTCGAGCGCGCGGTAACTGAGGTCATCGGCTTCGCCGGTCATGCGTGTGTCGCCGGTATCCAAGGAATAACCTGCAGCCACCCAGGCCGGCGTACCACCCGCCAGTACCTGCACCTTCGCCGATGTCATTGGCAGCGCATCGGCCGCAGCCAGCCGTGCCAATGCTTCCTCGGCGGCGCTGAACACCAGCAGGGGCGCCGCCGGAATTTTCGGCAGCTGTTCCTTCAAACGCGAGCGCACCACATGCCAAGCCCCGGGGATATGACCTTCACGATGCTGCAGGCTGGAATCCAGGTTGGCGAGTTGCGCCTGCCCGGCATCGAGCAGCGGTTTTAATTCAGCCGCGGCAATCGATGCGGCGTGACTGGCCGCGCCGTCGAGTACTGCGGGCGCCGGCGTGCCGCGTTCCGTGCAATCCGCGGCGTTTGCCGCCAGCACATACACCTCTCGGTGCCCCATCTGTGCCAGCCAGGCCGCAGTCATGGTCGCGCGCACGCCATCGCTGTCGGCCAACACCACCACCGACGGCCGTACCGCGATAAAGGTGTCGGTGGCCTGCACCATCTGCCCGCCCGGCGCGTGGACCGCACCCGGCAGATGGCCGGCTTCGTATTCCTCGGGGTTGCGCACATCGAACAGATAAGTAGTGCGGGATACATCCGCCTGCAGCTTGCGCAAGCCGGCAAGATCCGTGCGGCGCACACCAAACCGCCGGGCAACACGCTCCGCCGCCTGCTGCGGCCAGCCCTTGCCGCCATCGGGGGGCGGCGGCACCGCCTCCGTGCGGCCGTGGTTCAGCTGCAGCCCGGCGAGTTTCCAGCCCTGGGTGCCGTCACGCAGCGCATAAACCGGATTCGGAAAACCGGCGTTGATCAGCACTTGCGCACCGATGATGCTGCGCGTGCGGCCACCACAGTTGACCACCACCGTGGTCTGCGGCGACTTGACGAAGGCCGGCATCCGGTACGGCAGTTCGGCGCTGGGGCAATCGAAGGCACCGGGGATGCTGTTGCGCTTGAATTCCGCGAGCGGCCGGCTGTCGACCACCACCAAGTCCTTGCCCGCTTTCATCCAGGCATCGAGCTCGGTCGCAGTAACCTCCGGCGGCGCATCCTCGTGCTGGATGTATTCACCGAAGGCCTTACTCGGCACATAAACGCCGGTATAGAGGCGTTCTCCCGCGGCTTTCCACGCCGGCGTGCCACCGTCGAGCACACTGACATCGGCATAACCACCCGCCTTCAGTTTTTCCGCAGCCTGGGCGGCCAGTCCTTCACCGCCATCACACACCACGATGCGCACACTCCTGCGCGGCAGCAGTGCCGGCACACGCAGCTCGAGCACACTCAGCGGCACATTGGACACCCGCAGCATATGCCCGGTGTAGGAATACACCCCCTCCTCGCGCACATCGAGCACCGCGAGCTCGCCGCCATCACCATACATTGCCCGCAGTTGCTGCGGCGTTACCGACTGCACCATCAATGATTTCTCCTGCCCTCAGTTATTCATCAAACGTCAAATCCTGCACTCGTCAGACCCGCAACCCAGATCGCGGTCCGACTCGGCGAGCAGCCGGTCAAAGGATTCCGGCGTGCGCACCAGCCGCCCCACCACCGCCGGCGAATGCGCCTGCAACCACTGGCTGTGTGTCGGGTGGTCACCGCCGGCGACCACGAGAATGATGTTGTCGGGCTTCATCGCGATCGGCCAGGGATCGAGCTTGATGCTTTCGCGCGCCAGCGGACTGGCGTCGATCTCGATCCAGGCGAGGCCGCCGGCACGCTTGACCTGCTCCATCGGGATTTTCGAGTGCTGCCACAGGAATTCGCGCAGCTTCGGTGGCGTCCAGCCGAGCTTGGCCATCATGCCCGCGACCACCGGCGACACCATCATCATGCCTGGCGTCCCGTTCTCCCAGCCGGCGAGCACCGCGAAGTTCGGCGTGCGCATGAAGTCGGCCATGCGATGCAGGCCCTGCGTCACGTCCTCTTCCGGCGTTTCCTTTTTTGCGCCGCGGCGGCGGATGTTGGTGACGCCGCTGGCGAAAAACACCGACACCGAATTGCTGCCTGGTGCAAAACCGTGGCGCTGTGTCGCATGCGGCTGCCAGCCCTTGGGCAGGCTCGCTTCATCCTCGGCAAACACTGCATTGGTGTAACGCATCGCGCCGAAGATCGCCATGGTGCCGATGCCGGGCAAGGCACCACCAACGTTCTGCTGCAGCAGGCGCAGCGCGCGACCGATGCTGGCGCCTGCGGGACGTTGCGGATCGGGGCCGAGGCAGCCGAAACCGGAGTTGAGGCGGATGTCCTTGCCGATCGGCCCGTTGACGATGACCACCGGGAAAGGACTACCCGAGGTCGCTTGCAGCTGGTCGAACAGTGCCTCCGGCGCAAGGCAGGCCTCCACCGCGGCAATCAACACCGGCAGGTACTCCGGCCGGCCGCCGGCCATCGCCAGCGCCACGGCGCAGGTTTCAACCGTGGTCACGCCGCCACGCGGCGGAAACTTGCCGAGCACCTGTTCACGCGGCAGCGCCGAACCGCGCAGGATCCAGTCCACACGTTCACGCGTCGCCGGCCACACCGGCAGGCCATCACCCCACAGGTTGGTCAGCAGCAGGTTGTTGGCCTTCTGCAGCGCATCTTCATAACTGGCGCCCTCCACCGACAGCATCTGCGCGCCACCGGCAGACTGCACAAAATCCGGCTGCCATTGAGTCAGGCCGTTGTAGAACTCCTTTTTGCGCACGGTGATCGCCGACAGGTCGCTGCCCGGCAGGAACATGTCGATCGGAAAAGTCACCATCGCCGCATCGGGCGCGAGACCCAGTCCGGAAACCGCATTTTTCATGACCCCGACAAAATCCGTCCGCGTCAGCGTGACGGTGGGAATGCCCAGCGCTTCAATCCTCGCGACAGCACGGCCGCAAGCGGTGGCGCAGGAGCCTCAGGCCGCGTTGCCGACGATGACCGCATCAACGCCGCTTTTTTTCACCAGCGCGGCGGTTTCCTCGGTCGGAATCAGCACATTGCCCTGCGGATAGGCATCGATCGGCAGCAGTTCCGCCGTGGGGAAATCCGCCTTCAGCAGGTCACGCAGCAGCGGCAGCATGCGAAAGGCCTGCCACTGCTCATTACTGACGAAGCCGATGCGTTTGCCGGCCAGCGTGGCTATGCGCGGGGCAAAGGGCTGGCTGACTTCGAGCGTGCCGGATGGATCGTGGAATTCCAGGGTGACCATGTGCTCCTCCTGTCGCGATCTGTTGTTGTGATGCGGAACGGTGAAACCGGAGAATACGTCCAAACCAATTAATTCAGCAGCAGGCTCAATTCGCGCACACCGCCCGCATCCAGCGTCTCCAGCGATTCGAGCAGTGTGGTCACCCGCGCCGCGGTGGCGGCATCGAGCCGCACCGCCAGGCAGTCGGCAACCTTGGCACGGTGCTGGGCAAGGTCGATCGGTGCGCCCCAGAAACCCGGCGGCCGGGTACAGGTGGCGCGATGCACACTGCCATCGGCCAGCGTGACCTCGATGCTGATCTGCATGCGGCTGAACACCGTCGGCAGCGCGGCATCGACTTCGATGCTGATCTTCGGCAACAGCGCCTCGAGGTCTGCGGCAAAACGGCGATCATCATGGAAGGACGGAATGCCTACACGGCCATCGAGCAGCGCACAGGCTGCGGCGTACTGGAAGCTGAACTTGCCTTCCAGCCCCGACACCGGCCGCGGCCGATCCACATCGGGCATCGCCGGCGTGATCAGCTTCACCGCGCGGATCGTTGCCGGATCGGCGATGGTCCTGCGCGCCTCCAGCGCCGCGGCAATTGCAAAATGTGTCGGAAACTTGGACGGGAAAAACTTGATCGCCATGCCAGGTTCGCGGAAGCGGAACGGTTTGCCGTAACCGAGCAACATGTCGCGATCGATGCCCTTGGGGAAAAACGCCGCGACAAAGCCGTCTTCATGGCCGAGGATGTCGGCATTGGCGGTCAGCCCGCGCTTCGCCAGCAGTGCCGCTTCCAGCCCCGCTGCGGCTGCATTGCCGCAATGCGTACATTTCACGCCATGGCCGATGTTGGCGCGCAGCGCGCCGCTGCGTGATGCGGCAATCGCCAGCGCATGGGTCAGCTGTCCGGCATCAAGCCCCAGCAGATGTGCAGCGACCACCGCCGAACCGAAAGGCCCGACCACGCCCGGCGCATGGAACTTCGAAGCTTCGCGGCGATGGTCCACCGCCGCCAGCAGCCGCCCCTGCGCCTCGAAACCCTTGGCGCAGGCGGTGAGCAGTTCGCGGCCATCGAGGCCGTCGCGCAGAGCCAGCGCAAAAGCCCCCGGCACCGTCGGCGAAATCGCATGCGTTGACGGATTCGACATCGGCTCGAAATCCAGCACATGCATGGACACCGCATTGGCATAGGTGGCGAGCAGCGGTGAAGTGCTGAAACCGAAACCCCAGACCGGGCACTGTCCGCTGCCGCCCTGCTCGCGCACATGTTCAGCGAACATTTTCGGCGCATGCTCGGCGCTGCCTGCTACCGCCACGGCAATACCGTCGGCGATCAGCCGTTTGGCGATGCCGATGTCATCGGCAGAGAGTGTTTCAAAGGAAGTGGCGCAGATGCGCTGCGCAAATTGTGCGGTGAGGCTCATGAGGGCTACAACAAAGGAAAATGACTAGCGTAATTATCTCGCGAGTCCATCCCCTTCAGGCACGGCTTAACACCTATTGGACTGGCCGTGCCAGGCAGTAGCCGATCAGTCGTTGCGCCGAGCTTCGCTCATCGCCAAACATTGCGCATGGCCCTTGAATTCGGCCTTGTTGCACTCACGCTGCAGGCATTGCTGCAGCGCGAGCAACACGCGCCGACCACAATTGGCCTCGGGTGATGGGGGCGTATTGCTGGTCGTGGTAGTTGCAGCCGTCGCCACCTGCTGCGTCACTCTGGTGCCCGCACTGCCTGGCTCCACCCTGATCTGATCCATCTGGGCCAGCCCCTGTTCTAAGTGCCCCAAGGTGTTATTGGCCGAGGAGCCCACTGCGGCAAAAGCATCATTCTGAATTTGAGTCACCAGTGGACCGCCACGGTCCATCCGCTCGTTGACATCCTGCACCACGCTGACCGTGTTGTTGATCTGCTCGTTCTGCACACCCTGGGGATTGAGAACCGAATCCAGCATGCCGCGCCGCGCGTTGTTGTTTTCAGCGGCCAGCTCAGCCGCGCGGTCGAGCTGCGGTTGTGCTGGCCTCGAACTGTCCGGCGGCCTGATGATCGCGGAAGCCATGTTGCGCAACTGCGTCCAGGCACCACGCACGGCATTGCCAACAGCACCGCCTACATCACTGCTTTCGCCAGCTGGCGGCATTTCGGATGACGTCTGCCCCGGAGTGTAGGCCGGTGCCACCGCATTTCCGCCCGAAGCCAGGGCGTTACCACGCTCGGCGCTACCTGAGGCGGAGGACGATGAAGATCGCGGCGAGCTGAATGCCTGCGCCAGCGTGCCGAAGACATTGGCCAGTGCCTGGGTCTGTGCCTGCTGCTGGCTGAGCGCAGCGTTGCGCTGCTCCTGGGCCTGGTAGGCCTGCTGCTGTGGCGACTGCACGATGCGCGGCTGGTTGCGGTTGTCGTAATAACCCGGAGGAGTCGATGCAATCACCCGCGGCTGGTTGCGCTCCTGCTGCTGATTGCCGTCCTGCAACTGCCCGGCGTACTGGCGGCGCTGGTTGTCTTCATAAGCCTGGCGGTTGCGGCGCTCGTTCTCCTGCGCCATCCGGCGCTGCTGTTCGTTTTGTTGCTCGTGCATCCGCGCGACGGAGCGGCAAGCCTGCTCGCCGGCACGCCATTCACGCTCGATACGGTCACGCTCCTGATGGTGGTGGCTGATGTATTTGTGATACTCGCCAGCCCGGTGGTAATACTGTGCACGGCAGTGCTCATTGCCTGCACATTCTCTGCTTAAATTCAGGCGGTTACGGTCTGCAATTCCTTGGCTGGCCAGTTGCTGGTGCTGTTGGTACAACGCCCGGTATTGCTGTGCGGCTGCATCACACTGCGCCATGCTGGTGGGGTTTGATGGAAACCGCGCCAGTGCGAGACCTGGCAGCAAGGCACCCAGCAGGAGCAGCAGCCCGCCGCATCCGGTACGGTTCATATCGTACTCCCTGTCTGCACTGTGGCGGTGTGCGCCGCGCATCACCACGGGCTGTATTTATTGATTTTTTTGCTGGCGCCCGGTCAATATACTGCATCCGGACCCGTCGTAAGGCAAAGTTCGCTGCAGCACTTACTCCATCGCCAGTGCCACGGTCAAACCGCCCACGCGCACGCCGAGCAGCCGGATGCGCCGGTCCAGCGGCACCCGCTTCAGGCATTCACCCGCGGCGCGGCGGATCACTGCCGCATCCTGCGTCGCCACGGCCAATGTCAGGTCGCGCGTCACGGTGTGGAAATTGTCGAAACGGATTTTCAGGCCGATGGTGCGGCCGGCGCAGCCCTTGCGCACCAGGTCGCCGGCGACACGCACACACAGGTCGGTGAAGATTTTGCTCAGCCGCGCCTTGTCGTGCACCGCATGCAGATCGTTCTCGAAGGTGGTTTCGCGGCTCACCGATTTCGGCTCGCTGCGGGTGACCACCGGACGTTCGTCGCGACCGTGGGCCGCCTCGTGCATCCACGCGCCGAAGCTGCGGCCGAAATGCCCGATCAGCCAGGCCGGGTCCTGCCGGGCCAGTTCACCGATGGTACGCACGCCGAGGCGCTCCAGCTTGGCGTTGGCCTTGGGCCCGATGCCGTTGATCTTGCGCACGGCCAGCGGCCAGATCACGCTGCGCAGGTCATCGGGACGGACCACGCTGATGCCACCGGGCTTGTTCAGCTCGGAGGCGATTTTCGACAGCAGCTTGTTCGGCGTGATGCCGACCGAGCACGACAGGCCGGTGGCCTCGCGCACCGCGCGCTGGATGTCGAGCGCCACCGCACGCGCCCTGGCCCAGGGATCGGGCGCGCCGTCGGCGGCACTGCCGATCACCGCTTCGGTCAGGTCGATGTAGATCTCGTCGATGCCGCGATCCTCGACCTGCGGCGTGATGGCGCGCACCGCGTCCTTGAACATCCGCGAATAACGGCGATAGGCATCAAAGTCGGCGGGCAGCAGAATGGCATCGGGTGCCAGCTTCGCCGCCTTCATCAGGCCCATCGCCGAGAACACGCCCAGCGCCCGCGCTTCATAGGTGGAGGTGGTGACCACGCCGCGGCCGGTGTAACCGCGCAGGCTGGCAAAATCGCCCGTCGCCACGTCATCCTGGGCCGCGCGGCGGCGCCCGCCAACCACCACCGGCCGGCCCTTCAGCTGCGGATAACGCAGCAGCTCGACCGAGGCGTAGAACGCGTCCATGTCGAGGTGGGCGATGTAGCGGGCCGTCACCGCAGGCCTCCTATAACAGCTCGATGCCCGTCAGTCCGGCAGCACATTTGGCGCGGATGATCTCGACGAATTCAGTCATGTAAGGCCGGCCGGCCAGTGTGCGCGGTACCACGGCATGAAGATCGCTCCATAATCCTTTCGCGCCGATCCGCCGTGCGATCACGTAATCAAGATCAACATAGTTACGCACCCCCCAGTTCGGCAGCGCGGCAATGCCCCGGCGGCTGGCCACCAGCTGCAGTATCGCCACGGTCAGCTCCGAGGTGCGGCGCTCCAGGCGAATGCCCGCCGGCTTCAGCACCTGGCTGACCAGATCAATGCGGTCTTCAGGCACCGGATAGGTGATCAGCGTCTCGCCTTTCAGGTCGGCCGCCGCGACGCGGCGTTTCGTGCGCAGACGATGCTCCAGCGGCATCACCACCAGGATCTCGAAGCGGAACAGCGGCAGTGCGACGTAATCACGTCCGCGCGGTTTCTGCGAGCCGATGACCAGCTCGGCCTTTCCGCTTTTCAGCAGATCGAGGGGATCACTGTGGAAGCCGGCCAGCAGATCGACCTCGACTTCGGGCCAGCGCACGCGAAACTCGTCCATCACCGGCATCAGCCAGTCGAAGCAGGTGTGGCATTCCAGCGCGATGCGCAGATCGCCCCGGGTATCCCCCTGAAGCCTCGCGAGATCACGCTCCGCACCGGCAACCGCGCCCAGCGTCTCTCGTGCGAGCTGCAACAGGCGCTGCCCTGCCGGGGTGAAGCGCAGGCCGGCGCCGGTGCGCTGGAACAGCGTCGTGCCGTAATGCGCCTCCAGCGCGCGCATCTGGTGCGACAGCGCACTCTGGGTCAGGTGCACGCGGCCCGCGGCCTGTACCAGTTTTCCGGTGTCGGCGATCGCGGCCAGCGAACGCAGGTGGCGCAGTTCAAGCATTGGGGTTCCGATACGAATGATCAGCGATACACACTTTCGATACGCACTCTAATATGAATTTAATTCAAGTTATTCTGAAAATTTATCGTTTGATTCTACGTCGTGCCCGCCAAATACTCCACGCCTCCTTCAACATCCAGGCGATCCCCATGCTTACCACCCACATTCCCGGCTACCCCCGCATCGGCGCACGGCGGGAACTGAAATTCGCGCTGGAGGCCTGCTGGCGCGGCGAAACCGGCGACGCGAACCTGCTCCGCACCGGATCGGAGCTGCGTGCGGCACACTGGCAGAGGCAGCGCGAAGCAGGACTGTCGCTGGTCACCGCCGGTGATTTTTCGTTTTATGACCCGATGCTCGACACACTGGCGCTCCTGGGCTGCCCGCCCGCGCGTTTCGGCTTCGATCCGCAGCAGCTGTCGTTGCAGCAATATTTCGAGCTGGCGCGGGGCAATGCCACCCAGCCGGCGCTGGAAATGACCAAGTGGTTCGACACCAATTACCACTACCTGGTCCCCGAACTGTCGCCGCAATCCCGCTTCGACGGCGGCCCCGACTGGTACTTCGAACACATCGCCGAGGCCCTGGCGGCCCGGCACCCGGTGAAACCGGCATTGATCGGCCCCGTCACCTTCCTGCATCTGGCCAAGGCCGACAGCGGCACCGACCGCCTGGCGCTGCTGGAGCCGCTGGCCCGTGCCTATGCACGCATCCTCAAGCGGCTGCGCGGCATGGGCATCGAGTGGGTGCAGATCGACGAACCCGTGCTGTGCCTGGAACTCGGGCCCGCCTGGCTCGACGCCTTCGACCGCGCCTATCCGATACTCGCTGCCGATGCACCGGCCCTGCTGCTGGCGACCTATTTCGACAGCGCCGGCGAACATGCCGAACGCATACTGCGCCTGCCGGTGCGGGGCATCCACATCGACCTGGTGCGTGCGCCGGAGCAACTGGCGGCATGGCAGTCGCGGTTGCCGGCGGATCGCGTGCTGTCGGCCGGCATCATCGACGGCCGCAACATCTGGCGCACCGACCTGCGCCGCGCATTGACCCTGTTGCAGCCGCTGCATGACACACTCGGCGACCGGCTGTGGCTCGCATCATCCTGTTCACTGCAGCACGTGCCGGTTTCGCTCGCCGGCGAACAGCGCCTGGATCCGGAAGTGCGGCCATGGCTGGCCTTTGCCGAAGAGAAACTCGACGAGCTGCACGTGCTCGGCAGGGCCCTTGATGGCGGCACCGCGGCTGTACGCGCCGAACTGGAAGCCGCTGACGCCGCGCTGGCATCAAGACGCGCCGGCCGGCGCATCGTCAACGCGGAAGTGCGCGCGCGGCTCGCGCGACTGACCGCCGCGGACGAACGGCGCGCGAGCCCGCATCCGCAGCGCAAAGTGCTGCAGCAGACCCAACTCCGGCTGCCGCCGCTGCCGACCACCACCATCGGTTCGTTTCCGCAGACCGCGCAAATCCGCTCGACCCGGGCCGCATGGAAACGCGGTGAAATCGGTGAGCTGCAGTACCTCGAAGCCATGCGCGCTGAAATCCGCAATGTCATCGCGCAGCAGGAGGCGCTGGGCATCGACGTACTGGTTCACGGTGAAGCCGAGCGCAACGACATGGTGGAGTTCTTCGGGGAACAGCTCTGGGGCTTCTGCTTCACCCAGAACGGCTGGGTGCAGAGTTATGGCTCGCGCTGCGTCAAGCCACCGGTCATCTACGGCGACGTCGCACGGCCGGAACCGATGACGACGGGCATCGCGCGTTATGCGCAATCGCTGACCAGGAAGCCGGTGAAAGGCATGTTGACCGGACCGGTCACTATCCTGCAGTGGTCTTTCGTGCGGGACGACCAGCCGCGCGCTGAAACGGCACTGCAGATTGCGCTGGCGGTGCGTGAGGAAGTCGCCGACCTGGAAAAAGCCGGCATCCGGGTGATCCAGATCGACGAACCGGCGCTGCGTGAAGGACTGCCACTGAAGCGCCGCGACTGGAACGGTTATCTGGACTGGGCCGTGCGCGCATTCCGGATCGCATCCGCGGTCGCCGCCGACGCAACGCAGATACACACCCACATGTGTTACGCCGAGTTCAACGACATCCTCCCCGCAATAGCGGCCATGGACGCCGACGTGATCACCATCGAAACATCGCGCTCGAACATGGAACTGCTCGACGGTTTCGGCGAATTCCGCTACCCGAACGACATCGGCCCGGGCGTTTACGACATCCATTCACCACGGGTGCCGCAAACACAAGACATCCTGCACATGATGCAGCGGGCCTGCAGCGTGGTCCCGCCGCGGCAACTGTGGATCAATCCAGACTGCGGCCTCAAGACCCGCTCCTGGGCCGAAGTCGAGCCTGCGCTGCGCAACATGGTGACCGCGGCCCGTCAATTGCGCGAAGGGCTGGTTGCGGAGGAGAACACGGCGATTGCCACCTGACCGGCGGCTTCCCGCGCACGAACTGCGCGGCGGGTGTTTGCGGAGTGACACCCGCCGCGGTTCCGTGTTTAATCCTGCGTTCCGAAACTGCCAGGAACACAGGACCACATCATGACCGAAGTCACCGCCGCCCTCCGCTCCGAATTCGCCCCGACCGGCACCCTGCGTGTGGGCCTGAACATGAGCAACTTTCTGCTCACCCGCACCGACGCCGCCAGCGGCAAGCCACTGGGCGTGGCCCACGACCTCGGCCAGGAACTGGCACGCCGCCTCGGCCTGCCGGTGGTTTTTGTGCCGCACCCGAATCCGGGCGCGCTGGCCGATGCCGCGAACAAAAATGTCTGGGATGTCGGCTTCCTCGGCGCCGAGCCGCAGCGCGCCAACGAGATCGACTTCACCGCCGCCTATGTCGAGATTGAATCGACCTATCTGGTGCCGGCAGGCTCGCCGCTGAAACACGCCAGCGAGGTCGATCGCAAGGGCGTGCGCATCATCGTCCCCGAGAAGGCCGCTTACGAGCTGTTCCTGTCACGCACCATCAAGAACGCCGAACTGGTCAAGGACAAGGGCGCCGACCTCTGCGCCAAGCGTTTCGCCGAAGAAAAATTCGATGCGCTGGCCGGCCTCAAGCCGCGGCTGATGTCGGATCAGGCCAAACTGCCGGGTTCGATCATCGTCGAAGGCAACTTCACCGCCGTGCAGCAGGCCGCAGGCGTGCCCAAGGGCCGCCCCAATGCCGCGAAATACCTGGCCGCGTTCATCGAGGACGTCAAAGCCTCGGGGGTGGTCGCCAAGGCGATCAGGGACAATAACGTGGTCGGGCTGTCGATTGCCGCAAAAGCCTGACAAGGCAAGGGCTTGAAGCGGGACCGGCATAAACCGGCCGGTGGGTGAAGCAGGAGGGAAAACTGCGGGGGTCAAATAATATGACGCCCGCAGTGTAACACTGCGCTTGCGGAAGCGGCAGTCCCGGGCGTAAAACGCGCCCATGCCGCAAGCCCTCGCGGCCCTATAACGGAGACCACCATGAACCGCATCGTGCACCTCGCGCTGAAAGTCGAAGACCTCGATAAAACCACCAAGTTCTACGAAGAAGTCTTCGGCTTCTGGGAAGCCGAGACCCGCAAGACCCGCGACCACCTGTCGCGCCACCTCACCGACGGTGAAATCGATTTCACGCTGATCAAGTACGACGAAGGCACCCAGTCCGCCGAGTCGAAGGCCGCCGGTGAAGGCCCCTGCATCCACCACTTCGCAATCGAAGTCGAGGACATGGCCAAGGCCACCGAACAGGTCAAGGGCTACGGCTGCGAAATCATCAGCGACCCCGGCGTGATCCCGGTCAAGTTCCGTGCCCCCGGCGGCACCGTCGCCGAGCTGGTGCCGATCGGCCGCTACAAAAAGCCGGTCCGGCCCGCCGCCAAGGGCTGATGCCCGACACCCGGTCGCTGTACGAAGCGGTCGCGCTGCAGTTCGACCGCGACCGCCGCAAGGACCTGATGGAACGGCCCTGGCTTGAGGCCGTTCTGTCCCGGCTGGGTGCCGGCCGCAGCGTGCTCGACCTCGGCTGCGGCAGCGCCGAACCGATTGCCGGATTTTTCATTGACGCCGGCTGCCAGGTCACCGGCGTCGATGCCGCCACGGCGATGCTCGAACTGTGCCGTGCGCGTTATCCCGGACAGGAATGGATAGCCGCCGACATGCGCGGCCTCGACCTTGGCCGCCGCTTTGATGCGGTGATCGCCTGGGACAGTTTTTTCCATCTCGAGCCCGAAGACCAGCGCGCGATGTTTGCGGTGTTCGCGCGCCATGCCGCACCCGGAGCGCCGCTGCTGTTCACCTCGGGACCGCGTGCAGGTGTGGCCATGGGCGAGATTTACGGCCACGCGCTGTACCACGCCAGCCTCGACGCGACGGAATACCGGACGCTGCTCGCTGCAGCGGGTTTTCACGTACTGCAGCACCGGGTGGAAGACCCGGACTGCGGCGGACATACGGTATGGCTGGCGCAGGCAGCCTGAAATGACCGGCTAAAGTCCGCCGCAGATCCGCCGTAATCATCTATAACTTCGGCAATTCCGGTTGGGGCAGTGTCCCGGACCAAAGTGCAACCACCGGTTGCTGCCACTGATGTTCGCTGTTGTGCGCGCCCCTCGTCGGGTGCACCTGATGCGAACCGGCGGTGACCACCCTGAACGGCAGTTCGCGGGTTGCTCCTTCCGGACGGCCGAAGTGACCCCAAAGGGCGTGGCGCAAGCCGCGCCCTTTGCTTTTGCGGCGTTCGCAAAGTGGCTCTCCATCCACAGAAATGGGCGGCATACCGCCCGCTGTTCTGCTAAAGAAACAGGCAGCGACCGCCGATAATGGCAGCACGAGTCAACGCAGCACCACGTGCCCACGTTGAATTCACAGGAGGTCGCCGCATGAAGCAACTTGCCTTGCCGCTGCAGTCCGACCCTGGCGCCGATCCGGCGCTGCGCCGCGCCTGGATCGCCAGCCGCCTGCGCCTGCCCTACCACATCGCGATCAACACACCGGCCATCGCGATCTGCCTGCGCCGCATGGCGGCAACGGAATCACGCAAACACGGCGCACGCTGATCCACGCTTATTCCCTGATCCCCAGCTCACGGATCAGCCTGCCCCACTTCGCCATATCCGCCTGAATCACCGCGGCAAACTCCTCGGGTGTGGTTGATCGTGCATCGTTGCCGGCAGCCATCAGCTTGTCCTTGACGTCGGCACGCGTCATCAGCTTCGCCACCTCGGCGTTCCACAGGCGGATCACCGCGTCCGGCGTTTTGGCCGGCGCCAGCAATCCGTTGAAGGACACCGATTCATAACCGGGCAGTGCAGCGGAGAGCAGTGGCAGGCCCGGCGCCAGCGGCGTCGGCTGGCTGCTCGTCACCGCCAGCGCGCGCAGCTTGCCCGACTGGATATGCGGCGTCACCGAGCCCGCGGTCGGAAACATCAACCCCACTTCGCCGCTGAGAATGCCGATCAGCGAGCCACCGGTACCCTTGTAGGCAACGCGCACGATGTTGAGTTTGCCCATCGCCTTGAACAGCTCGGCCGCCAGATGCGGCGCGGCGCCGAGTGAACCGGCGGCATAGTTCAACGCGCCGGGACGGGCACGCGCCAGCGCGATCAGTTCGCGCGCCGATTTCACCGGCAGCGAAGGATGCACGACCACGACATTGGGTGAACTCGCGACCAGCGTGACCGGCGCAAAATCCTTCAGCGGATCATAGGGTGTGGCGCGGATGAAGGGCGACAGCCACACCGCGCTGCCGTAGAGCAGCAGCGTGTAACCGTCAGCGGGGGAACGCGCGACCACTTCCGCGGCAATGGTGCCGCGGTTGTCCACAATCACCGTCTGGCCCAGCGTCGCGCGCGCCTCCTGCGCGACCAGCCGCGCCACCAGGTCGTTGGCACTGCCCGGTGCCACGGTGACGATGCGGACCGGCTTCACCGGATAGGCCTGCGCCCATGCCGGCCCGGCCATCAGCAGTGCAGCCGTCAGCGCGACAAACACTTGCAGTGTTCTCGCCACCATTACGCACTCCTCCGCACCACGCCGCCGGGCAGATGCCCAGCGGATAAATCATAACTTATTGTTTTTATTGATTTATTTAGAGCCCCGCCTGAGTCACGAATTTGCCGACCAGGTATGGTTCCAGCGCCTCGATACCACCCTCCGAGCCGTAGCCCGAATCCTTGACGCCGCCGAAGGGCACTTCGGGCAGCGCGAAGCCGAGATGGTTGATCGTCATCATGCCGGTCTCGACCTGCGCGGCAATTGCAGTTGCGGTCTTCGCCGACTTGGTCCACGCATACGCTGCCAGGCCGTACGGCAGGCGGTTGGCTTCGGCCACAGCATCGTCGAAGGTCTTGAACGGATTGATGATCGCCAGCGGGCCGAAGGGTTCGGTGTTCATCGCCATCGCGCTGGTCGGCAGTTCGGTGATCACCGTCGGCTCGAAGAAGTTGCCCTTCTCACCGATCGGATAGCCGCCGGCCTGCACCTTGCCGCCGTGTTTCCTGGCGTCCTCGACGTTGGCGACCATCGCGCTCTGCCGGCGCGGATTGGCCAGCGTCGCCATCTTGGTGTCCTTGTCAAAACCGTCGCCGACCTTGATTGCCTTCGCGCCCTCGGTGAACTTCTCGACGAACTGCTTGTAGACGCCCTCCTGCACCAGGAAGCGGGTCGGCGACACGCAGACCTGGCCGGCGTTGCGGTACTTCATGAAGGTCATCATCTTCGCCGCGACATCAATGTCGGCGTCATCAAAAATGATCACCGGCGCGTGGCCGCCCAGCTCCATCGTCGCGCGCTTCATGTGCTGGCCCGCCAGCGCGGCGAGCTGCTTGCCCACCGGCGTCGAACCGGTGAAGGTCATCTTGCGGATCACCGGATGCGGAATCAGGTAATTCGAAATCTCCGCCGGGCTGCCGTAGACCAGATTGATCACGCCCGCCGGCACACCGGCATCGACAAAGGCGCGCACCAGTTCAGCGGGCGAAGCCGGGGTTTCTTCCGGCGCCTTCAGGATCACCGAGCAGCCGGTGCACAGCGCGGCGGAAAGCTTGCGCACCGCCTGGTTGATCGGGAAATTCCACGGCGTGAAGGCCGCCACCGGACCCACCGGCTCCTTGACCACCAGCTGGTACACCCCCTCGGCGCGCGCCGGGATCACCCGGCCGTAGGCACGGCGGCCTTCCTCGGCAAACCAGTCGATGATGTCAGCGCCGGCCAGCGCCTCCAGTTTTGCTTCGGCAACCGGTTTGCCCTGCTCGAAAGTCATCAGGGTCGCGACCAGGTCGGCACGCTCGCGGAAAATCTCCGCGGCCTTGCGCATGATCTTGCAGCGCTCGAAGGCCGACACCTTGCGCCACACCTTGAATCCGGCCTCCGCGGCTTCGAGCGCGCGGTCGAGATCGGCCTGTTCGGCATAGGCGACGGTGCCGATCTGCTGGTGATTGGCGGGATTGACCACCGGCAGCGTGCGGCCGGAAGCGGCGGCAGTCCATTTGCCGTTGATATAAAGCAGCGTGTTCGGATACGTCATGGCAGACCTGTCGTGTCGGTAAACGGGAAGGCGAAGAATAAACGAGTTTTCGGGCTGCCGTTAGCCGGCCTCAGCGCGGCCTTTTCAGCGCGGCCGCTCACCACGCACCTGTACCCGCAGCATCAGCGACTGCGACTCGGCGACACCGGCATCATGGCGATGCAGCAGGCAGCGGTTGTCCCACAACAGGATGTCGCCGCTGCGCCAGTCATGCGCCCAGGTCAGCACCGGCTGCGTGGCATGCGCCCACAACGCATCCAGCAGCGCCTCGCTCTCCGGCAAAGGCAGGCCGATGACATAGCTGTTGCGCCGCCGCCCCAGAAACAGCGCGCGGCGCCCGCTTTCGGGATGGCCGCACACCAGCGGATGCTGGGCGCCGGTCGATTCGCGCGGATCATGAACCTCGGCGTATCCCTCGCGCAGCCGACCTTCGCCATCGACGCTTTCATCCTGCAGCAGCAGCCGCTTTTCAATGCACGCCAGCAATGCCGCGGGCAGCGTATCAAAGGCCTGCTGCTGATTGGCGAACACCGCACGTGCGCCGGGTGCTGCCGCGGCGGCATGCAGCAGCGCGATCGAACAGGGCTTCATGCGGTACGGCAGGTCGCTCTGCCACACCGCGGCGGCGCCGAGGCTGCCGGTGGGCCGCTCCAGCGCCATGCGGTTGGACACCACCAGATGCGCCTCGCGCACCGCCGGATCCTGCGTGGCCAGGACGCTTACACCCTGCGCTTCCAGCGGGCCGAAGGTTTCGCCCAAGGCACGCAACTGCAGCTCGTCGAGCTTCTGCCCGCGCACCACGACCACCAGATGCGCCGCCAGCGCCTCACGCAGCGCGGCAATGGTGGCGGCGTCGGGTTCGGCGAGATCGACGCCGGTGACTTCGGCACCGCAGGCAGCACCCGACGCAATGATCTGCGGACTGCGCATGACTGCCGTTCAGCCGCCGATCTTGCTGAAATAGGGTTTGTTGGCGATTTCCACCACGGAGCGACCCGCGGCCACATCGCGGTTGCGCGCCTCCTCGCCTGCCGATAACGCCTGCGCCCGCGCCAGCACTTCCGGGATGCGGACCCGCGGCACAAAACACACGCCGTTGTCGTCGGCGATGACCAGGTCGCCGGCATTCACCGGGACACCGCAGATCTGCACCGGCCCGTTGATCGCCACCGTTTCCACCCGCCACTTGCCGGTGATCAGGCTCACGCCACGCGCCCAGACCGGGTAATTGATGCCGCGCGCGGTGGCGACATCACGGGTCGCGCCGTCCACAATCGCACCGGCCTCGCCCTGGCGCTTGCCGACATTGGCGGAATTGCCGCCAAGGCTGGAAATATGCTCCACACCCTCGATGACCAGCACGTCGCCGGGTTTTGCCAGGTTGTGCGCCTCGATGTCGGCCTGCTTCGACTGCCTCGCCTGCGCGCCCAACGTCGGCGGGGTGGCCTGCATGATGTTGCGCACCGTCAGCGCGGGCCCCACCATGCGCGCGCCGGGCAGCATCGGCTGCAGCTTCGCCGCCGGAACCGCGCCGTGGATACCGAGCTCGTCCATGGCGTCGGATACGGTGCCGGCAAGGTCGGTCAGTGCCAGAAAGGCGGCGACCACTGCGGGGTCGGGCCGCGGTATGTCGATGGAGATGATGCGTTCGCGGGCGATTTTTCCGGTAAGTGGGACTTCAGCCATGGCAGCAACAATCGGTTATGAACAGTCGGGCGACGATCATAGCAGCGGATAGCAGCAGCCCGGCAGCAATGCTATCTTCGCGGCTGCCGATTCCCCGCCACCATGTCCACGCCCCGCCGCAAAATCACCGTCACGCTGTCCGGACCGCAGGTCAACCCGGCGCCAGTTGCCGACGTCGAACTGGCGTTACGCGAGGCCTTTGAAAAACTGCAGCAGGGCCAGCGTGCACGCGCGGCAAAACTGCTGCAGCGCGTACTCGCACAGGTGCCGAAACATCCCGAAGCGCTGCGCCTGAAGGGTGTCATCGCGCTCCAGGAAAACCGGCCGGCCAAGGCCGAAACCACACTTGCTGAACTGGTCGCCCTGCAGCCTGCCCACGCCGCAGCCTGGGGCAACCTCGGCCTCGCAGTGGCACGGCAAAACCGCCACGACGAAGCCCTGCGCCACTACGACCGTGCACTCGCGCTGGCACCGGATTTTGCCGATGCCCACTGCAACCGCGGCATCTCGCTCAATGCGCTGCGCCGTTTCAGCGATGCGCTTGCCGCCTACGACCGCGCCATCGAACTCGCCCCGGCTCACGGCGATGCCTGGCGCAACCGCGGCGTCAGCCTGAACAACCTCAACCGTTACGAAGACGCCATCGCCAGCTACGACCGTGCCGAAGCGGTGCGCAACACTGACGCCTCGGCACGCTGGAACCGCTGTCTGGTGCGTCTGGTCACCGGTGATTTTGCCGCCGCATGGCCCGACTACGGCTGGCGCTGGCGGGTGCGCGAATCACGCGCCGATCCTGCGAAGCCGCAGTTCTGGCTCGGCAAACGAGACACCGCCGTGCAGAAACTGCCGCAGGGTGTGCCCTGTGCTTACCCGCAACCGTTCTGGGACGGCACTCCGACCCGAAAATCCGTGCTGGTATGGCCCGAGCAGGGCGTCGGCGAGCAGATCATGCTGGCGTCGATCCTTGGCGAAGCTCGCACTCGCACCCGCGCAATGACACTGGTGCTCGATCGCAAACTGCACAGCCTGTTCCGCCGCTCCTTCCCCGACTGCACGGTGATCACGCTGGAAGAGGCGGCGAAGGGCGGCCCCTGGGAACTGCAGATGCCGATGGGCGATCTGCTGAGCCTGTTCCGCAACAGCAGCGATGATTTCCTGCGCCAGCGCAAAGCCTATATGCAGGCTGACGCGATTCACCGCGAAGCCCTGCGCCGCGAAATCGCACCCGGCAGTGACCGTGTGGTCGGCCTGTCCTGGTTCAGCCGCAACGAGGAATATGGCCCCCAAAAAACGCTGTCGCCGGAGATGCTGGGGCCGCTGTTTGCGACGCCGGGGCTGCGTTTTGTGGACCTGCAGTACGGCAACACCGACAAGGCACGCGCTGAAATCCGGAACAAGTTCGGTGTCCAGATTTACCACTCGTCATCGGTTGATCCCTGGAACGACATCGACGGACTCGCCGCGCTGGTCGATGCCTGTGATGTGGTGGTAACGATCAGCACCGCAACGGCCCATCTCGCCGGCGCGCTGGGCAAGACCGTGCTGCTGATGCTGCCGCATTCGCAGGGCCGCTACTGGTACTGGCAGGCCACGCGCGAAGACAGCCTGTGGTATCCCGAGATGCGGCTGTTCCGCCAGAACAAACCCGGCATGTGGCCCGAGGTTGTTGAACGCGTGCGCATCACGCTCAGCACCGAAGCCCCGCAGGCTGCCCGGCACTGATTGCCTGCAACAGCATGGCCCAGAAAAAAATCACCATCTCCATCACCCGCTCGCCGCCCGTGGCCGCCGGCAACACGAATGCCGCCTTGCGCGCGGCCGTCGCCCACCTGAATCAGGGCAAGCTTGATGCTGCAAGCGCCATTGCACAGCGCATCGTTGAAGCGCAGCCGCACCACTTCGACGCGCTGCATCTGCTCGGCGTGATCACCGCCCAGCGCGGGCAGCACGCCGAGGCCATCGACCTGATGAGTCGCGCGCTGGCGCTGAAACCCAATGCCGTGGCCTATGCCAACCGCGCCACCGCGCGCAACCAGCTGAAACATTATTCCAAGGCGCTGGCCGACAGCGAAGCCGCCCTGAAACACGATCCACGCTTCGCACCAGCGCATCACGCCCGCGGCGTGGCGCTCAAGGGCCTGAAACGGCTGGCCGAAGCCGCGGCGGCTTTCCAGCAAGTCACCACGCTCGAGCCCCGGCATGCCGATGCCTGGATGCAGCGCGGCAATACGGCGCTGGCGCTCAACGATCCGGCGTCGGCACTGGGGCATTACCAGCATGTGCTCGAAATCCAGCCGAACAACGCCGATGCCTGGTCCAACCACGGCGTGGCGCTGAGCCTGCTGCGCCGCCATGCCGAGGCGCTGCAGTCCTATCAGCGTGCCATCGATCTGCAACCGGCACTCGCCGATGCCCACGCCAACCATGCCGTGGCCCTGAGCGAACTCGGCCGCCACCGTGAAGCACTGGCCGGCTTCGAGCGCGCGCTGAGATTCGAGCCGCACAACAACACCGCGCTCGCCAACCTCGGTGTCTGCCGCCTGCTCAACGGCGACTTTGCCGGCGGCTGGGCCGGCTTCGAATCGCGCTGGGCAGTGCGCGCGGCGACCATCGCCCGCTCCAGCCACGACAAACTGCTGACACCGGAAAATTTCGGCGCGCCGCTGTGGAATGGCGATCCCTTCGACGGCACGCTGCTGGTCTGGCCCGAGCAGGGCATCGGCGACCAGATGCTGTTCACTTCGGTGATCGATGAACTGCGCAAGCGTGTGCCGAAACTGCTGTTCGCCGTCGACACCCGCCTGCATGCGCTGTATGCACGCTCCTTCCCGGGCCTCAACATCACCACGCTCGAGGCCGCGCGCAAGTCGGCAAACTACCAGCAGCAGATTCCGGTGGTCAGCCTCGGCCGCCACTTCCGGCTGCACGAATCCGACTTCCTGAAACGGCGGCGCGCCTTCCTCAAGGCCGATGCCAAAAGCAGCGCAGCCCTGCGCCGGAAAATCGCCAAACAAGGCGAGCTGGTCTGCGGCATTTCCTGGCACAGCCGGCTGTCGGAGTTCGGTGCCGACAAAAGCATGCCGCTCACCGCGCTCGGTGAACTGTTCAAGCTGCCCGGCCTGCGCTTTGTCGACCTGCAGTACGGCGACACCCGCAGCGAACGCGCAGCCCTGCGCGCCGCGGGCGGCCCGCAACTGGCGCACATAAACGGCCTCGACACCACGCGCGACCTCGACCAGCTAGCGTCACTGGTCGATGCCTGCGACATGGTGGTCACCGTCAGCAACACCACCGCGCACATCGCCGGCGCACTGGGCAAACCGACCTGGGTGATGCTGCCGCACAACACCGGCCGCTTCTGGTACTGGCAGGCAGAGCGCGAGGATTCACTGTGGTATCCGCAGATGCGCCTGCTGCGCCAGTCACGCGCGGGAGACTGGACTGGCGTGGTGCAAAAGGTACGTGATGAACTGGCAGCCCGGCTGCCGGCCAGGCCGAAGACGGCGCCGCGTAAAAAAGCCGTGACCGCACCACGTAAGGCCGCCGCAAAAAAAACCGCTGTGGCTAAACGCAAAAAGTAGCGTTTTTCAGTCCGCAACATGAGCCTCCGCCCCTCTGCGGCGCAGCTGCGGTGTAAATTAACGCGGTCATTTGGAGGAGAACAACATGGCCCTGAAACTGCGCCGGCTGTCCAATGCACTGGGCGCTGAAGTCTGCGACATCGATCTCACGCAGCCGATGAGTGAAAGCACCTTCGGCGAAATCTACCGTGCATTTCTGCAACACGGCATCCTGCTGTTTCGTGGACAAAACATCAGCCGCGAGCAACACATCGACTTCAGCCGCCGCTTCGGCGAACTCGACAAACACGATGCGCTGCCGCGTGACCGCCATCCCGATTACCCTGAACTGCTGCTGGTGACCAACCGGCCGAATGCCGACGGCTCGCCCTCGGAATCGCGTTACACCGGCCGCTCCTGGCACACCGACTACTCGTACACCACGCGCCCCGCGCTGGGCTCGCTGCTGCGCTGCTGGCAATTGCCGGAAGTCGGCGGTGACACGCTGTTCGCCAACATGACCATGGCCTACGACACGCTGTCCGAGGGCATGAAAAAACTGATCGCCGACCTGCACGGCATCCACCTCTCGGGCACGCGCAAGATCAACGTTGCCGAAGCCGGCAGCTCGCGCCGCGAGGAAGTGATGAAACTCAACCCGCCGATCGCGCAGCCGGTGGTGCGCGTGCATCCGGAAACCGGGCGCAAGGCGATCTACCTTGGCGAAAAGGTGAAACGTTTCGATGGCATGACCGAAGCAGAAAGCAAGCCGCTGATCGACTACCTGAACAAACACGCCACACAGCCTGAATTCGTCTACCGCCAGCAGTGGCGCGAGAACGACCTGCTGATCTGGGACAACCGCTGCACGCTGCACCAGGCGTTGGGCGATTTCGACGAAACACAGATCCGCCATCTTGAGCGCACCACGGTGGTAGGCACGCCCTCGGGCTATGTGGTGGCGAACGGCTAGGCTTTGGAAATCGCTACTCGTCCCAAGCCTGTTGAAGAACACTTGATTCACAAGAGTTTCCCGCCAGCCTGACCAGGCCGGAAAGGAAACCCCGCGTACCCGGAGGAACCATGAAACAAACCCTGCCCCTGCTGCTCTCCATCGCCGTCTGCGCACTGCCCGCGCAGGCCGCCGCCCAGACCCCTAATTACCCGGACAAACCGATCCGCATCCTGGTGCCGTTCACGCCGGGCGGCTCGACCGACATCCTCGCGCGGATGATCGGCCAGAAGCTGCAGGAAGCCTGGGGCCAGCAGGTCATCGCCGACAACCGGCCCGGCGCCAACGGCGTGGTGGCAGCCGACATCGCGGCCAAGGCCAACCCCGACGGCCACACGCTGATGTTTGTCGCCATCGGCCACGCCATCAATCCGCTGCTGCAGAAAAACCTGCCCTACGACGCCGACAAGGCCTTCACCGCGGTGAGCCTCACCGCAATCCTGCCGCAGATGCTGGCGCTGAACCCCAAGGTCAACGCTGCAAACCTGCGTGACCTGCTGGCGATGGCCAAAGGACCGAAGCCGGTGAATTACGCCACCGGCGGCATCGGCTCCTCGCAGCACCTCGCCACCGAGCTGCTCGCGCACATGGCCAAGGTGAAGATGAACCACATCCCGTACAAGGGCGGCAATCAGGGCCTGCTCGATGTGATTGCGGGCCATGTTGATTTCACCATCACCACCGCGCTGACCGTGGTGCCGCATGTGCAGGCCAAACGCGTGCGCGCGCTGGCGGTGAGCACCGCAAAGCGCCTCGACGTCGCACCCGACGTGCCAACCATGGCCGAAGCCGGTGTGCCGGGCTACGAATCGGTGGCCTGGTACGGCATGGTCGCGCCCGCCGGCATTCCGCCCAATGTGCTCGACAAACTCGCCGCCGAAACCGTACGCGCCACCCACTCCGCCGACATGAAGGCCGCACTGATCAAGCAGGGCGCGATTCCGGTCGGCAACACCCCCAAGGAATTCACCAGCTTCATCCGCAACGAGCGTGCTAAGTATGCAAAGGTGATTCAGGAGGCGGGGATCAAGGCCGAGTAAATTTTCGCGGCGCAAAAAAGCGGACCCGCAGGTCCGCTTTTTTTCGTCCTTGCGCCCGGGACTTAGCTCTTGCGTTGCATCAGCAGCGGCAGCATCGCATCAACGGCGATGCGCGCCTTTTCACGCAGCACGGCATCGTCGTTGTTGGCGATCGGATGGGCGATCACCGCGAAGGGATAGTCCTTCAGGCCGTTGACGCCGGCCACGGCTTTGGCGGTGGCGACAAAGCGGTCGGTCATGATCGCGACCGCGGGGATGCCGAGGCGCTCGGCTTCGATGGCGTCGTGCAGACTGCACGACGAGCAGCTGCCTCAGTCGCCGGTGGCGGCGAGGATGGCATCCGCGCCGCGCAGCTCCATCAGCATCGGTCCAGGCACCGGGCGCGAGGCATCGGGCTTGCGCCGGCGGATGCATTCACGCACCCGGTATTCCTGCTTGAGGATTTCTTCGATGAAATCGAACAGCCGCGCGGTGCCGATCTTGGCATTGTCGATCATGCCTACCACGGCACCTTCGAGGCTGGCCAGCGGCGGCGCGAGGTGCAGCGCTTCGCCGTGGGCGGACTGGGTGGGATCGAGGACTCTGAGGGGCATGGTTTTCTCCTGATGTGCTGTCACGCATCGATGGCCATCGTCACCGCCAGCGATTTCTTGCCGTACCACGGCGGCAGTATCGCGCCAAACCCCCCGGCCGGGCCGCCGGCGGCGATCACCAGCAGATCATCGGGCGAGCGCAGCGCGCAGTAGACCTTGTCTTCATCCTTGCGACCGGCCACAGCGGCCTTGCCCACGCCGCGCCATTCGCCGCGCTTGACCCGCGCCTTCTCGAACACGTAATCGCGGATGTTCTGCTTGCTCCAGCTGGCGGCGGCAAAAATCTCGCGGTGCTGCTTGGGGATGACCACCGCGTAATTACCCTCCCAGATCGAATACAGCAGCATGTTGCTGCATATTGCCGCGGCATAGGTGTCACCGATTTCGCGCGGGTCGTGGGTCCACTCGTTCATGATCTGCAGCGGCGACTGCACCTGCATCGCGGTCACCGCCGACCGGCCCGCGGGAACGCCGCGCTCCGCCGACAGCGGCAGCCACGGCGAATCTTCCTCGTCTTCGGCGACGCAGAAGGTGAACTTGCCGGGATGACCCAGCGTGGCGCGGTCGAGCTGGCCGGGCACACCACCGAGCACATTGAGCAGCATCAGGCGGATGCTGCGGCCGATGGTGGCGTTGGCGCGGCTGGCATTGGCGAGCACGTTGTGGGTGGCGTTCATGCCGATGGCCTGGCGCACGGGGCCGTTGACCACGATGAAAGGCGCGCTGCCACCGGTGCTGGCGGTACTGCCGTGCAGCGCGTACTCGGGCTGGCACATCGCCTTGACCACCGCCACCACCACTGGCAGGTATTCCGGCAGGCAGCCGGCCATCACCGCGGCAATCGCCACCTTTTCGGCACTGAGGCTGCGCCGGCGTACCGGCTCGATGCCGATGACATCATCCGGCGCAAGCTGTGCCGCGGCCAGAAACCGCGCCACCGCATCTTCGGTCGGCGGCACGATGGGCAAACCGTCGGTCCAGCCGTTACGCTGGAACAGTTCGTTGGCTTCGGCCGCGTCGACGACTTCGTGGATAGTGCTGGTGAAAGCAGGCATGGCAGGGACGCTGTTCATGTCGGCATTTTACGATTTAGCCTTGGGTCTGTCGTCAGGCCCCATACTCATCTTCAATAAAATATATAATAAAAACAATTAGTTAAAGACGATTAATCTCTTTTTCCAAGACTTGCGGGACTTGCCAGTTGTTAGACGTTTTGAAATAATGTCTAACAACCTGGAGACTCGCCATGCCCGATCCGCGTTACACCGAATTATCCCTGCCGGCACAAACGGCCTACGCCGAATTGGCCGAGCGTACGCGCACCTTCGAGATGGAAAACGCGCTGGCAGGACTTTCAGGCAGCTTCCAGAAGCTGTCGCGCAAGGGCAAGGAATATTGGTACTTCAGCTGGCGTGAAGCCGGGGCCGAACGCACCCGCGTCAGTTATGTCGGCCCCGACAACGAGACGGTGCTCGCGCTGGTAGAACGTTTCCGCCGCAACCGCAATCCGAAAGCGCTTGCGCCACAGGCGCTGTCTGCAATCAACCTCGGTTGCGCGCCAATGGCGCCCAAGCACTTTCGCTTGATCAAGCGACTCGGCGAATACGGCCTGTTCCGCACCGGCGCGCTGCTGGTCGGCACCCATGCCTTCATTGCCTATGGCAATCTGCTCGGCGTGCGCTGGCGGGATGCCTCCACCACGCTTGATGTCGATCTGGCCCATGCCGGCAATAATGTGTCCGTCGCGATGCATGCCGACCTCGAAGTCAACGTACACGATGCCCTGCAGTCACTGGAAATGGGTTTGCTGCCGATCACCGAACTCGATGGCTCCATCGGCAGCCAGTATCGCAACCCGGCCGATGCCGAGCTGCGGGTGGATTTCCTGACCACCCGTGGACGCAGCCACAAACCGGCGCGCATCCCCGCACTCAATGTCGCCCTCGAACCGTTGAAGTTTATGGAATTCGCGCTGGAAGAGCTGACCCAGGCCTGCGTGTTCGGGCGCACCGGCGCCTGCATGGTGAATCTGCCGGCGCCCGAACGCTACGCCGTGCACAAGCTGGTGGTCTATGGCGAACGCCCGCTGAACCAGCGCGCCAAGGCAAACAAGGATTTGCTGCAGGTTGCCGCGCTCGCCGCCTGGTTTGCACAAAACGGCCAGGCCGGCACCTTCAACAAGGCCTGGCGCGATCTCGTCACCCGTGGCCGCGGTTGGCGCAACCGCGCAAAACAAGGGCGCGATGCGCTGTTGCGGATTGCGCCGGATATTGAATTAGCGACGCTGTGGAAAGAATGAAACCGGCGTCACGCTGATCAGCTTGACGCCTTAACCGCCTCACACAGCAGGTCAATCGCCGCCGCGGCAAAAGCCTGCATGTTGGCGACACGGTCGGGCGAGCCGGTTTCCAGCGTGCGTGAATGCTCGCCCGCAGGGCCGATCACCGCGAAGCAGGCATGCCCCGGCGGAAATCCGTAGCGGCTGCCGGTGGGGCCGGCGGCACCGGTTTCAGCCAGTGTCCAGTGGGTGGCCGAGCGCTCGCGCAGGCGCCGCGCCTTGCGCAAGGCGTATTCCTCGGTCGAGGGTGTGATGTCGCGCACATCCTTGTCGGCGAGGCCGAGGAATTCGCGGCGCATCTGGTAGGTGTAGATCACCAGGCCGCCGCGCACGCAGGCCGAGGCGCCGGGCACCGCGAGCAGCGCCGCGGTGATCAGCCCGCCGCAGGAAGACTCAGCGACCGCGATGGTGTGGCCGCGGGCCTTGAGCAGTTCGATCGCGCGTTGTGCGTGGGGCAGCAGCTCATTCATACGTTCACCATCATGCGTTCACCGCCAATAAGCAATCAGGGTTTTTCAACCAGACGGAACACTGTCACCTTGTGCGAGCCGCCGGCTTTGCGCTCGGCAGCCGTGGCGCGGATGATGCCGTAGATCACGCCTGGTTGCGAGCGGTCCCAGGCAATGCCCTGGCCGCGGATGTTCATCGGAATCACATCCACCAGCTCCAGTATCGAACCCGCCTTCGGGATGCGCATGCGGTAGAGCTCGGCCGGATCATGCCCGGTCAGGTACAGAAAACCGTCCGGCCCCCAGGAGCCGCCGGAGTTGCTCATGTCCTCGAACTTGTCGAGTATGGATTTCGGCAGCGTCCACATCTGCAGCGGACGGAAGTCGCGGGTGAACTTGATCATCACCGTGTTGACCTTGTGGCCGTAGGGCGTCTTGTTCGGCCCGAACAGGCGGTCGTAGTTGGCGAAGGTGCCCCACCAGTGGCCATCGTGCCAGTCGAGCCAGGTCATCGAGCCCCACTGGATGCCGAAGCTGTGCGTGCCGATGTGCTCCATCGTCTCCGCGTCGAAAATCTCCACCGAGCTGGTCATCGGCCACTGCGGATAATTCGAGTGCGAAGCGTAGATCTTGCCGCCCATCACCATCGCGCTGTCGAGGTGCAGGATCTGCCCGCCCTTCTCGCCCTGCCACTTTTTCACCAGCTGGCCGGTGCGCCTGTCGTACTTGGCGATGGCGTAATTGTCGACCGCATAGAAATGGTTGCGGTCCACACCGATGCCCTGGTTGGCCTCGGGTATGTTGAACTCGCCGATCTGCTCCAGCGCCGGTGCGGCCTGTGCCGGCAGCACGGCCATCAAGGCCAGCAGCGCGAGCCTGCGGATGATGTTCTTGAGTGTATTCATGCCCATGATTTTCTCCCCCCCCTTGAAAACGTCCCACATTATCGGCGTTTTGCTGCAGGAAAAAGAAAGAGGCTGCGATCAATCACGCGAAGCCGCCAATAAAAAAGCCGCGCCCGATTCGGCGCGGCCGTTCACTTCATTGTCAGCACTGCCAACCTCATAGCCGTTCGTGCTGATACTGAGCCTGTCTAAACACCGAGGCATGCCCGGTGACGCCCCCGCGGGAGAAACTACAAATTTATCAATAAAAACAATGGCTTACAATAAATTCTGCTCTGTCATCCCGGCACGCCCCGAAGGAAGTCCCCTTGGGGGAAAGCCGGGATCCAGGGATTTCAAAACAGCACTGGATTCCGGCCCGGGCTGCGCCCGTCCGGAATGACGACCCGAGCGTTACGCCCCTTCGCGCACCACCGGATTACGCAGCACGCCGATGTCCTTCTGCACGATCTCGCAAACCTGGCCGTGCGCGAGGTTGGGTTCGGTCGCATCGTCGGTGCCGAGCCAGATCACGTCGCCCGGATGCAGCGTCATGTACTTGGTGATCTCGGCGATGTAGCGCTGCGCGGAGAACAGCATCTTGCTGGTGTTGTAGCCGGCGACACGTTTGCCATCGATGCGGATTTCCACATCGAGGTTCATCGGATCCAGCCCGGTGGTGATGAACGGCCCCATCGGCTTCCAGGTGTCGCAGTTCTTCGCGCGCCACAGCGTGCGGTCGGCCTTCTGCCAATTGCGTTCGCTGACATCGTTGCCCAGCGTGTAACCGAGGATGCACGACAGCGCGTTGGCCTCGGTCAGCCCCTTCGCCGTCTTGCCCACCACCGCCACCAGTTCACCCTCGAACTGCACCATGTCCGAGGCATCGGCGGGAATCACGATCGCCTCATCCGTCGCGCACAGCGCATTCGGCGAGCGGTAACCAACATCAGCCTTTTCCGGATACTTCGGCGCCACACCCTTGCGCCGCGCCGCCCACTCGATATGCGCGCCGTAATTCAGCCCTGCACAGTAGAAATTGCGCGGCTCACAGGGGATCAGGGTTTTAAGTGCCGAGAGCGCATGCAGCGTGGTGGTCGGCTTGTAGCTGGTGAAGGGTGATCCGTCGAGTTCGACGACCTGTTCGCCTTCGACCAGGCCGAAGAAGGTGCGGGATTGGAGTTGGAAGCGGCCGAATTTCATGAAGCATTCCTTTGTCGGTAACACTGCGGAGGATGCCGGTCCTGCTGCGGTTTCCACAGCACAGAACTGATTTTTTCGGGATTACCTTCCCGGATGATAGCGCCGAACCGTGCGCCGCCTAAACCTTTGCCGCAGCCAGGAAGGCTTCGAGCAACGGTCCGCAGTCCAGAAGCTCATCTTCCGGATGAGTATGGAACTCGGGATGCCACTGCACGCCGCAGACAAACCCCGGCCGCTGGCAACTGATCGCCTCGACCACGCCGTCCTCCGACAGGGCCTCGATCTGCACATCCTTTCCCGGACGGTTGATACCCTGATGGTGGATCGACACCACGCGGCCACCGGCCTGACCTGCAAACCACTCGTTGAGGCGGCCATCCGGGGTGAAGGTCACGGGGTGGCTATTGCGGTCATACCCCTCGCTTTCATGGGCGACCAATCCGGGACGCTGGCTCGGCAGGTCCTGATACAGCGTTCCGCCCAGCGCGACATTGATCAGCTGCATGCCGCGGCAGATGCCGAGCACCGGCTTGCCAATCTCCATGAACTCATGCAGCAGCTCCAGCTCATAGGCATCACGCACCGGATCACCGGCCCATTCCTTGCGCAGGGGCTCCTCGTTGTAGGCCTGCGGACTCACATCCGCACCGCCCTGCAGGATCAGCCCGTCGAGAAACTCCGCGTAATCACGCAGGCGGATGTCACTGCGCATCAGCGAGCCGTCGCGGGTGATCGACGGAATCATCAGCACCAGAACGTCGCGCGCCATCACCCAATGCGCCACCGATTGCTCCAGCACTTGCAGCGTCTTGGTCTTGATGCCGCGGCTACCCTGCTCCGGATGGAACAGCCGTGCCGACAGGCCGATGTGCACGGGCCGGCGGGTACTCATGACGGCACCCCGTCGCGAAACAAACGCACCGCGGCATCAACCATGCCCTCGACGCCGCCCTCGTCCGCAAACTGCCGGCGCAGCAGGCCGGCATGGTTGCCCTCGTATGCAACCGCGCGGTGCAGCTCGGCCAGCGCGGGCAGGCCGTGCAGGGCCTCGGCGTGGGGTTCGAGCTGACGCAGGGTGGTGAGCAGATCCTCGCGCAGACTGAGGTTCTCGTTGGTCTGCGGGTGAACGATCACCCCCTCAAAACCGAAGCGGCAGGCCTGAAAGCGGTTGTAGTTGTAGACCAGATAATCATCCTCGGCCGGCGGCGGCATGCGGCGCTCCAGCAACATCCGGCACAGCGCCTGCAGATAGGCCGCCAGCGCCGCTGCGCGCTCGATGGTCAGCGGCGTATCGCATACGCGCAGCTCGATGGTGCCGAATTCGGGCTTGGGCCGGATGTCCCAGTAAAAATCCTTCATGCTTTTGACTACACCGGTGTTTTCCATCTTGGCGAAATAACCGTGCTCGAACTCCGACCAGTCGAGCAGGAAGGGCGCGCGACCGCTCAGCGGAAATGCAAACACCGAATTCAGGCGCGACGAATCGAACAGCGTGTCCACACCCTGCAGGAAGGGTGAAGACGCCGACAGCGCGATGAAATGCGGCACATAACGGTTCAACGCATGCAGCAGATACAGCGCCTCGTCAGCACTGGCACAGCCGATGTGCACATGCTGGCCGAACACCGTGAACTGCTTGGCGAGATAACCATACAGTTGCGACAACTGCTCGAAGCGCGGCCCGGAAAAAATATGCTGCTCCACCCAGTGCTGGAAGGGATGGGTGCCACCGCCGCAGATCGAGATGTTGAGCCGGTCGCCAGCGCTGACCATCACCGCGCGGATGTCGCGCAACTGGGCGAGCAGTTCGTCATGGCGGGTATGCACATCGGTCAATACCTCGATCATGCTTTCCGTCATCTCGGGTTTCACATCGCCGGGAAATTTGCGCAGCGATAACAGGTGCAGCAGATCGGGTGCCGAAGCCGTCAGGTCGAAATCCGCCGGATTGACCAGTTGCAGTTCGAGTTCGACGCCCATGGTCAGCGAACGACTGGCCTTGAAGGGTTCAAGCGGCATGGTCAAGGACTCCTCATCGACGGGCCTCGCCGGCCCACATCAGCGCGAGCCGGGTCAGCACCGGCCCGGCGACTTCCAGAATGATCACGATGGCCGCGATGCCGGCAACCTGCTCGAAGTTGCCGAGGTCGATATGGCGCGAGTGCTCCAGCAGCAGAATCACCAGCACCGACATCGGCGTCATCGCCAGCCCGGTCAGCATGCCTTTGCGCCAGGTGATGCCGCTCAGCCGCGCGAACAGCGTGGTGCTCAGCGTCTTCGCCGCCAGACGCACCCCCAGCACCGCCAGTGCCAGCGCCGCGCCATCCACCACCTGCTTCCATTCCACCGAGGCCGCGACAAATACGAACAGCAGCACCGTCAGCAGATCACCGAGCGCGCCGAAATTGTTCTGTGCCTGCGAAAAAATCACCCGGCGGTGTCGCGCCACCAGCCCGAACACCAGCGCCGCCAGCAGCGGCGAGAAACTGAAGCCCAGCGTCAGCGCGGTCAGCAGCAGCACCGCAATCGCAAACGCCACCGTGGCATTGCCGCCCACCGCGCCGCAAACTCGCAGCAGCATCGGCACCGCCACGCCAAACAGCACGCCAATACCCGCCGACACCGCGACCACCATCAGGCTGTTCCACGCGGCATGAAACAGGCTGCCAGCGCTGGACAGAATCCAGTAACCGGTCACCATCTTGAACACCACCACGGCAAGCACGCAGTTGAAAGCTGACAGATGCAGCAGGCGCTCAGTGACCTGGCCGGAGCTCTTCAGTTCGTTGACCACACGCACCACCGCTGCCGGCGAAGTCGACATCGCCAGCGCCGCGAGCAGCAACGACGGTATCATCGGCACCCCAAACCACTGGGCCAGCACAAATACCGCGGCAAAGGTCGTCCCCGCCTCCGCCACGCTGGTGACCCCCAGCCAGGGATCGGCGCGCAGCCAGCGCAGGTTGATGCGAAAGCCGAGCTCGAAGAGCATCAGCGAAAACGCAAAATCGGCAAGCAGCGGAATCGTGCTGCCCGAAGGCACCGCGAGAAAGCCGCCCTGGCTTGCCGCCATGAAAAAACCGGCAATGCCGTAACTGCTGATACGTGGCAGCGACAGCCAGCGATAACCGAACTCGCCCGCCAGCCACGCCACGGCAATTGCCAGCGGCCACGCCATGGTGGCCGCCATCATCGACAGGGATTCCGACATGGTCATCCGCTCCTCTGACGCGGGCTTGAACAAACGCCCCCGGGTTGGCCGGATGGAGGATTTCCATCGGGGGAAATCTTCCGGGAACTACCTGGAGTTTTATGCCCGCTCACCCGGGCATGAGGGATAGACCACGCGGTTTATGAATAATTCCGTGGACGGAGGAAATAAACCGGAGCTTCAAAAGAGGGAATATTCATACGCCCGCATGCTTTAAAGCGGCACAAACAGGAATTGTAGCGAATCAGGTGTTCAGTACGATAACGCGTGCAGCGTGGTCGTCGGCTTGTAGCTGGTGAAGGGCGAACCGTCGAGTTCAAAGACCTGTTCGCCTTCGACGAGGCCGTAGAAGATGCAGGATTGGAGTTGGAAGCGGCCGAATTTCATTGTTTGTCCTCCGGAATTCGATGGGTTCAGTGACGTATCAAGGTCCCTATGCTCGCACACTCGATTAACTGCGAACGAATTCCTGTAACGGCTGGTAATTACCGGCATCCGCCGCACGCAAAGCGGCGAGATATCGATCGCGGGCGTCGCCCGACGCCTCTAGATTCGCCCCACCCCAGCTGAATGCCACGGCGCCATTCCGCCGCAACAGCACATCCGTCATCAGCCGTGCATGGCGGCCGTTGCCGTTGGGAAACGGATGGATCACTACCAGCCGATGATGAAACCGCACCGCAACCTCGTCCAGTGGATAAGTGCCGTGTTCGATCCAGTAGCGCGCGTCATCCAGCAGTTCACGCAGCTGCACGGCAATCTGCGCAGGGTCCACGCCGATGTTCTTGCCGCTGGTGCGAAACGTACCTGCCCAGCGCCAGGTGGCTCCGAACAGCCGGCGGTGCAGTTCGCGCACAAAATGTTCGCTGAGCACCTCACGCTCGCGTGAACGCACCGCCCATGCGCTGCCTTCCAGCACGTTGGCCTGCTCCCACTGATTCAACCCGGCTTGTGTGCGGACATGCCTGGGAATCAGGCCGCGCGACTCGTCAGGATCGAGCGGTGTTGCGCCTAGCGCATGCGCGTCGCCGATCATCACGAGTTCAGCAGCACGCTATTCCCACAACCGCGAACGCCGGCCACGCAGCAGTTCCTGCTTGCGCTGCTCCACCTGCAGCCGGGTATAGGCATCATCAGCACGCTGCTGCTCCAGCGCCATCGAATGCGCAACGGCATGGACCTCGGCTTCGGCCAGCTTCTGCGCGCGCGCTTCAACCTTGTCGCGCAGCGGCATGTCCGGCACCAGCGCATGCACCAGACGGCAATCGAGCGCCGCGCCGAGCCGCCGCAACTGACCCAGCGAGATCGTGCCGGCAGCTTCGCGCTGCTCGGCATCGACCCAGGTGGATTGCGAAACACCGGCACGCTGCGCGGCCTGACGCGTACTGATACCCAGCGCCATGCGCACATCCCGCAGCCAACCCTCTACGGGCGGCGGACCGGCAAGCTCGCGCCACGGCGCCAGCGCCTGATCTAGCTGGGTCAGATGGAGATCGCGGGTATCCATGATTGTTTATAAGCACTCAAATTAAGTCAAAATGATATCCTAAAGGCATTCATCACACAATTATTTGAATGCCTATAGACATTCAAAAATACCCAGGTGCAATATTTTTTACAATCAAAACAATAAGTTACTGCAATACGTAACCCTTGCTGCCCTCAACCGGCCGCACTCGGCCGATGGCGATCAGGGTGTCGAGGATCTGCGGCAGGCGTTTTTTCCATTGGCCGCGGCCCTGGAAGCGTGCGGCGATGGCGTCTTCGGTGAGCGGCGCGCGCGCCTCGGCCAGCGCCTGCGCGATCAGACGTACCTGCTCCGGCAGTTCCTTCGGCCAGGGCAGGCGCGCGGCGGGTGCGGCGACCCCGTCTTCGGTTGCGGTTTCGGCTTCCGTCTCGGGTTCGACGCCGACCAGCGTCGCCTGTTGCGGCTTCTGCTCCGGCGCCGCGCCCTTCGCCTGATACTCCGGCCGCAGCCAGCGGATGACACCCTTCGCCTCCTCGGTCGCGCGTTCGGCATTGAGCGCGACCAGCCGCTCCAGCAGCGCATCAGACAAGGCGCGCTGCGCTTCCTCGCGCGTGGCGAGGTTCACGCTGGCCGGCGCGGCGTTGCCGCTGACCACGTCCTGCAGCGACGCAAGATCGTTCCAGCCATAAGCGTCGAGCACCGCGCGGTCGAGTTCGTCGTGCAGGGTTTTCAGCACCGCGACGAGACCCTGCTCATGGATGGTCTTCTCTTTTGCCGTCAGCGCCGCGCCGGATTTGAGTTTTTCCAGCACGTTGTACATCCCCGTCAGCGTCAGCTCGGCGTGCTGCGCCTGCTGTTTCTTGCGGTGGGCGTCGAGTTGTTCGGCGAGGTCGCGGATGCGGGCTTGCTGGGCGGGGGTGGCAACAGGGAACGGGAAAGGCTCAAAGCAGCGTGACTTGTTGTAAACAGGGTCGTTACCCACTCCCAGTCGTCCACCAGCAGCAAGAGCCCAGGTGATATGAGCAGAACTTGAAAGCACGCCCAGATGGAATGCATCCGGCAGTGCAATAGCAATCAACTTATGGTCGGGGAGAATCGAGGAATCGAGAAATTGGAATGTCCGATGTTTTGCCGTTTCAACCGTGGCGATGTAGCGCGGCTGATCCCTTAGGGCTGCACGGAGCATTTTTCGCGGCTCGGCGAAAATCCACCACTCGTCCCGCAGACGGGCGCGGTTGTTCTGATCACGCTCGGGCTTGACCCGCTCAAGCAACCACTGGTACGCGGCTGGATAAAGCTGCCGCACCTGATCAGCACTTAAACCGAACATGTCGATCAGCATCAGACCACGTGGCCCGTCGGTCAAATCCCGCCCATGCCTGTAATCCCTGATGTGCTGTTCAAGACCCGCGACCGCGCCCAAACCCAAACGCTCCGCTTCATCTCTCGTCACCAAAAATCCGGCACCGGCACGCATCATGCCCATTGAGCTGATCAACTCATTGGCCTTCAGAGCAACAGCGCCAGCGACATTCGCGCCGATAGTCAAATCTGCATGGATAATTCCGCTACGCGCCTCCAGCGCAACCTCGACTTCGCCATCTCCACCAGGCGTCTCTTGAGTTGCCATCAACAAGCGTCCAGCGTTGGTTTGGGCCGCACCCACCGTCATAGCGATCCTGACCGCCGCACCATCCGCACTGTCCACCCAAGGGTGATCCGGAATCGCAAATACCAAACCCACGGGATTCTTGGCACTCATCTGGCGCTCCAATACGCGCCGGTTGAAAATCATGCGGAGGCTATTGGTCGTGATTAAACCAAACTGTCGAATCTTTCCCGCCCGAGCCAAATCAGCGGCGAAGTCCCACCAGTGCATAACGAAGTCAGCAGATTCTGGAACTTCTTTCCAAGTCGCCCTAAGCGCATCGGCATAGCCATCACCTAAGGCCTGCCGCAATCGCTTATCCCCAATGAACGGCGGATTTCCCACCACAAAATCCGCTTCCGGCCACTCCGCCTTGCACGGATTGACGTAACGCTCCAGCGGAATCTGCGCGGTGTCATCGGGCACGCCCTCGCCGGTGACCGGATGTTTCTTGAAAGTCTTGCCGTCCCAGCGCGTCACCGGCTTGCCCTGCGCGTCCATCACGTATTCGACCTTGTCGTAGGACAGCACCGCGTCGCGGCATTCGATGTTCTTGAAGTCCTTCAGCACCGGCTGCGGCGGCATCACGTTGCCGCGGGTGCGGAAATGCCACTGCAGATAGCCGATCCACAGCACCATCTCGGCGATCTCTGCGGCGCGCGGGTTGAGTTCGATGCCCAACAGCTGGTGCGGGTCCACCGACACGCCGGCGAGGTCGAGCCGGCCGCGGGTGTCGCCGAGCTCATCGAGCAGGTTGAGCACCTCGCCTTCGAGGCGCTTCAGGTGTTCGAGGGTGACGTACAAAAAATTGCCGGAGCCGCAGGCCGGGTCAAGCACGCGCACGTGGGTGAGCTGGTGCAGGTAGTTGCGCACGGCCTCCTGCGCCTCGGCGAGCTTGCCTTCGCGCGCGAGCAGCAGTGCCGCGCCCTGCACGTTCTGCCAGTCGGCGCGCAGCGGCTCGACAATGGTCGGCAGCACCAGGCGCTCGACATAGGCGCGTGGCGTGTAGTGCGCGCCGAGGGAATGACGCTCGCCGGGATCGAGGGCGCGCTCCAGCAGCGTGCCGAAAATCGCTGGCTCGACTTCGCGCCAGTTGGCCTGCGCGGCGGCCAGCAGCAAGTCGATCTGGTCGCGCGTCAGCGGCAGCACTTCGGGGTTCTTGAACAGCTTGCCGTTGAATTTGAGGAGATCGGCGCGGATGGCGGCGGAAAATTCGCCGCGGTCCATCGCGCGCCACAGCTCGCCCACCAGCGGCACGAACTGCGCGGTGTTGCCCTTGAGGCTTTCCAGCAGGTCCACAAAGGCGCGCTTGGGCAGCAGGCCCACGTCCTCGGCAAACATGGAAAACAGGCAACGGCTCAGGAATGAGGCCACCTGCTGCGCGCCGTAACCCGCGGCCTCCAGCACCCGCGCGACCTCGGCCAGCCGCTCGGCGACTTCGCGGGTGACGCGGGCCGAACGACGCGAAGGGTCGAGCGCCAGCGGATCGAGCCAGACTGCGCGCAGGCGTTCGCGCACGGCTTCATCGGCGAGGTCGGCGAGGCGAATGCGGTGCGACTGCGGGTCGGGATAAGGGGTGTAAGTCGCGCCGGAGCGGCTGAACTCGGCATACAGCTCGATGCTGACGCCGACATCGACCACCATCACGAACGGCGGGCGGCCCTCGGCGGCGGGCAGCGCGCGGGCATACTGCTCGGCCTGGCCGCGGGCGCGCAGCAAGGCATCGTCATAACCCTTGCCTTCATCCTTGCGCACCTTCTTGGCTTCGCAGACAAAGGCGCTGCGGCGATACAGGTCGATGAAGCCGTTGGATTCGGAACCGTCGCCGTGCCGGAACACCACGCGGCGCTCGAAGACGTAGGCGTTGTCGCGGGTGTCCTCGCGCGCCGGATCGGGGCCCGGCAAATCCAGCAACGTGCAGAGTTCGTTGAGGAAGAGCTGGTAATTGGCGCGCTCGGTGCCGCCGGCCGATGACCAGCGGGTGATGAAGGTCTGGATCGGGTCGGCGGACTTGGGCATGGCGGAAGTTTAGCGACAATGCTACGGAGAAAGCGAGTGCGGGCGGGAGGCCGGCCGTCCCTCCATCCAGCGCTCTTGCGAGCCCTGTGACCGACGCCGAATTTCGGTCGTCGCCCGCAGTTGAAGTTTACCCCGGTAACTCAATACCCCCGCACCCGATCCACCCCCGTCACAAACGGCTCCCCCGCCAGTTCACAACGCGCGTTCTCCGCAAAAATCTCCGCCACCACCACGCCACGGCCGGCGTGGCCGCCGCCGATGTGCGGCAGCACGGCGATGTTTTCGGTGGTCCAGAAGGGATGGGTGTCGGGCAGCGGCTCCTGGCGGAAGACATCGAGCACCGCGCCGGCGATGGTTTTGGCCTTGACCGCGGCAATCAAGTCTTCGTCAACAATCAGGTCGCCGCGTGCGAAGTTGAGCAGCCAGGCCGTGGGCTTCATCGCCTTCAGGCGCTGCGTGTTGAAAAAGTTCACGGTCTCGCTGGTGGCGGGCATCAGCACCACCACGTAATCGGACTGGCTCAACACGGCATCGGTTTCGTCGCCGCCGTAGACTTCTTCCACACCTTCCACCGGCTCGGGACTGCGCTTGGTGCCGATCACGCGCATTTCCAGCGCGGCGGCCTTGCGCGCGAGTTCCTGGCCGATGGCGCCGAGGCCGAGGATGCCCAGCGTTTGCCCCGCCAGCAGCTTCGACTGGCGGCGCTGCCATTTGCTCTGCTTCTGGTCGAGTGCGACCGCGGCGTAGGGCTTGGTCAGGTGAAACAGCGCACCGAGGATGTTCTCGGACATCGAATGGCGGTGTGAACCGCGCGCGTTGCACAGTTGCACGTCGTCACGCAGGCCCGGCGCGTCGATCCACGCCTCGACGCCGGCAGTCATCGCCTGTATCCAGCGCAGCTTGGGCATGCGACCAAGCAGCTTGCCGTGTTTCCAGCCGGCGAGGATTTCAACGCGCGGGATCAGGTCTTCGGGCGGCGTGTCTTCGCGCTTGACGTGGTGCAGCTCAAAACGGTCGGCGAGGCCGGCGTTGGCGAGGGCTTCCTGGTAGGCATCAAAATCATCCAGCCACAGAAGGCAGACTGGTTTTTCAATGAGGGGTTTGCTCATGGTTCGCACCGTAAAGGGGATTTGGAAGCGGAGGTTCAGTGGCCGCTGCCGAAATGCTGCTTCAGTTCGTCGTCGAACTGACCGTCGATCAGCACATAGAGCATCAGCGCCGGCTTGTCGGAACGGTTGCTCCAGGCGTGGTTGGTGCCGCGCTGGATGACCACGTCGCCTTCCTTCAGCACCACGTCCTGGTCGTCGAGCAGCATGGTGATCTCGCCCTTGAGCACCACCGCGTAGTCGATGGTCTGGGTGCGGTGCATGAAGGGGTGGCGGCCTTTTTCGGTGCCGGCGGTGGTGGCGTTCTTGTTGCCCATCGCCTCGAACACGGCTTTGGACTGCTCGGGGCTGATGTTGCGGATAGCCTCGGTCTCGGGCGCGATTTCGCTGATGCGGAACACGGTGCCGCCGGGCAGCGGATGGATCTGCTTCGGGCCGCCAGTGGGATCGGGCTCGGTGGCGTGCAGGATGTGCGGCGTGGCGGCGGTTTTCCAGAGGTCAACCGAGATGTGGCCGGGGCGCAGCGGGTTGGTGCGCACCGCGGGCGCGAGCTGGTCTTCGATGACGATGGCCTTGCCGTTTTTGTCGTGGCCGGTGATGACGCGGCGGATTTTTCCGTTCATGGGCTTCCCTTGATGGACTGGACAATCGCAATGAAACAGCGCCGCATCATAACGGAAGGCGGCGGCATCATGGCCGCGGGTGGCAGGCTTTACGTTAACCTCGGCGCATGCCCTCAACACCTTCTTACACACCCCTGCTCACCCGCGAGGTCCACGATGTGCTGCATGCCGCAGCACTCGCGGGCAGCACCGCACTCGAATGCTCGCTCGATCTCGGCCGCACACAAACCACGGTCGCGCTGGATGCGCAGGGCTGGAGCGTGAACGGGCAGCGTTATCCCTGGATAGACCATCCGCGCGAACGCACGCTGTATTACTGGAACGGCAGCACCTGGGAAGCGGTGCAGCGTTATTCAACGGCGCTGATCAAGCTGGTGCCCACCGACTGGGGCCCGCCCACTTTCGAGATCGACGGCATCAAGATGCTGCCGACGGCACAGCTGTCACCGTGGGAGGACGCGCAGCGCAAGGTGGCACTGATCGCGCCGCGCGGCAAGACCATCCTCGACTGCTGCGGCGGCCTGGGTTATTTCGCCGCCTGCTGCGTCGCCGAAGGTGCGGCGCGGGTGCAGTCCTTCGAAAAAAATCCCGACGTGATCTGGCTGCGTGGCCTAAACCCCTGGTCGCCGCAGCCCGGCGGCGCACTGACGCTGGAGAACCGCGACATCACCGAGGCCATCCCCATGCTGCCCGATGCCGCCTTCGACGCCGTGTTGCACGACCCGCCGCGTTTCGGCATTGCCGGTGAACTGTATTCGCAGAACTTTTATGACCAGCTCGCCCGCGTGCTGAAGCGCCGCGGCCGCTTGTTCCACTACACCGGCACGCCGAACAAGCTGACTTCGAGCCGCGACGTGCCCGCCGAAGTCACGCGGCGGCTGCAGAAATCCGGATTTCGTGTCAGCGCCGCAGGCAGTGATGGCCTGCTCGCGGTGAAATCCTGAATTCACCCGCCTTGACGACCGCCTTGACTCGAATCACCGCCACGGCATAGGCTCCAAGCTCGGTTTTTCAGGCAGATTTTTGTAGGCAAATTCGCGGGCAAAAACCCCCACTAGAACAACGAGATTTTCAGAGGAGAGTTCCATGAAGACGGCCGCCCGCGTCGCCCAGCCACGCATCACCGCACGCACCGCCACCACCCTGCTTTTCGCCGCCGCGCTGCTGCTTGCCGCCGGCGCGGCCCTCGCGCAACAGGCCTGGCCGGTGAAACCGCTGCGGATGATCGTGCCCTTCGCCACCGGCGGCGGCACCGACATCCAGGCGCGGCTGTTCTCGGCCAAGCTGCAGCCGCTGCTCGGCCAGCAGGTGATCGTCGACAACCGCACCGGTGCCGGCGGCAACATCGGCGCCGAGCTGGTGGCGAAATCACCCGCCGACGGCTATACCGTGCTGTTCCAGTCGGCTTCGCTGGCTGTCAATGCCAGCCTCTACAGCAAGCTCAATTACAACGCGATGCGCGATTTCGCGCCGGTGATGCTGGTGTCGTCCACACCGCTGATCCTGGTGGTGCATCCTTCGGTGCCGGCGAAAAACGTCAAGGAGCTGGTCGCGCTGGCGAAAGCTCGCCCCGGCGTATTCAATTTTGGCTCCAACAGCACCGGCACCACCAGCCACCTCGCCGCCGAGCTGCTGAAAACGATGACCGCCACCAAGATGGCTCATATCCCCTATAAGGGTGCCGGCCAGGCGGTAATCGCACTCGCCAGCGGTGAGATAGACATGCTGTTCACCACCGTGCTCGCCGCGCTGCCGCACATGGAAACCGGCCGCATGCGCGCACTGGCGGTGACCACGTTAAAACGCTGGCCGACACTGCCCAACATCCCCGCGGTTGATGAAACCCTGAAGGGCTTCGAGAGCGACAACTGGTACGGCATGTTTTTCCCCGCGAAAACCGCGCCCGCAATCGTCACCCGCTTTCATGCCGAGATGAGCAAGGTGCTGCAGGACGCCGATGTCAAAAAGCTGATGGAAAACCAGGGTGGGCTGGCCATTGGCAGCACGCCAGATGAAATGGCGGCCTACCTGAAAAACGAGATCGAGAAATACGCCAAGGTGATCAAGGCCTCGGGGGCGCGGGCGGACTGAGGCCTCGACTGAGTAACAGGGTCACCCCGCAAGGGGTGGCTCATTCAACCGTAACCGGAAACAACCCCTCCCGCTCAGGGCTTCGCGGCCGGGGCTGTCGCGGCCGGCGCAGAAACAGGCTGCGTGACTGACGGCGCCGAAGCAGGCGCCTGCGGTGCCACCAAGTGCACCAGGCCCGTAAAAAACGAGCATGTCTCATGATACTGAACCGCGATCCGCCGTGCGGCATGGGCAGATGCGTCATCGATCTTGAGTTTTCGGAAATCAGCCAATGGTCCGGAGAAGAAGGCGTCGCGATTTTTTTTGATGTCGCGAACGATTGCTGGGGTAACTATCCCTTGGTAAATATTCGCGTTAAAAGCCACACCGCCAGCATTGATCGCTGTCGAAGTAGCAGCATAGTTGGTGGCCGCAGCGCCGGGGTTGGCGGTGGCTAATGCCGAAAATATTGCCGAGAACCAGTTTGTACCAAACCCGACACCACCAGCAGTAGCCATCACATCGGCAAGGTGCTGGCTGCAGATCTCTTCAGAGCGAGCAATCAGTCTCTCAAGGTAGGCATTTCGCAGTTTTTCGTCCACGGCTTCACGTTCCACGCAGTCCAGATAATTTCCGGCAAATGGCTGCGGTTTGTTACGTGCTGTGCCGCCCTGAACATTGGCTGTCTCGCAACTCTTGTCTGCGACCGAAGCGCCCCCGGTATAAACAATCAGCGGTTCAATGCGATACCAGTCGCCCGGGGTAAACAGACTGCAGGCGCCTGTCAAAACAACAACACCGGAAGCCGCAACCCATCTGAGATGTTTTGTTGGAAACATACACCCCCCTGTTTGGATATTCCTGCATGCACAGTGTGGCAGTGCTGGAAAACCAGTGCAACGGCGTGCTTAACTGAAGCTTTCCGGCATACCCCTGGTACAGGTGACGCCTGCCGTCGGGGGAGCCGTGCCCCCGAAGCCCGAAAAAGCGGCTTTCCCCAGCACCTGTTTATTCAACACTGCCGGCAAACTCCGGCATGAACGGCACATCGGTCACACCCGGATCGATGCCGTACTGGGACAGCAGCGTGGTGAGCTGGCCGCGATGGTGGGTCTGGTGGTTGAAGAGTTGCGCCACCAGTGCCCAGGCCGGCAGCGTGCGCGTCTTGTAATCGACGTTGCTGGTGAAACTGAACGGCGCCGCCAGCCAGACCGGCGACAGCGTCTGCGTCCACTCGACGATGCGCGCATCCATCACCTCCCTTGCGGCGCGTAATTCACCGAAGTCGGCATACATTTCGTCGATGATTCTGGTGGGCGGATTGCGGTCCTGGAAACGCCCCATCCATACCGTGTCGCCAAAGATCAGGTGGTTCAGCGTGCCGTGGATGGATTTGAAAAACGCGCCGCGGTCTTTTTTGCGCTCGGCGTCGGGAATGTCGGCGCAGATCGCGTAAAGCTTTTCATTCATCCAGCGGCTGTAGCGGGCCATCAGGGCGTAGTGGTCGATGGGCAGCATGGGCTTCATGCCTCCGGTCAGCTAACGCGGGGCGGGTGACATTGCGGACAGCATTCAGCGCCCCGCATACACGGGGGCGCGGCGCGCCTTCCACGCTTCCAGCCCTTCGGTGAGGTCGTGGCTGGGCACCAGACGCGCGAACTGCTCGCTCTCCATCAGCAGGCCTTCGCCGATGCTGGCGTTGATGCCGCGGGTGACCGCACTGAGGATGCCGGCCGCAGCCAGCGGCGAATGGCGCATGATGCGTTGCGCCAGGGCCAGCGCCGTGGACATCAGGTCATCGGCGAGCACGACACGGTTGACCAGCCCCAGCTCCAGCGCGCGCGCCGCGGAAAACGCGTCGCCGGTGAGCAGGCATTCGAGGGCGCGCTTGCGTCCGGCCAGCCGCGGCAGGCGCTGGGTGCCGCCGAAAGTCGGCGGCATGCCGAGGTTGATTTCGGGTTTGGCGAATTCGGCATGCTCGGCGGCCACGGCCAGATGCGCGGCCTCGGTGATTTCGCAACCACCGCCATAGGCCAGCCCGTTGACGGCCACGATGATCGGCTTGGTGAACGATTCGATGCGCGCAGTCAGTGTCTGGCCGCGGCGCACGAATTCGCGGACGGCCACCGTGGTGCCGGCGCGCACACTTTTCGAGAACTCGTAAATGTCGCCACCGGCGCAGAATGCGCGCCCACCGGCGCCGGTCAGGATCACCACGCGCACCGCGGCATTGGATTCCACCGCATCGAGCACGGCCATCAGGCGGTCCGCCATCGCATAGTTGATGGCATTGAGTTTTTCCGGACGGTTCAGCGTCAGCGTGGCAATACCGCCGGCGATGTCGTATTGAACATGATCAGTCATGGTTAGCCTTCTGGTTACGCAGCGTTTGCTTGAAGTTGCATCAGTACGGACTGCCATCCTTGTGCGTGAAGACCCACTGCCCTGCGGCATTGAGCTGCGCCTGCAGGTCGTCATCGGGATAGACCACCCGGTCACCGGCACTGCGGTCGCCGATTTCGAGATAGACGACATCCGCGGTGCCGCGATTGGCCAGTTGATGGGCATCGCCACTGCCGGCTCTGAAGCCAGCGCACATGCCGGGCGCGAGCGGCGTTTCTCCGGCATCGCTGACCAGCACCGGTGCACCCTCAAGCACGTAGATGAATTCATCCTGCGTGGCGTGGGCATGGCGCAGCGCGGACACCGCGCCGGGTGCAAGCCGGGTCAGGTTGACGCCAAAGTTCTTCAGCCCGAACACATCGCCCAGCGGGCGCTTGAAGCGGCCGGCGACACGCGTGGCGAACGGCTCGGGGTAATTGCTCTGCTTTGTTTTGGGCGGGGCTTCAGCAGCAGGGATGGCGACAGGTTTGGCAGTTTGGCTCACGGTGCACTCCGGACGGTAAGGACGTGTCAACAATGGTAACCGTGAGTACTGCGCGCCGAGGGTGCGCTGCGCCTGGACCAGGCCCGCTGCAGCCAGCGCCAGCACCGAATCAGCATGCAGCCGAACCATTGCGCGGCCTCCTGGCGCGCGGCACGGCGTGCCGTTTCGGCGAAATCCGGATCCAGATGCACCGCGTTATGCAGCCAGTCCCCGGGCGGCTCGATCTCACTGCGATAGATGGCAATCTGCGTGGCATCCGTCAGCGCGCTGATCACCAGATGACCTTCACCCGCGGCGCAAAAGCGGCCGCCGGCGGGCACCACGTAGTCACGGGCATCACCGGCCTGGGTGACCCAGACGCGGCCCTGCAGCGCGCGCACCGTGGTGCCACGCAGGCCGGCGATGGAAAAGGTGTCGCCGGCGGCGAGTTCGCGGAGCAGCGGTTCCGGCTTGCCGGGGGTTCTGGGGCGGCTCATAATTCATGCACTCCTTGCATTCATTGCCCAACGCCCATGCGCCGGGCGTGCCGCTACTATGCAATGGAGATTTTGTCCCGCACAAACGATCATTTTGCAGGTAATGAATGCATAAATTGCATCCATGGCAGCGATAACCCCGAGCCGTGAACTGCCGGCGCTGGACCTGCTGAAGGCCTTCGAGGCGGCGGCGCGCCACCTCTCGTTCACCCGCGCCGGGCAGGAGCTGTTTCTCAGCCAGTCAGCGGTGAGCCGGCAGATTCAGCAACTGGAGGACCAGCTCGGTGTGCCGCTGTTCATCCGCCGCACCCGCGCCCTGCTGCTCACCGAGGCCGGGCAGCATTACTACCGCGATGTGAATCAGGCGCTGCACCAGTTGCGTGAAGCCGGCAAGCGCCTGCGCCAGCCGCTGGAGTCGCGCGTGGTCACCGTCACATCGGCAATGACTTTTGCCTCGCTGTGGCTGGTGCCGCGGCTCGCGGATTTCCAGCGCCAGCATCCGCAGATTGAAGTGCGCGTGGCAGCCGACAACACCTTGCGCGACCTCGAGCGCGACCGCCTTGATCTCGCCGTCCGTTATTCGACGCGCGAGCAGGCCGGCACCGGCGCGCTGCACCTGTTCGGCGAACGCGTGCTGCCGGTGTGCAGCCCGGCGCTGCTGCAGCGGCAGAAGCTGCGCAAACCGGCGGACCTCGCCCGCTTCACGCTGCTGCATTACGAAGACCCGCAGCTGCACACGCCGTGGCTGACCTGGCCGGCCTGGTTCGAGGCGGCAGGCCTCTCCGCGCCGCAGACCCGTGGCGTGGTCCGCTACAGCCATTACGACATGACGCTGCGCGCCGCGGTCAGCGGCCAGGGCATCGCGCTCGGCCGCTTGCCGCTGCTCCACGACCTGATCGAGGACGGCGCGCTGGTGGCGCCGCTCGCCGGCACGCGCCATGGTGAAGGCATGCGCGGCCGCGATCACTGGCTGATGGTGTCGGCCCAGGCCCGCGAACGCGCCGAGGTGCAGACCTTCATCGGCTGGCTGCGCAAACAGGCAGCGGCCGCGGTAAAATCACATAAATAATTGTTTTTATTATATATTTTTTGACGCCCGAATAAATACCAGAGTCTCCCGCGCGCAGGCCTCGGCATCGCTGGCGGCGACGTGATAGGACTTGCCGGGCAGCACCAGCAGGCGCGAATGCGGGATCTGCTGCTGCCAGTCGCGGGTGCGCTCGACGGTGCCCAGCCCCGATTCCTCGGTGGTGACCACCAGCGTCGGACATTGGATCTTCGGCAGTTCGGCGCTGATGTCGGCGTAATTGATGCCGCGGTTGAAGCCGATCAGCGAGGACACCGGCGCGCGGCCCATGAACTTCGTCCACCACTCCACGCCCTCGGCGGGAAAATGTTCACCGAGCCGGCCATCCATGGTGCGCCTGGCCCAGTGTTCGGCACCCTTGGTCTCGTATTCCTCGATCAGCGCCGGAATCTGCTCTGCACCGGGGCGCTTCGCCTGCGGCGTGCCGACCACCGTCAGCGACAGCACACGCTCGGGGCGCCGCGCCGCAAACACGCGGGCAACGGTGCCGCCGATTTTTGCCGCAACCAGGTGGAAGCGGTCGATGCCGAGGTGGTCCATCAGCCGGCAGTAGTCATCGATCAGCGCGTCGAAGGTCCATTCGTATTCACGCGGCATCGGCGTCGACCGGCCGTAACCGCGCATGTCGGGCCGCACCACGCGCAGTTGCCGCGCCAGCACCGGCGTCCAGGCATACCAGGACAGGCTGCTCTCGGCGTTGCCGTGGAGCATCAACACGGTCTCGGGTGTGGTCCAGGGGTCGGTGAAATCATCGACGCAGTAGTGCAGCTCGCAATCCGGCAACTGAAGTGTCGGCATGATCAGGTGCGGCTGGCAAGAAGCTGCATCAGGCGGTCGGCATTGCCGGCCTTGTGGAAATTGCGCACCTCGTCGAGCACGGCATCGATCTGGGCCGGCGCAAAGCGTTTGGCCATCTCGGCGCGGAAACGCGCGATGTGGTCATCCAGCGTGAACGGCCGTGACGCACTGCCCTTGGGCGCCTCGATGAATTTCTCGACGGACTTGCCGGACTTCAGCGTGAAAGTGACCTTCGCGCCGACCGACTGCTCGGTGCTGACACGCTCGGCATCGGGATCCAGCTCGCAGGCGATGGCCCTGGAGATCGCCATCACCGAAGGATCGGCCAGCGCACCCTCGAAGTCATCGATGTTGATGGTGAAACCCGCGGGCACCGCCTTGCCCTGTTTCACCACCATTGCCATGCAGTACGGCAGGCTCATCTGTCCGGCCTGCACATCCTTCGGCTCGGCCACGGTGAGCCGGCCCTGGATGATCTTCGGAATGCCGACGCGGATTGCGGCGATGTCACCGGCGTCGAGGCCGTGTTCGCGCAGCAGATCGCCGGTGGCCTCGACCGCCGACAGCACCCGCGCGCTGATCGCATGCGGCTTGATCGCGGTTTCGAGCAGGCGCCACTGGCTGCCGATGCCGGCCAGCCCCTTGTCGAAATCATGGCCGTCGGCATAGGCGCGGGCAAACCCGTCCTTGCCTTCGAGGATGTCGGCCGGGCCCGAAAAGCCGGCCTGGGCCAGCAGCGCCGCATGTACGCCTTCGCCTGCAGCGTGTGCGGCGTGGATGCGCTTCACTGTCGAACCCGAGTGGTAGAACTGGGTCAGACCGCCGCTGAAGGAAGCGACCAGGCCGATGGTTTCGGCGATGCGCTGCACGCGGTCCGCGCCGTTGAACATCAGGCTTGCCGCGGCCGTCGCCGCGCCAAAGCCGCCGCAGGTGGCCGTGCTCTGGAAGCCGCGGCGGAAATGCGAAGGCTGGATCGCCAGGCCGATGCGGATCATGTTTTCGTAACCGGCGGCAATCGCGGCGAGGATGCGTTCACCGCTGGCGCCGCGCGCTTCACCCACGGCCAGCGCCGCCGAGATGACGATGCAACCCGGGTGCAGCATCGAACCGACATGCACATCGTCGGCATCAATGCTGCCGGCATAGGT